>JAWXBV010000053.1:0-28964 GCA_034440335.1 Nitrospirota bacterium | reverse complement strand
CGCTCTTCAGCACTCAAGTGTGTGTAGCATCGTTTTGGCATGGCAACACCTTAGCCCATCAGGGCCGGTAGTGTTGCACTTGGAGTTAGAACTCAAGCTGTTAACAGAAGTCTACCGTTGCTGTATGCTCGGCCCTGGATACGAGTTTCCCATCACACAGGAGGAGTTATGAGCCAAGTGAAAGCCATTGTTGTCGCAGTCGCGGTGTGCGGTCTTCTCGCAGGAGGCCTGTCAAGCGCTGCATTCGCGGGCGAAAATGGGCATGTCAAGGAAGTCATCAAGCATGCCAAGGAGGGCATCGCACACGAGAAAGAAGCCATCACGCATCTGGAAGAGGCCATAAAAGGAAGCACTGATGCCCACGCGAAGGAAGCGCTCGAGCATGCCAAAGAATCGCTAAAGCATGCGGAGGAATCGCTGGCTCATGCCGAGCAAGCAGCGCAGAAGCCGAAGGCCAAGAAGAAGTAGCGCGACACGAAGTTCGACGTTCAGAAAATTATGGACGTCGGACCTTGAACTGTGTCCGTCTCCCCCGTCCCGCTTTTCTCGCAAGTCTCGCTCGCTTCACGAAGAAGGCGGGGTAGAGCACTCTCACCGTTTTCGCTCCAGCAGCGGCTCAAGCGTCGGGAAGAGCTTCTCGACAATGATGCGATAGCCTTCTCCGGTCGGATGAATGCCGTCGGCCTGGTTGAGCGTGGTAGACACTGCCACCCCATCGAGAAAAAATGGAATCAGCGTCAGGCCATATTGCTTTGCCACGGCCTGGTAGATCGCCTCAAACCCTCCGATATAGTCTTGTCCATAATTGGGGGGCAATTTCATCCCCGCCAACACCACGGTGACCGAGGCCTGGTGGAATTGTTGAATAATCCGTTCGAGGTTGGATTTCGTCTCCTGCAAGCTGAGGCCGCGGAGCCCGTCGTTAGCCCCGAGTTCCAGAATGACGATCGCCGGTTTGTTCTTCAGTACCCAGGAGACTCTTCGGACTCCCCCGGCTGTCGTATCGCCGCTGACTCCCGCGTTCACGACCCGATAGGCATACCCCGCAGCGTCCAGTGCCCGCTGCAGATGGGCGGGATACGAATGATCCGACGCCACGCCCAAGCCGGATGTCAGGCTGTCTCCGAAGGCGACGATGCTCGGACGTTCGCCAGAGACGGGCCTCTTCTGTCGGTTCGGTGGCGCCGTTGTCTTCATCCCCGGCAGTGATCCCACACCCTCGCTCGGAGAGATCGACGAGGGGGATTCAGCGGCGGGCGCACTGCCTCGGTCATACGTACAGAGGAGGAGCAGGGAGAGGCAGGGATAGCAAAATAGTTTGGTGAGAATCCATGAGCGGCGCATCATCATCCAGTATAATATAGCCTCGACGTGGACGATACTGTGGGAGCTATACCGACAACATGATTTCTCTCTCTCATCTGACGATGCGCTTGGCCGGCGGCGGCCATCAGATTACGATCCTCGACGACGTCACGCTTGAGATTCCCGATAAGCAGCGCGTGGCCATCGTCGGCCCCTCCGGAAGCGGGAAGTCCACCTTGCTGGGCCTCATCGCGGGGCTTGATCGGCCAACCTCCGGCACCATCACGTTGAACGGCGTGGAGATCTCGACCATGCGCGAGAGTGCCCTGGCGCGGTTTCGTCGCGATCATATCGGCTACATTTTTCAATCCTTTCATCTCATTCCCACCCTTACGGCGCTGGAAAACGTTCTGGTGCCGCTGGAGCTGGCAGGGATGCGCAAGGCGCAGGATCGCGCGACGGATCTGTTGAATACCGTCGGCCTGGGGGAACGGCTGCATCATTATCCTGTCCAACTGTCTGGAGGCGAGCAGCAGCGGGTGGCGGTGGCCAGAGCCTTTGCCTGTCACCCGCCGATTCTGTTGGCTGATGAGCCGACCGGTAACCTGGATTCAGCCACGGGCGAACACATGATGCAACTGCTCCATGCTCTCCATCGCGACTACGGCACCACCTTAGTCCTCGTCACGCATGATCGCTCCATCGCCTCCACCATGGAGCGTGTGATTGCCTTGCGCGACGGTCGCATCGAATCCGATACCCTCACCGACTTAGTCCTACGGGTTGAAGAGTCATCCCGGTGATTCGCTTCATCCTGAAAATGGCCTGGCGTGAAACCAGGGGAGCCTGGCGGCACTTTCTCTATTTCTTCGCCTGTATCGCAATCGGCGTCGGGGCCTTAGTCGGAGTGTCGCTGTTTGGCGCGAATATGGAACAGGCCGTCACGAAAGAAGCGCGGGGACTGTTGGGCGGGGATCTCGAAATTCGCCTGACTCGCCCCCTGAGTCTTTCGGGACAGGCGGTGCTGAACTCGCTGAGCGAGCGTGACATGCTCTTCACCCATGTGAGCGAGCTGGTTGCGATGGCTGCGCGCGGAACGGTTGGACCCGTTGAGACCCAGTCGACCCAGATCATTGAGCTGAAAGCGGTGGAGTCCGTCTATCCCCTGTACGGGACCATCAGACTTGAGCCGCCGCAATCGCTCGATACCCTGCTCCATCCGGACGAACAGCGTTGCGGCGGCCATTCCTGTTTTGGCGCAGTCGTGCAGGAGTCGCTGCTGATTCGGATGGGCCTCTCGATCGGGGATCGGTTGAAGATCGGCCAAGCGATGTTTCTGATCACCGGCATCGTGCGGACCGAGCCGGATCGAATGGCCAATGCCTTCACCCTAGGTCCACGGGTGATGATTGCGCAGGAAGGATTGCGAGCGGCGGAGCTGATTAAGCCAGGAAGCCGGGTGCGGGAACGGTATCTCATAAAGATACGATCCGATACGCAGCTGGAACCGTTACGCTCCGAACTGCGAGATCGGCTGGAGGCAGATTCTGCGCGCGTATCCAGCTATCGCACATCCCAGTCGCAGTTGAGGCAATTTCTCGAACAACTCTCCCGCTATCTCGGGTTGATCGGCCTCACAGCGCTGTTCATCGGTGGACTGGGGGTCGGGACCTCGATTCACGCGTTCTTGCGGGACAAGTTGCGGACCATTGCAATCTTAAAAGCGGTCGGTGCCGATTCAGCCACGGTGATCTGGACCTATGTGGTGCAAGCGATCTTTTTGGGATGTATTGGGAGCCTGGCTGGGATCTTGTTCGGGATAGCGCTTCAACGAGGGTTGCCTCCCCTCATGGCTGCGCTGTTTGTGTCCGACATCCTCGATCAGTTGGGCCTGTCCTTGGAATTGTCGTGGGCCTCGGTCTGGCCCTTGCTCAAAGGGGCAACGCTGGGTCTGTTGTCGACACTGCTGTTTACCCTGTGGCCCCTCTTGAAGATTCGAGAGGTACATCCAGGAGCGATCTTTCGGCGCGATGCGGAACAGGCGACGGTCGAACAGGGAGCGTCTCAGTCGCGATGGTGGGTGAAACAGGGACTGACCGACCCATGGAATGTCGGCACGGCCGGAGGCATCGTTCTCGGACTCTGCGCCTTGTCTGTGTGGCAAGCCGGTTCCTGGTCGATCGGCCTGCTCTTTATCGGGGCGATGGCACTCGCCATCACAGTCCTCTTTGTTTGTGCGCAACTGTTTGTGCGAGGGCTGGCCTGGATGCCGAGGCCTCGCATCCTGAGCCTTCGCTACGCGCTGGGCAATGTCGTGCGGCCTGGAAGCCAAGCGACCGGGATCATGGTCGCCATCGGCATCGGCGTCATGGCGATTGTGACGGTGTCGCTGGTGGAACAGGCGTTGCTCCACCAGATCCAGGAGAATCGGCCTGCGGATGCTCCGACCTTTTTCTTTATCGATATCCAGCTCGATCAAGCCAAGGAGTTCGTGTCGCTGGTCGATCGACAGGCCGGCCACGCGCGGCCGGAGCTCATGCCGCTGGTGCGTTCGCGTCTCCATGCGATCAATGGACAGGTCGTCAAGGTAGATGAAGGGGTGGAGAAGGACGACAAACGGACGGAGGCAAAAGAAGCGCGAGGAAAGCAATGGTATTTCACCCGCGAGTATGTGCTGACCTTCCTGGATCGGCTGCCGAAAGACAATACCTTGATCAAGGGGGAATGGTGGAAGCCAGGGCAGGTCTTCTCGACGCCTCAAGTATCAGTGGAAGAGGACGCGGCCTTGCACTTAGGCCTTACCATCGGTTCGATCGTGGAGTTCGATATTCAGGGGGCCACGGTGTCGGCAGAGGTGAGCAGTATCCGCAAAGTCGAGTGGGGAAACTTCTCGACCAATTTCTACATGATCCTGTCTCCAGGCTCGATTGAAGGGGCGCCCTTTACCTATGTCGCCACGGTGCGGGCCTCGGCAGATCAAGAGGTGCCGTTGCAACAGGCGGTCGTCGCCTCCTTTCCGAACATCAGCGCGATCCACATCGGCGACGTGCTCGACGGGTTTGCGCGTGTGCTCGATCGCCTCTCTCTGGCCATCAGGGCCGTGGCGTTATTTTGCGTGGTGGCCGGCGGACTGGTCATGGCAGCGGCGCTTGCATCGACCCGGTACCGGCGTCTCTACGAATCGGTCATTCTGAAAGCGCTCGGCGCGACCCGAGGTCTGATTGCACGAGCCTTTGCCATGGAGTATGTCCTGCTGGGCGCCGTCGCGGGGTTCATTGGATTAACCCTCGGGACTATCTTGGCATGGGCCCTGGTGAGGTATGTGTTCGACCTACCCTGGAGCCTACACCCACAGGTACTTGGCACCGGCCTTCTTCTTACGATGTTGCTGACGTTGATCGTCGGGTTTGCCGGCACCTACCGGATACTTGGTCAACGACCGTTGGCGGTGTTGCGGCACGAGTAAAGGATGCGCTTAGCGGGATGCTGAAAAAGCCCGCCAGCGTCGTTCTCACCTCGACAGCATCCTCAACGTAGCCCAGAGGCTACGCCTCCGGTGCTTCCATCGGCTGCGGCCTTGCTTGGGACAAGGCGCGTCTCGGCGCGCCAGGGTTGGGCGGGTGAGAAGTCTGGACTTTTTGAGCATCCCGCATAATCTGTTCTTGTTATCTCAGACTCACGAACCAAATACGTCCTGTACGCACACAACGCGTGCACAGACTGCTGGCCCGGTTGTCTCCTTGCTCGCGCAGCGCAGCCGTTCTCACCCGCCCCCCCCGGTGCGCCATGACGCATCAATGATGCGACGCACAGTCAAGCCATGACCCCATCTCTTTCGCTCATGATTCTTAAGTCCGGCAATAGCGCTGCAATTGCGTACGGAAAACACGACCAAAACATCAGCTCGACAATGAACGGAGCAATGGGACCATCCGCCAGAAAACTGCGCTGCAACGGTGAAGCAGGCACCCAAGGGCGCATGGAACCACTAGTGATGAGCGATCCGGTGAGCTCGATGCAGACATCTGTGACCTAACGGCGACGCTCAGCCCCGCGAGCGTCGGCTGGAGCGTGGAGTTAGACCTTCTATATCTTCCAGTTTTTTCCCCTTGCCGGAGCGCAGGCTTTCCCGAGCCGCCGAAATCCGCTCCAGAAACCCGGGATCATTCTCCAAGCGATAATCAAGCCAATCGTCCTCGGAAGCAAAACCAACGAGCAACCCGGCCGGCTTCCCATGGCGCGTCACGACAATATCTTCCTTTTCTGCTTCCCGAAGAAAGCGTGACAGGTCATCTTTAATTTCAGACAGGGGGACCGTTTTCATTTCGGAACTCCGTGTTGCCGTAACCATCGCTCGGTGTAGGGCTTGCCTACTACGGCAAGCACCTCAACGCATTGATCACAAATGTCATAAAAGACGCGAATATCTCCAACACGCAATCGATACTGAGGTTTTGCCAGGCCTCGTAACCGCTTGATTCGGCTCTTACTCACTCTTTGAGGCTCGTGACGCAGGTAGGTTTCCATCCCGTCGCGAAGTTCAGAACGGATATTCGCCGGCAGTGACCTCAGGTCATCCACCGCCTCTGGCGCCAGAATGATATCGAACCGCATTCTGGCCATATTATAGCCAGATTTTATCTAACGGTCTACCGTCTCCGCAAATCAGCGAGGACGCGGCGCGCTGGTCTCGCCATTCAGCGCAGGGCGCGCACAGGTTGTCGGACGAGACGGGGGCCGCGAAACAGCGTGGTGGGATCATGAAATCAATCACTACCCCGCTATTTCATTCATCGCCTCCGAAGTGTCAGCTCAAGCAACGTCCCCGGTGGTCTCTCCTCCAGAGGTAGACCCTAACCTGCCAAATGGCGGGATCTCTGTTGCCCTGGAATACCGCCAAGACAACAATGCGAGGCTTCTCCGCACGAAAATACACGCTGTATGGGAAACGATTGGCGACGACACGCCGAATGTTCGTGCGAACAACGGTAAACTGGAGAGGGTGTTCAGATGCCAGCGATACGCCACGGTCAATTTCAGCCATGCACTCACGCGCAAGGCCAAGTCGCTTGCCTTCTTACCATGCACTGGCTTCTATGAACTCTGCACTGGCGGCACGATGAAAAGTGATGGGTAGGCTCATTGCCTAATTTTGGCAAGGGCAGCAGCTTTCACCTCACTCCAGGGAATCACATCGTGAGGGTTCGCCAGATGATCTGCGAGGCGGCGGTCAAGTTCTGTTTTCTGCGCTTCTGTCAATGGTGGCACGGCACCGCGACTCACGATGCCGTCCCAGATGGCCTCAACCAGCTCAATTTGCTCGTCGATGTCTAGCACACGTGCTTGCTGTAAGAGTTGTGTGTTCATGATTTGGTCTCCACTCAAATCTAATGCGGCAATTTTAGCGCGTCTCCCCACCCTAGGTCTATCGTATGCCGAATCGAGACGGGGCCGCGAGACAGCGTGGTCGGATCAGGAAGTCACTCCCCACCACGCAGTTGATTCATCGCCTCCGAAACGTGAAGTTACTCAACGGCCCCGGGGGCATCTCCTCCATTTTCGAGCAGGTGCGAGGGAAGCGTTAAGGTGTCTGATCCCTTTGTTTCTTCTCAACAAAGGAGCCGGCTGCGGCGATCCTCAAAGCCTCCAGCATGCGCTGAATAAAATTGAGTCGCTTTTTCCGAATGAAGTGTTGGTATATCCATAGCGATTTCCCGGAGGCCCTGAGAGCTTCCACTCTGCGCCAATATAAAAACAGCAGCACCCAGTAGGGTGCCCCAGGCATTACCGGCTCAATTCACGCATATCGATGCTCCAAGATTGCTGTATCCTCCTTGCTTATCCACGCACACCCTGAGGGTGACGATGACGAAAAGACATACTCACTGGTTCGGTGTCTCTTCGTGTCGTGCGCCACTGTAACAGTGGGCGCACGACCCCTTCAAAGGTTCCCCCATAATCGCCCCGTGCTGAATCACCGTCCATACTATCAACGACCTGGAACGACACAGCATCACGTTCGCAAAATTGCATGACCCAGGGATGCATCGTGGCGAGACTCGCGGTGACAAAAAAGTGTCCCTCCGCCAAGAAATTTCCGGGAATACTTACGGTGCTCACCCAGCGGCCGGCAGGTCGGGGACGTCGTCGCCATTCCGGGTGGAGATCGAGGGAACCAAATATCAATATTCCTTCTTCATTGTGAATATTATAGTTCGGAATCGAGACGGCGCCAGGCTGCAGCACCTCATACTCCATTTCAATGTGACATGGCTTGCGAATATCCACCGTTTCGGCTATCTCCCCGTCCTCATCCCTGACGTGTACTGCCATCAGACGAACGACTTCTCCGCCAGGGGCTTGTGATATGTCCGTCCACTCACAGGCAGCCTTCGTTCTGGTGCCGACATTCATATAGTTAGACACGATGTCTGCCGAAGAGCCATCCGCTATAACTTTTCCTGTATCTAAAAGAATGGCGCGCGGACATAAGCGGGTTATCGCCGCCATGTTGTGGGATACGAAGAGGACTGTTCGCCCCTCCTTTCCAATATCCTGCATCTTGTTCAAACATTTCTTCTGAAATTCCAAGTCGCCGACAGCTAAGACTTCGTCTACAAGCAGTATGTCTGCTTCGAGGTGGGCAGCCACGGCAAAACCGAGTCGGACTCCCATCCCGCTTGAATACCGCTTTATCGGGGTATCGATGAATCGTTCGCACCCTGAAAAATCAATGATTTCGTCCAGCTTTCTTTTCACTTCTGCCTTTTGCATCCCAATGATCGATCCGCTCAGGTAAATGTTTTCGCGTCCGGTTAACTCAGGATGAAAGCCGACGCCTATTTCGAGTAATGAGGCTAGGCGACCATAGATACGGGCTCGACCGGAATCCGGCTTGGTAATGCGAGAGAGGATTTTAAGTAGGGTGCTTTTGCCCGAGCCGTTTCGACCTATCAGGCCAACCACTTCCCCCTTGCTGATCTCAAACGTGATGTCTTGCAGAGCGTGAAAAGTTTCGGTCAATCGCGTGGAGGTGAGGCGTTGCTTTCGAAACAGGCCGCGCAGGAAGCCTTCCGTCACTTCCTTCAAATTCCGCTGATCTCGAGGGGCAATCTCATACTGCTTTGAAATGTGTTCGACTTGCATTGCTGTATTCGACATAGCAATAAGTCCTTTCACTCAATATATTCACAGGACGCGAATTGGCACGATCCGAGCTGCGCAAACATCAGCAGCGCATCGTTTCTTATCGAAAAGGTTATGAAACCAGTGGACGCGAATCGGGGGTAGCACGCAAAAGAGGAGGATCTGTTTGTGAAGGACTGGATAGATAACTATTATATCGTATGGCCGGCATCCTAAGCTCGCGTTGAATCTTAAGTAGTCTCATCGTAGCACTCGACACCGGGTTACTAGCCTGCGGGTAAGTCATTTTACAGTTACTTCATTTTTCCCACACTGGGAGAATCCCTAGTCGAGAGTAATTGACGAGGCGTGATGGTTCTATATACTAAGTTATGTGTTCTGAACGTCTGGTTTCGGATCGAACCTTGTCTCGCCTGCCTCTCACTTCTCGGCACGGTCTATGGCCACTGCCAGTAAAAAATGTGAGTAGGCACTCCCATTCCTATTTGTCGTATCCTGGAGATTCATGCTGCAGAGCCATCAGCGTTCTTTTGCTGCTCTCCATGTCAGCAAATGGGCGAGCGTTCACACCGGCAACCTGGTTCCGCAACCCGCATCTCATGACCATTGGCCCAGGCTTTTGGCCTCGGGGAGAAGTTCTTGCCGGAGTACCCACAGAATCGCGCCTCTTTACCACAGAACCGCGTACCCAACTACTCGGCTTCTGCCACTGGCAGCCGGCCAGAATCGCGTGCCAAAACCTGGTGCTCCTGCATGGGCTTGAAGGCTCCAGTGAGTCTCGCTACATGCACGGCATCGCAGCAAAGGCCTACCGCGCGGGATTCAATGTCATTCGGATGAATCAAAGAACGTGTGGTGGGACTGAACACTTAACCCCAACGCTCTATAACACCGGTTTGAGTCAAGACTATCGCGCCATCGTCCAGGAATTGACGCACATAGATGGACTCAACCACTTGCGGTTCTCTTGGCGTACCTTACATTATGGCTAAGCTTACGAGATGGGATAGCAATCGCCGTACCGAAGGAGGAAGAAAGCAAATGACTATAATATGTTAGGGGATTTTTTGATGTGCGGCCCTTCCTTCGCCCTCAGAAGACAGATCTCGATGAACGGGAACGAGTACACACTTGGGATCGAAGCGTTGTAAAATATTGATTGCACAAGGGTTTCATCGCTGTAGGCCGTGGCATACAGCAGTGAGGGAATTCTCTTCACACCGACTGGTGCTCATTCTCATGGATGATCGAAGGCACTCTCGAAGATCAGGGGTTAGGTCTCAATACTGTTAGTGTAACTGGTTCTTGGCTTGCGAATACCATTTCCGTTTTGACAGCGGGAGCGGTGGGACAAGCGCGGGACGGAACACCTGATGCTGATTGCGCGGCACGGTTCGATTGTGGCTGGCATAGGGCGTGTTTCGGCGCTTGACCATCCGGGGGTTCGATTTGCCACGATTGCTGACACACCACAGTGCGGCGGCATGAGCCAATACGTCTTTGAACCACCGCTTACGCAGGCGCGGGTGCGCTGGGAGGGAAAGCCGCTGACTGTGGCTGGGCTCGGCGCAGCAGCTATACGTGGGCCACGAAGGATCACGTGCGTGGCGGCAGGTGATGTTCGGGGCCGCCGTGTGCATGAGCCACCGCACCGCGTAGTGGGTGAGCACCCAGCCATAGAACTCCTGCCGCACCAGATCAGGGGTCTTGCTGCGGAGTACCCGACGGCGCTGATGCAAGTGAGTCTTGAGTTCATCAAACACGCTCTCACCCTCCCAGCGCTCATGGTACTGCGCCGCCAACTCCAAGGCGGGGGCGTGGTGTTCGTCAAGCAGTGTGGTCAAGAGCCGATACCGGCCCTGGGTGCCCTCGGCGTCGGGTAGCGTGTACTCGATCACACGCACCGTGACCGCAGCCTGTGTGTCTTTGCGCCGTGGCCCTCTGCTGGGCTGGAGGACGCTCAAGAACGAACCATCAGCGAGCATCCGCTGCACAGGCAGTTGCCGGTTTGACGCGTATCGCCACAGCAACTGTGCTCGGTGGCTTTGGCACGACACCAGTGCTCGTACCCATTTAAAGCCACGGTCGGCCAAGCAGAGCATCGTCTGGTTCAGGCTTGCCAGCAGAGGGTGGCACACGGTCCATTCCGCATCACGATACGCGCCCATATTGGCGGCGATGATGGCATGCGTGGCGCACTCCACCAGTACCGCACATTGTGCCTGCGGATACCCGGTCACACCCGTGCGGCTGCCGGGATAACCAAAGACTTTGACGTTGTCGGCCTCGTCGGGAACCTCAATATTGCTGCCATCGATCGCCATCAGTCTCAACCCGCAGTAGAAGGCCTGTGGGCAGGTGCGCGCATCGGCCAAGGGGAGGCACGCCATCTCCTGGAGGCGCTTGAAGACCGGCCACGACAAAGCGGGACCGCGCGACGCTAATCGATGAGGATTTGATGCGCGGCGGTACCATTCCCCGGTTCCGCCACGCCAGTCCTTGGGCGACGGCATCAAACACGTCGGCGCAGGCGGCTTCGGGGTATAGGCTCAAGGCCATGCAGTAATACGCAACAGCCGTGGCCGGAAAGCGGCGCTCGCGACGACTGTTGCAGTGGTGCGCATCCAACAGTTTGCCGATCAGGGACGCCGGGTACACGCGCGCCAATAAACTGATACTCAAATAGTCCGTCAGTCGCGCCCCGCGACCCAAGCATGCTTTGGTTCTGGCCATGTCGTCCTCCATCGGTGTGATGGGGGAGTACGACAGAAAGTTAATTAAACTAACAGTATTGAGACCTGACCCCGTTTCCCTTTCCTTTTGCGGCCTTATTGCGAACCGTCTGGTGGAATGATGAGTTGGGGTCCTGGTGATGCTGGACATTTTATACATCGTGCTGTACAGTAACGCGTACACACTGGGAGCACGCCATGGATGCGATTACCTACACCACCGTTCGTGCAAACCTCGCCAGCGCCATGGATCGGGTTTGCAACGACCACGAAGCTTTGATTATTACCCGCAACGGCGAACAGTCCGTTGTCATGCTTTCGCTCGAAGACTACAAGGCGCTTGAAGAAACCGCCTATCTTTTACGAACGCCCGCCAACGCCAAGAGACTTCTCTCGGCCGTTGCGCAGCTGAACGCAGGCAAAGGCATTGAGCGGAAGCTGGCCAAGTGAAGTTGGTTTTCGCAGACGAGGCATGGGAGGACTATCTCCATTGGCAAAAGCAAGACAAGCGCCTGCTGGAACGGATCAACAAGCTGATCCGCGAAACACAACGCGAACCCTTCCGCGGCATAGGCAAACCAGAACCATTGAAGCATGCGCTGTCGGGGTTTTGGTCGCGGCGGATCACAGATGAACATCGCATGGTGTATCGCGTTGTGAACGATGTGCTAGAAATTGTGCAACTCCGGCTCCACTACTGAATCAAGACGCCCAATCAGTTATGAGAGAGTTCTGCACGCCAGCAAAAGGTTTTTGACCCTGTCAATTACAAGGACAAATTCCTTGACATACTCGTGTAACTACTTAGCTGTTCAGGCCGAAGGCTATAAATCATCTCGCAAGGCACGAATCGATACCTTCTCAGTTTCTACGACCTTAGGTTCAAGCAAAGATAAATCCTGGTTGCACAAGAAGCCCTGCCCCTAAAAGCCTTCAGCCTATCTACCTGAGCATTTACCCCAGGTGAGCTACCTTGGGTTCACTATGAAGCATACGGGGGCAGCAACTATTTCGTCACGACTCAGGAGTTCAGGCTGAAGCGCCACATTATCTCGCAAGGCAGGAAAGACCAGGGGGTAGGTGTTTAGACTGAAGACTGAATGCTAAACGCCTTCAGCCCATCTACCTGAGTCGTGACGAAGAGGGAGTGAATCGACCATCAGATGGTCTGGTCGGAAAGGTGTAGGGCGAGGATGCGGCTAAGACGTCGCTCTTCCGTTCTGAGAAAACTGGAAAAACGAAGCCCGATCCCTTCGGCGCAACGGGAACGCACAATGGCGCCGTCAACCATGATGGGATCATCGTATTCGGCTGGATGAAACTCCAGCATGACATGAGACCCCATCGGAATGCGCTGATGTGTGCGCAGGCGGCACCCTCGGAGCGACAAATTCGACAGTATCCCTTCGATCACCACGCGCTGGCTGGGATCATAGATGGGGCGGACCTGTGCCGGATACTGGACTGAGACTCGGTCATAGTTGCGGCGAGGATTGCGCGTGAGCTTGCCGAGAAAGGCGGTAAAGCGATGCGCGCAGAGCTGGCAGCGAAAGGGATAGATGGTCAAGGTACTGAGGAGCTGATCGGCCGCTCCCTTGCGTGGAGCCAATCGTGTCTTCAGCGTCCCGCATTTCGGGCAAGGGCAGGTGCGCATGGTCGGTTATCACCCTTCAACTGAGTCGTTCTGAGACCCAATCGTACAAGTTCACGAAATCGAACAGCAATCCCCCTTTCGAGAGTCTTGCTGAAGCACATCAATTGGGAATGAACTTGAACAGGCCCCCTCCTTGGGTCATTACATAGAGCTCGCCCGCGGCATCTTCACCAAAGCTCGTGACAAAACCTCCCGGCGGACTGAGCAAAGGCCACTCTGTCTGCTCTGTAGGTTGATTATTCTGATAGCGAAAGCTCCTCACAAAACCTGCGCAAAAATCTGCATAGAAATATGTACCTTGCAACGCCGGCACGGTAGGCCCTCGATACACATACCCGCCCGTCACCGAACAAGCGCCACTAAGGTGAGGGTAATCGAGCACCGGCAAGGTCAGGCCGCCGGTGTTGCAATTGTTGGAAGGGTTGAAACAGAGCGTCCCTTCCATCAATCGCCAGCCATAATTCAACCCGCGTCCAGCATTCGGCGCAGGTGAGACATTGATCTCTTCTCGCGCCCCTTGCCCGACATCCCCGATATACAGATCGTGGGTCTGCCGATCGAACGAAAACCGCCAGGGGTTGCGAAGACCGCGGCTCCAGATGAGAGAATTAAATGGATTGATTGTGCTCCCGGATGTGCAGGCTGAGCCGTCCGTTGGGTCGAGCCTGAGGATCTTGCCGAGAGGCAGACTAAGACTCTGCGCATTGTTGTTGGGATCGCCGCCACCTCCTCCGTCACCAAGCCCTGCATACAGACATCCATCTAGGCCAAAGGCCAGCATACCGCCGTTGTGATTCGAGAAGGTCGGGTGCGCCACGGTGAGAAGCAGCGTGGCCGTAGAGGAGTCGGCAAGGTTTGCATTCACGGCATCTCTCAGATAGCGAGCGATGACAATGTTACCAGCGGTGTTCGTGTAAAAGACGTAGAACTGGCGATTGGTATCGTACTGGGGATCGAATGTCATGCCGAGCAGCCCCCGTTCACCGACTGTTGACAGGAGGAGACTGATGTCGAGGAAAGGATCTGTGAGAAGCGATCCGCTAGTGATATTGAAAATTCTGATCGCCCCTCCCTGCTGGACGATAAAGAGACGGGTGGTGTCGGCAGGAGGCGCGGTCATGAAGACCGGTGAAATGAGACTGGTGCTGATAGGCTGAAGTCGCAGATCGTTGGATTGTGGTAACGGTGGTAATGAGCCTGGGTCGGACCCACTGTCGGAGCAGCCGATCAGCCATCCTGTGCTGACAAGGACTAAACCGGCCATTAACAGGGGCCGAATCGGTACCATCGGCACTCCACATGCTGTACGCTCTCAGTCTACAGCAGGATAGGGGATCGCTTCAAGGCCCCCTCCATACAGAGGTATGGTCGAGGGGGGCATGGTATCGCTTGTCCGGCCCATGCCCGTCCTGCTCACCATTCCTGCGTGGCTTGGTGGAGTGTCAGGGCGTTGCCTTCTGAATCCAGGATCACGGCGAGGCGGCAGACGGGCGTGGAGAGGGGTTCGAGTTTCACGCGCACCCCCTTCGCGCGCAATTGCTCAACCGTCTCGTCGACGTTCTGTACTTCGAAGGCGATGCTGCCGCCTGCATCGGCGCTTGGCGCGCCACCTTCCGTCAAGTCGGTAAGGGCGAACGTCCCACCGCCGAGATCGTATTCGACCCACTCGAACTCGCGCGCCTCGCGGCGAGTCATACGGAGACCGAGCCTGTCTTCATAAAACCGTCGCGCCCGCGCCATGTCTGTAACGGGGTACAGGGTGAAGGCGATACTGTTGACCATGCTCTCCCTCCTTGTTGGGAACGTCTTAGCGGAACGTGGTCAGATAGCTCCGCAAAGCGAGGCTGTCCCGCTTCCGAACCGTGACGGCAATCTGCAAGTGCTCCAGATACTGATCGAGCGTTTTCCCACCCAGGTCGACCTTGCGGGTTGCGAAAAACTCCTGCACGTCTCGTTCGAGTTCGGGAGTGGCGAGATTGACGATCCCACCGCACATGCGGCGGAGTCCTTGCTTGGGGAACAATTGGTCCATTTTCTCCCAGTTCGTTTTCACAAAAGCCCAGGCCAATTCTCTCCCATAGACAGTGCCCAAGATGGCGCCGACGAGAAACGGCGCGTCTTGCGTGCGGATCTCTCCGCTGATGGTGCGGGCAAGTGTACGTTCGAGTAGTGCCTTGGGCTGGAATGCTGATAGCGAGAAGAGATAACGCCGTTCTTCTTGCGGTGTGGAGGCGGTGCGGAACCGTTCGTCGAATTCTTCATACCTGGTTGCGTCGCCCGTATGCGCGAGGATCGCGACGAGCGAGGGCACAATATTGGGGTCAACGGCTGTTACGTCGTTGCGGTAGGCTCGGTACAGCTCGGTTGCTCGTTGTTGAATGGCCGGATCGTTGCCGAGTTTCCCCTGTGCGCCGATCAGCTCACCTCGTAATTGCTTCGTTCCTTCGCTCTCGCCGTTTCGAGGCACCCACCCCAACGCGGCAACGGCGGAACTCACCCGACCGCGTACGAACGCTTCGAGCGCCGGCCGATCCTCCACGGTGATGATCCGATTCAGAAAGGAGAAGGAGTCGAGTAACACAGCCCAGACATTCTTGTCTCGATCCATGGTGAAGCGGGCGGTCAGGTCAAGATAGTCCGTGAGGGGCATGAGGCCTGCGACGGTGGTAGCCCAGGCGTCGTTGATGAGGTTGAACCGCTCGGTGGCAGGGAGTTGGTCGATGCCCGAGTTCAGGAGGCGACTCAGCAGGTCTGGCGCATAGCGTACCCGATAAAACCCATGACCTCCCTCGTTCAGCAAGATGGATTCCCAATCTTTAGGAAGAGGGATCGTCGTGTGCTTCTCCGTCAGCAACATGCGCGAGATGCCGGCCTTGCCTCCGGCGGTCACTCGCATCTGGAGTGGGATTTGCCAGGTAACAGGTGATGAGTGATGGGTGATGGGTGATGGGTTGGGCAGATAGGTGAAGCGCTGCTGGGACAGGACAAGCCGGCCCGACTGATCGATCTCAGCCGTAATGAGGGGGAACCCTGGTTGGAAGATCCAGCCGTCCATGAGTTCAGGCACCGGCTGTTTGGCGATCTTTCCCATCGACACCCAGAGATCCTTCGTATCTGCGTTCCCATAGGCATGGGCACGTAAATAGTCACGCACCCCATCGCGGAAGACTGTCGGCCCGATGTGCTGTTCTAACATCCGGAGTACCGATGCGCCCTTTTCATAGGTCAGCACGTCGAACATCGCATCGGCGTCCTTGGGAGCCTGCACCGGATATTCGATCGGTCTGGTACTGTGCAGTCCGTCTACAGAAAATGCCGCGGCGCGCGACACGCCGAAGCTGTCCCATCGTTTCCATTCCGGTTTCCAGGCATCGACCGCCAGCATCTCCATGAAGGTGGCGAAGGCTTCGTTCAGCCAGAGCCCGTTCCACCAAGACATGGTCACCAAATCGCCGAACCACATATGCGCATTTTCATGCGCGACCACATCGGCCACGCGTTCCAATTCACCGTGCGTGGCGCTCTTCCGGTCGACCAGCAAGGCTGTTTCGCGGTAGGTAATCGCACCCAAGTTTTCCATGGCCCCGGAGGCAAAATCAGGAATGGCAAGCAGGTCCAGCTTGTCGCCTGGATAGGGGATTCCATAATAACTCTCAAAAAACGAGAGTGATGCTGCCGCAATGTCTTGACCGAACTTGGTCAGATGTTTTTTCCCAGGGATGGCCCAGAGGCGAAGCGGTGTGTTGCCGATCATCACCGGGTCAGTCGCCTCGATCCGGCCTATGATGAAGGCAACCAGGTAGGTGGACATCTTGATCGTATCGGCGAAGCGCACGACCTTCTTTCCAGCCTCATGCGTTTCGGCTGTGATTGCGCTGTTTGACACTGCGGTGAGCGTTGGATCGATGACCAGTGTTGTGGCAAAGACGGCCTTGAAGTCCGGTTCATCCCAGCAGGGGAACGCTCGGCGGGCGTCGGTGGCTTCGAACTGTGTGGCGGCCAGGCTGTGAGTCACGCCATCTTCACCTTTGTAGGTACTCCGGTAGAAACCTCGGAGCTTGTCGTTGAGTGTGCCGGTAAAGAGTATCGTCAGCTTCCACTCGCCGGCCGAGATACGCTCGCCGAATGTGAGATGGCAGCGCTGGAGCGCCTCGTCCAACATAATCGTGGCCTGTTGCGGCGGACTTGACTCTCCTTCAATCTGCGCCGAGGTGATGTCGAGGTCAATGGCGTTGAGGACGATGTCAGAGGTTGGCTGAAGGACCGTCAGCGTGACGGTCTCCTGCCCAGCAAAGCGTGCGATGGTCAGGTCTGGCTCCAATCGCAGATCGTAGCGAATCGGGACTACATGCCTTGGAAGCCGATAGGAATCGAGTGTGGCGGGGGAAATTTTCTGGTTCATATTCTCACCTTTCGGTCGTTCGGTCGTCGTGTGTGCGAAGGGAACCTGGAGGCACGAGCTGAAGAATGGGGCAAGTGGAAGAGCCAAGAGGAGTCGTACATGTGTCGTGAGGGCCTGTAGGGTTTGCCGCCTGCTGATCATGTCCTCGTCGCAGGGTACGACTCAACTCCGTTGGGAGTGCCCACGATGAGCAGGTCTGTTCGTCCCACAAAGAGGCCGGTCTCGACCACTCCGGGAATCAGGTGCAAGGCGATCTCGAGTTCTCGCGGGCTGTCGATCCGCGCGAGGTGCACATCCACAATCATATTGCCGGACTCAGTTTTGAACGGAGCCCCGTTGCGTTCTCTGAGTACGACAGGGCTCTTGGTGAGGGCTTCAATTTCTCGTGCGGTGCTGCCCCAGCCGAAGGGGATCACCTCGATGGGAAGCGGGAAGGCTCCCCCGAGCACCGGGACTCGCTTGGTATGGTCGACTAAGACAATGAATTGTTTGGCCGAGGCCGCGACAATCTTTTCTTTGAGGAGTGCCCCGCCCCCACCCTTAATCAGATTGAAATGAGGATCGACCTGATCTGCCCCGTCGATCGCCACATCGATCACCCAGACATTGTCGGCGTCGAGGAGGGTGATTCCTTGTTGCCTGGCGAGTAGGGCCGTTTCCATCGACGTGGGCACTCCGCGAAGTCTCATGCCGGCGCGGACCTTTTCCCCCAGTGCCATGACCATATGTTTCGCCGTGGAACCGGTCCCGAGGCCCACGACCATCCCATCGCAGACGAATTCGACGGCTGTCAACGCGGCGGCTTTTTTCAGGCTATCGAGGTCCTGGTTGCTCATCATGATGCGGAGGTAGGGGAGAGGGCCGCTGCGACGGAGGCGGCGCCGATGAGGGGGGCTTGCTGATTCATGACCACTTTGACCGGGATCGAACTCATCAAACGTTTATAGCGGCCTTTATTGGTGAAGGCCTTCATGAACGTTCCGTCTTTGAGTTTGGCCAGCAACTTCGGCGCGATGCCGCCGCCCAGATAGACGCCGTTGAGCGCCATGGCTTTCAAGGCAAGATTGCCGGCTTCGGCTCCATAGATGGAGGCGAACAGGTCCAGCGCCTGCGTGGCGATGTCTGCCTGCCCCTTGAGCCCGGCTGCTGCGATCACCGCCGCTGGGTCGCCGGCTTTGATTTGCTCCGAGAGCCATGTCGGCTCATTCTTTTTGCTGTCGCGAACATAGTCATAGATGGCGTGCAGGCCTGGGCCGGACAATACCCGTTCGTAACTCACGTGCAGATAGTTGCTGCGAAGATGGTGCAGCAGGCCAATTTCGTTGTCATTGTTCGGCGCGAAGTCCGCATGGCCCCCTTCCGACGGCATCGGCTGATAGCGCGCGCCGTTCCAGAAGAGGATGGATTCGCCCAGTCCGGTTCCCGCCGCGATCAGCGCGAGCGCCTGGTGGTGTGGTGGTGGAGTTCCGGCGTTGAGGATTTCGACTTCGTCCGGTCTGAGCAAAAGGATGCCGTAGGCCATGGCTTCGAGATCGTTGAGCAGCCGAACGCTCGGTATGTTGAACTGTTTCGCCAGGGTTGCGCCATCGATCACCCAGGGGAGGTTGGTGGTTTGGCAACGGTTCTGAATGACGGGGCCGGCGATGCCGAAGCAGGCCGCGTCGATTTTCGGTTGGTTCTCTGCTGGGGGAACAGGTTCCGTCTCGATAGCATCACTTTTCTCTGTATCGAATTCGTCTCTAGACGTTGGAGCCGCGGGGGGGACGAGGAATTCCTTGAGCATGTCCTCAAGCGAGGTGTAATCGGCACTGTGGAATGTCTCTAGCCTGATTGGATCGACCCGGTCCTTCTTCCAGTCGAACAGGGCTAAGTGAGTTTTCGTGCCTCCGATATCTCCAGCAACAATCATCCTGCCCTCATGTGCTCATTCGCCGTTGATGGATCGGAAGCTCGGATGCGGCAGCCTGGTCGAGGAACCAGATCAGGCGGCCTTCCTCTGGCTTGACCAACGATGCCGGAAGCTGTCGTTCTGCCTCGGTCTTCGGGTCGAGGATGGCTCTCACGATTCCTGCTTTGCCGGCTCCTGTCACGAGAAACAGTATCATACTCGCCCTGTTGATCGCAGCTAGGGTCATGGTCAGTCTGTTGGGTGGATCTTTCGGAGAGTGTGTTGCCGCTATCATGCGTTGATGGTCCCGTAAATTCGGCGCACCGGGAAATAGAGAGGCCGTATGCCCGTCTTCTCCTAGCCCTAAGAGGATGAGGTCAAGGGATGGCTGGGCCGATGGTGCGGTGTCTGTCGCAAGACGCAATTGCTGTTCATACTGATGGGCCGCCGCCTCTGGGTCAGGAGATTCTCCTGCCATACGATAGACCTGCGAGGGAGCAATGTTCAGAGGGGTGAAGAGGGTGTTGTCGGCCAAGGCGTAGTTGCTCCGAGGGTCATTCGGAGGGACGCAACGTTCATCGCTGAAAAAAAATGTGGCTTTGGACCAATCAAAGAGATCGGCGAAGGATGGAGAGGCCAGGGTTCGATAGAGGGTTTCCGGTGTCGTGCCGCCTGAGAGCGCCATGAGGAATCGACCCTGTGCGCGGACGGCCTCTTTGCCCACGTCCAGTACGAAGGCTGCCGCTGCTGCAGCCGCGGCTTGGCTGTCGTGATGGATGCGGATGTCGAGATCGACGGGCATCCTACTTCTTGCGAGTGCGCCCGCCTTTGCTGCGCGGCCTAGTTGGACGGCGAACCGGCGTGCGAGGAGCGAGGGACTGTGTTAACGCGTGAATCGTCGCGATGGGATTTTTGCCCAACGGCAAGACGATGGCCTGTTGTTCATTGGCCTGGAGTGCCTGGATATCGCCGACGGCTTGGGCCTGCGCGAGGGTGCGAAAGGTGAAGGGTTTTCCGGGGATAGGGAGGTCGGGACTCATTGTATCGACGAGTTGTAAAAATATTCCGATCCTTGGCCCACCCTTGTGGAGTTGGCCGGTGGAATGGAGATAGCGCGGACCATAGCCGGCTGTCGTGGTTACGTGGTGATGAGAGACGAGCACTCTTCGCAGCGAGCGAACGGCCTGCTCCATCTTGGCAGACGGTGTCGTATAGGCCAGGATCGCAACGTAGGAACCGGGGCGACATTGCCGCTTGAGCTGGGTCGCGGCTTGCGTGGGAGTCGAGGTCGTTTGCTTCGGCAATCGACCGGTTGACTGGACGGTTGCCAATACGCGAGCGGTGTTGTCTTTGCTTTCTTGAACGTTCGGCTGATCGAACGGGTGAATCCCCAGGAGGTGACCCGCCAAGGCCGTGGCGACTTCCCACCGAAAAAATTCTCCGGCGAGATCGTACCGGTCTTGGAGCGTGAGCGTCAGGAGTGGATGGCCCTCGCGCGCGAGCCTGGCAACCTGCCCATCGAGCTGTCTATTCTGATCCCCCTTCAGCCTCAGATAGACAAAGAGCCGGTCCGTACCATAGGCAGTCGGTGCGACCATCGGTTCATGCGCCACTGGGATGAGGCCGGTTCCTTCTTTGCCGGTGCTTTCTGCAAGCAGCTGTTCCGCCCACAGACCGAATGCGGCAATTTGCGGTGAGGCAATCAGGGTGATCTTGTTGCGCCCTGCTTCGGCCAGTGAGGCCATCGCTGCGCCAAGGTCGGCACCGGGGTTCCGTTCAAGAGGGGATTGGATTCGACAGGCTTGTGCCATGGCGGTGGCACGTGTGAGCAATCGTGCGACATCGATTCCCATCAGGGCAGCAGGGACCAATCCAAAATAGGAGAGGACTGAGTACCGTCCACCGATGTCCGGTGGGTTGGTGAAGGTGCGCAAGAATCGATGCTCTGCTGCCAACTTTTCTAGCCCAGTGCCGGGGTCGGTAATAGCGATGAACTGTGCGCCGCCTTGATGGCCGGGAGTCTGGTGAACTAGTTCCCAGAAGTGGGCAAAGAGGGACATGACTTCGATCGTTCCGCCGGATTTGCTGGCGAGGATGAACAGACTTCGAGTCAGGTCGATCGACCGCGTGACCTGTTGAACCCAGCCTGGGACGGTGGAATCGAGAACCCACAGGCGTGGAAATCCCTTGCGTGATCCAAATGTCGCGCGAAATACTTCCGGTCCCAAGCTGCTGCCCCCCATCCCGAGCAGCACCACGTCGCGGGTGCCGCGCGTTTTGGCCGACGTGGCAAAGGTCCGCAACTCCTCGGTCCGATCGTTCATGTACTCGATGATGGTCAGCCAGCCGAGGCGGTTGGCGATGTCGGTGGGATCGCGCTTCCAGAGTCGATGGTCCTGAGCCCACAGCGACTGGACGGCACGGGATGCGTCGAGTCGTGCGTACCCTGCCTTGACCAGGGATTGAAGTTCTGAGGGAAATGATCGAGATATTGTAAGATTCATAGCAAGCCTTCGCATTGTAGATATTGGATGAGAGAAACACAAGCTGAAGTTTTACCGATGGCCTTGTGGTTCGGCGAATGAGAGAAGGGCTGCCAATTGCGAGTATCCCGACGGAGAATGTGCGTGATCGACAGAGCAGGTGGGGAGGGGTTCGGTATTCCAACGTTGAGTCAGATGGCGTTCGCCTCATGATCCATGTCCCTGTAGGTCTGAGGCTGAGAGACCCAACTGCTAGCAGGCTGTTGACAAAGTCCGCCAGCGGCGTTCTCGCATCGTTCAGATCCTCAACGTACCCCAGAGGGTACGCCTCCGGTCTTCACTCGCTGCGGCCTTGCTGCACGGCCTTTCTGAACAGCCTGCGGGCCATTCAGCTTCTGTCAGTGCGCACAGACCTGGCATCGCTTCTGGAGTCGTCATCTAGTTTGTCAACAAACTGCTTGATCAAGGCTCGTCGTGCGATGGATCGGCGATTGTTTCGGAAGCGCTCAGGAATCATGGGGGCGATGATTCGCCCTTTCGATCGTCGTGAGTCGCGAAGGTGTGTGCGATGGAGTTCTGTTCCTGTCGCGCGCCGACGATGGCGACAGGCGTCTCCATTGGGATTCGGTCATAGAGGAAGGCCATGTGGGAATGATCCAGCATGGTATAGCCCGATGTGTGGGCCATGAGTTCGTTCTCAATTCGGTGGATTTCGATCCCCTCCCCGGTGGCTCCTGATTCGGGGATCTGCCCCTTCTTCAAGCCGAGCTGGTTCAGTGAAAATACTGCCTCAATATGAAAGACATTCAAAGGGTTCAGTCTGGTGCCCCTGGGTTTCATCAGGAGAAAGAATGGGACTGCTGCCATAGGTGAAATCCGATGGTCCGCACCAGTGACACCACCACCAACAATCTATCCATAATATGGCTGCACCGCGGGCGGAATTATGGCCTGCGAGTCTATGCAGATCGCTCTCATGAGTCGCTCGTAGACTATGTGGCAATTCTAGTGGACAGAATGAGCCTCTGACACCCCTGTGTCAGGTGATCGGTTCTCATAATGGAGCGCACGTCGTTTGACAGGGTGCCGGCTCGTCCCTATAATGCCGGGATTATTTGAGTCTCTTCTTAGGCAAGGAGCCCGTATGTCGTTTACATCTCAGCAGCCATCGAACCTCAAGAGAAAACGTGAGCATGGATTCCGTAAGCGGATGAGTACGAAGAATGGCCGGAAGGTCTTGGCTCGTCGTCGCGCCAAGGGGCGAGCCCGCTTAACGGTATAGGTTGATCGACAGTGGCTAGGGCGCACGAAGGAATCGTTGCCCTCCGTTATGTCCCCAACCAAAACAGTTCCCAACACAGGATGACGGCGGCGGGTCAAGGCCGAGCCTGGATATCTGGTCTCGAAGGAGAAGTCCTGTGTATACAGGCCCTCTCCTATGATCATGGCAATGTTACAGGGTGGGAGTGACAGGGATCTGTTTCTCAAGCGTAGCCGAGATATCGAATACGCCAAACAGCATGGTCATCGTGTCTCGACCACCCTATTTAATGTCGTGATTTGCCGGACGGAGATGAATGGCAGCCGGGTTGGTATCGTGGTGGGAAAGCGATTCGGGGGAGCGGTCAGCCGAAATCGAGCCAAGCGCCTTTTTCGGGAGCTCACGCGTCAACTACGCGGTCAATTGCTTCCCGGACATGCCCTGGTGGTCTTCCCCAAACGGGATTCAGTTGCACAACCCTTTGCCCGCTTGAAAGAGGTGTGGTTGTCGATGCTTCAGCGTCAACGGCTGCTTCAGATGTCTGGGGACTCGCGTGCGCCGGTGGTACCTGACTCTACGGACTAGGATCCCTATTGGGATCCTGCCTCTCCTTAAACCAACCGACCCTTCGGCGACCGCTTGCTTGGATTATGGGAAAGCCGTGATCGGTCGGTTGAGAGTGCGAGTGGGCGGAATAGAGTCATCTGCCTTGTGATGAAAGATTATCATTTTTTCTCCTGGAGAAATGGACTCCGTGAAGTAGTAGGGACGTCATTGTTCACATCGTGGTAGCGGTTTATTTATGGACAAACGGGTTATCATTTTTCTGGTTCTGTCGTTAGCCATCATCCTGGCGTTTGACGTATTTATGAGGCAGATGGGCTGGCTTCCTGAGCCACCCCCTGCTGAGGACGGCTCTGCCCAGGCCCCCTCCTCCTCGGAGCGACGGTCAACGTCCAGCCTCTCGACAGGTAAAGACAGTGGGTCGGCCAGTCCAAACGTCCTATCCCAATCGGGCGCACTGTCGGGTTCTCCTGCGTCAAGTGTTTCTCCCCCAGTATTGGAACAGATCGTGACGGTGGAAACGGATCTGGTGCGAGTCGACTTATCGAATCGTGGAGGGGTGATTCAAAGTTGGGAGCTGAAGCGATACCATACGGCGCCTCCCGAAAAAAAGCCGGTACAACTCGTCTATCAAGGTGGAAAGTTCAAAGGCCCACTCTCGATGACGGTCGCGAATGCCGACATCGACAAGACGCTACGAGAAGGCCTCTATCATATCGAGGCAGATTTTACGAAGCTCGACGCCGCGCACCCTGTCGGGCATGTCACGATGAAGTTCCATGATTCAGCCACTCATCTCGGTGTGGAGAAACGGCTGACATTTCACCACGGTAGTTATGTGGTAGATGTGTCGCTTGCCATTGAGGGAGTGACCGAGTCCTATGATATCGGGTTAGGGACGAATTTCGGTATTGTGGAATGGGGCGATGGGTTCATCGGTCTGATTGGATCTGCATCGCGGGTTGACGACAAAGTCGAAAAAGAGACCCCGGATAAGGAGCTTGAACGGAAGGGTGCGGTTCAGTGGGTCGCGTTGCAGGATAAGTATTTCATATCGGTGTTGATGCCGAAGGAGGGTGCGGCCGCTCTCGCCAAGACGGAAGATCCCAAAATTGTGTCGGCCGGGGTGCGGATGGCCCCATCGGAAGCCGCGTCCTCAGTGGCACTTCAGCTCTATGCAGGCCCGAAGGAATACGACATCCTCCGCTCCTTAGACGTGGGGCTGGAAGATATGATCGATTTCGGATGGTTCATCTATGGCAGTTGGACGGTTGTGAGATCGGTCGCCAAGCCGATCTTTTATGTGCTGCGATTCATCCATGAATACGTCGGTAACTATGGAATCTGCATCGTCTTATTGACGGTAGGGATCAAGCTGTTATTTGTCCCGTTGCAATACAAGAGCTACAAGTCGATGAAAATGATGCGGTTGATCCAACCGAAGATCAAAGAAGTTCAGGAAAAATACAAGGGTGACCGCGAGCGGCTGAACAAAGAGCTCATGCAGCTGTATCGGGATCAAAAAGTGAATCCGCTGGGCGGGTTTCTCCCGATGTTCTTGCAGATGCCGGTCTTCATCTCCCTGTTCAATGTCCTCTATATGACGATCGATTTGCGCCAGGCCCCGTTCATGCTCTGGGTGACCGACTTATCATTGCAGGATCCCTACTATGTGCTACCGGTGCTCATGGGGGCGAGCATGTTTGTTCAGCAGAAGATCACGCCCACCACAATGGATCCGACACAAGCGAAGATGATGTTGATACTCCCGATAGGCTTGACATTTCTGTTCATCAATTTTCCTGCCGGCTTGGTGCTGTATTGGCTGACGAACAATACCCTGACCATCACCCAACAATTGGTGACGGATCGTTTTGTGTTGACCGACAAGGCCCTTGCCGCGTTAGGGGCCCAGCCGCGCGGCAGCACGAGCGCATAGGCGTTTCTCGATTGGTCTATCTTGTTTATTTGGTCTGTCTCGTTTGTTTGGTTGAACCAGACAGACCGAATAGACCAGATAAACCAAATGAACAAGACAGGCTGGCGGACTTTTTCAGCCTCCTGCTAGTGAAAGAGGCGTCATGCATGGAGGACTCGAAGACACAATCTGTGCGATCGCCACCCCGGCAGGCGAGGGCGGTATTGGGATCGTTCGTCTGAGTGGCCCTCAGGCGCTTGCCGTCGCTTCTCGGGTTATTCACTTGCGTTCTGGTCGTCCCCTCTCATCGATTTCTTCACATACGCTACATCTTGCCGATCTTGTGGGCCCTGCATCGGACAGGCAGGGCACTGTCAGACCAGGCCATGCTCAGGCGCCACTATCGAGTCTGCTCGATGAAGCTCTTGTGGTCTATATGAAGGCGCCGCGATCGTTTACGGCAGAGGATGTGGTGGAGATTCAGTCCCATGGCGGGATGTTGGTGCTGGGGATCGTCTGCAAGCTCTGTGTCGAGTCCGGCGCACGGATGGCGGAGCCGGGGGAGTTTACAAAGCGAGCCTTTCTCAATGGACGGCTAGATCTCTCCCAGGCGGAAGCGGTGCTCGATACCATCAGAGCCACGTCATCCGCCGGATTGATTGTTGCTCAACGCCACCTGCGGGGCGATCTCGCTCGCGAGGTGGAACAGGCTCGGACTTCGCTCCTTCATGTGTTGGCCCATGTGGAGGCGGGGATCGATTTTGTCGGTGAAGATATTTCTTTTCTTCAGCACGATGAACTGGTGCGTATCGTGCGGGAGGCCTGTGCCGTGGTCCAGAAGCTGGAAGCGACGGCCCAGGAGGGTCGAATTTTGCGAGAAGGCGCCCGCGTCACGATCCTTGGCCGGCCCAATGTCGGCAAGTCTAGCTTGTTGAACCGTTTCCTGAAGCAAGAGCGGGCGATTGTGACGGCCATTCCCGGCACGACGAGGGATGTGCTTGAGGAATCGGTTGATCTTGACGGGGTGATGGTTCGTTTAGTCGATACGGCAGGGGTGCGGGACACGGACGATATCGTCGAGCTGGAAGGGATTAAACGGACGCGAGCGGCACAAGACGAGGCGGACCTCTTGTTAGTGGTGGTGGATGGGAGTGTGCCCCTCACGAACGACGATCGGGCGCTGTTGAGTGTGGCCAGGGATCGCAAGCATGTCGTCGTCGTGAATAAGGCGGACCTCGCCGTTACGGTGGAGACAGATGCCGCGCTTGCGGACCGTGTGGTCTATGTTGTGTCGGCTAAAACAGGCTTGGGAGTTGAGAGGGTCAAGTCTGCTCTTCGTGCGCAGCTGGTGTCCGGGGGCTTTGAGGCAGCGGAGGGCGTCACGGTCACGAACGTGCGGCACCGTGACGCGTTGCGTCGGGCCGGCGAATCCTTGGACCAGGCGCTTGAATCCGTCGAGTGCGGGATGGCGGGTGAGCTGATCTCGATCGATGTGCGTGCCGCCGCCGACGCGCTCGGTGAAATTACGGGTGCGATTACGACGGATGAGATCCTTGGTCGGATCTTTTCAGAATTCTGTATCGGTAAATAGGAGCAGGTGACACGTGGGACAAGCCGTCGACGTCATTGTGGTGGGTGGAGGCCATGCCGGCTGTGAGGCCGCTTTAGCCGCATCGCGCATGGGCGCGCGCACCTTGTTGCTCACCATGGATCGCGACCGCATCGCGCAAATGTCGTGTAACCCGGCGATCGGAGGAATTGCCAAGGGACACCTGGTCAAGGAAATCGACGCGCTGGGCGGGGAAATGGCGCGGAATACGGATCAAGCCGGCATCCAGTTCCGCTTCATCAATACGAGCAAAGGCCCGGCGGTGCGAGCTCTTCGCGTCCAATGCGACAAGAAGCTGTATCGTGACGCCATGACGCACACGTTGAGCCTACAGGCAGGGCTGACGATCGGCGAGGGGACAGTCGATCGGTTGTTGACCAAGGCCGGCGCGATTACAGGCGTGGTGACCAGTCTCGGTGATCACATACCGGCGAAGGCTGTTATCCTAACATCAGGTACATTCCTTAAGGGACTTATCCATATCGGCTTGAATCATTTTCCTGCGGGACGAGCGGGAGAGGCATCCGCCGAACATTTATCCGATTGTATGCGCGACCTGGGGTTCGAAGTGGGCCGACTCAAAACCGGCACACCTCCTCGCTTGGATGGGGCGACTATCGATTTTTCCGTGATGGTGCCGCAACCAGGCGATGATCCACCACCGCCGTTCTCGTATCGGACTCTCCGAATTGAGAACCGGCAGCTCCCCTGTCATTTGACCCATACCAATCGTGCGACCCACGAATTGATCCAACGCAATCTGGATCGCTCGCCGCTCTACAGCGGCATCATTGAGTCGGTGGGACCGCGGTATTGTCCCTCGATCGAAGATAAGGTTGTACGCTTTGCAGACAAAGAGCGACACCAGATTTTTATCGAGCCGGAGGGGTTGGAGAGCCGCGAATTTTATCCAAATGGGATCTCCACCAGTCTGCCGGTTGATGTTCAGGCCGCGATGCTGAAAACGATTTCTGGGTTAGAGCAAGCCGTCATGCTCAAGCCTGGATACGCGATCGAGTACGACTACTTTCCTCCACGGCAATTGCATCCGACTCTGGAGACCAAGCTTCTTGACGGTCTCTACCACGCCGGACAGATCAATGGAACATCAGGATATGAGGAAGCAGCGGCTCAGGGTCTCATGGCTGGAATCAACGCAGCGCTGAAACTTCGAGAAGCGGCGCCATTAATACTCGATCGGTCTCAGGCCTATATCGGCGTGCTCATTGACGATCTTATTACCAAAGACGCGCGTGAGCCCTATCGCATGTTTACGTCACGGGCAGAATACCGCTTATTGTTGCGCCATGGGAATGCTGATCTGCGGCTCACTGATACTGGACGGCAAGTTGGGTTGATTGATGACAAGGTCTATGCGAGATTTCAGTTGAAACAGAAAGCCATTGAATCTGAGCTTGTGCGTCTCGAAGAGCTTCGGCCAAAACTCACGGAGGCTGTTCGTGGACGCCTAGCCAAGGTTCAGATAGAGGAGATCTCTGGACCCTGCACCGCCGCTCAATTGTTACGCCGCCAGGGGGCACAGTACAAAACTCTGTTAGAGGCACTTGGGGTTAGCTCACTGCAAGATGTTGAAACTACTGATGAAATAGAGCTTCAAATCAAATACTCAGGCTATATCAAGCGTCAACTACAACAGATCGGGAGATTCAAAAAACTGGAAATGAAACCCATTCCTGTCTCGTTCAATTACGATGGGACCGTTGGTTTTTCGAGAGAGGTCTGTGAAAAGTTAAAAAAAGTTCGACCTGCATCTATTGGTCAGGCATCGAGAATTTCAGGGGTCACGCCGGCGGCAATTTCACTGCTCCTTGTGGCGCTTGAAAAATACAGGGGTGAATCTAGGCGAGATAACCTTCGACAAGTCTCATCCTAGCAGGATGCGGAAAAAGTCCGCCAGCGGCGTTCTCGCATCGCTCAGAGGCTCAACGTACCGAAGCGTACGCCTCGCCTCTTCGCTCGCTGCGGCCTTGCTGGACGGCCT
>JAWXBV010000052.1:0-19774 GCA_034440335.1 Nitrospirota bacterium | reverse complement strand
GCTCGGGGGTACATCGTCTTCGAAGCGGTCCATCAGCTTGAGATCCTCATCGGTCACGTCGAAGATCGCACCCCAGACCTGTTCTCCGGGTGACGGGGTCACGCTGGCAAGGCCGCATCGCCATTGTGAGGACCATCGACAAAACTTGATCGTGTGTTCTGGAATAGTGGCCAGCATCAGGAATTGATGTTCCGGGGCACGACGTTTGAGTTGCGTGGGGTTCAGATGGTCCCCATAGAGGAAGAATTTCATGGGTGATTCACCACTTCAGGATACACCGATACAACGAACAACGAGACCATTCTTTCTAACATAACCACTTTCATGCGTACAAGCTGCGCCTCACGCGAATTATGAGCCCGCATGATTCATGACGGTTCGTCGCGAAATCGCTGAGCCGCGTTGCGAGAGCGGCGCGCGGAGCCTTGAGGACCTGAGGCGTACTCGTGTAGTACGTCGAAGGTCCGAGGGGCGAGCCCTCCGACCGAAGGCTTGTCGTAGCAGCGGATCGGCGATTGCAGCAGAAGTGTTCATGAATCATGCGGGTTAGACCGGCTGTGGTCAGATTGACATCGCGGTGACGCTCTTCCTAAGATGTAGCGCGATCATGTGTGCTTCCATTTCTTCTCGTCGAATCCTGTGTGTCGGATATCCATGTCACAGCATCATTCCTCCGGCAGTGCTGTGTCTTCCTCGTACTCCATGGTAAAGATCATTCAGTATGTGGCAGTGGCCGTGCTTGTGTTGGGCGCCTGCTACTATGTCTGGATGAAGCCTCCGTCGCTGAATCCCCTAGCCGATAGTCGGGCCGCGGAGGCTCTTGCACTGGTGCAAAACCATCGGGCTCAAGGGTATCCCACCATTCTTCACGCCATGACCGAGCATGTGCGTGCAATGACCGAACGCAATCAGGTCGCCCGATTGGGTGAGTGGCGGGTGAAGCAAGTGGAGGGGGGGCTGTATGAGATACGTGTGTGGTTGAGAGATCAAGGGGTCACCGGCCAATGGTTCGAGCGGGAGTTTATTTGGCATGCCGATCTCTCGTCGAAGAAGGTCAATGCCGCCTCGCTTGCGGCGGATGGGGTGACACCCATAGAGCCGGATACCGCGCCCTAGCTGGATGCTGGGAAAGTGGTCTGTTCGGTCTGTCTGGTCTGTCTGGTTCATCTGGTTAGTTTCGTTCAACCAAACACACGAGACAGACCGAATAGACCAGACAGACCGGGCTACTTGAAATTTTCTGGCAGCGCTATTTGAACCTGATCGTGTTCGATTCTGACAGGGCAGCAGGCAACGGCGATGTTCGGATTCTCTGGTCGTTCGCCGGTTTGGACATTGAATCGCCATCCATGCCACGGACATACAACCACGTTGCCTTCGAGATGGCCTTCTCCGAGTGGCCCTCCCGCATGCGGACAGGTGTTGTCGATGGCGTAGAAAGATCCGTCGACATTGAACAGGGCAATCCACGCGCCTTGGACTTCGACGGTCTGTCCGGTCCCCGGAGGAATGTCCTCGACCTTCGCGACGGTCACAAACTCAGACATGGCGCTGATCCTTCTCCTTGGCCGAGTGGCCGACGAAACAGAGGCAATCCGAGATCCATCAGTAACTTGATTTCACCCAAGGCTTATGGCATAGAAATAGGTACGCGTTCCAATACTACACCGTGGCCCTCTCATACAAGGAGCCTCGGTTGGATGAGGTTGCGGCATGGAAATGACCCTTCTGCTCAACGCCACGTACGAACCCCTGCGGGTCGTCCATTGGCAAAAGGCGATTGCGCTCCTCTGGCAGGGCAAAGTTGAAGTCCTCGAGGTGTACGACCGCGAGGTCCATGCTGTGTCGATCTCCATTAAGCTTCCCTCCGTCATGCGGCTCCTTAAATTGGTTCGGCTCAAAGACGTTCATCGGGCGGTCAAATTCTCCCGCATCAATATTTTTACCCGAGACGGCTATGCCTGCCAGTACTGTCGTCACAAGTTCAGGACCGAGGAGCTGACATTCGATCATGTCGTTCCCATCGCGAAGGGTGGGCGAAAGACCTGGGATAATATTGTGACGGCGTGCTGGCGCTGTAACAACAGGAAAAGCGGTCGTACGCCTGAAGAAGCCGGTATGAAGCTCATGAAGAAGCCGGTGAAGCCGCGATGGAATCCCATTGTGACCATTACCATTGGGATTCGGAACACCCCGGACAGCTGGCGCGACTATTTCTATTGGAATATGGAGCTCGATGCAGACCCCGCAGAGACGTAATTGTGAATGTTTAATGATGAATGGTGAATGCTCGGTCTAGTTCCGGCCACTCTTTCAGCTGATATTCCTGCTCCCCATCGACCATCGACCATCGACCATCGACCATCGACCATTCAGCATTTATTTCTGTCCAGTCCTTCCTTCTCCTCAATTAAACATTCATAATTCATCATTCAACATTACGCCATGCGGTGTTGTATGATACGCCCCGCTCTTGAATTGGGAGGAACCATTGTGGCTGCAAATTCTGGCTTTCCATTGTCGCTTGATGTGAAAGGGTATCCGGTGCTTGTCCTTGGGGGAGATGAGGACGCCGCGGAAAAGACTCAGCGGTTGTTGGAGGCTGGGGCGAAAGTGACCGTCGTGGCGCCGACGTTACACGAGATACTCAAAGATATGGCCGCGTCGGCGAAGGTCCTCCACCGTGGGCGCCATTTTCGCGATGCCGATTTGGAGAGTGCGATCCTGGTGCTGAACATGGTTCGAGGAGACCGGGATTTTTCTCGAGCGCTGTTTGCGAAGGCGCGAGAGAAGAAGTGCTTATTGTGGTCCGTCGACCAGCCGGAATTCTCTACGGTGACGATGCCGGCGGTCGTGGCGTGCGGCCATTTGCGTGTGGCCGTCAGCACGAGCGGGGTCGCCCCGGCCTTGTCAGGTTTCATGAAGGAAGATATGGAGAAGATCTTCGGCGAGGAGTTTGCCGCTTTTGTGGAGTGGCTCGGCCAACTTCGCGAGCAAACGAAGGCGACTGAGCCGGATTTTGAAAAACGCCGGACCTTGTTGCGTGAGGCGCTGGATGGCTTTCGCTTGTTGGGCAAGGTCCAGTATCCGAAGGTCTGGCTGGATGAGAGGGCTGCGAAACCGTAAGGTGCTCACGACGTAAGATGTGAAACGTGAACGGTGAGGCGAATCATAGACAGGAAAGAGAGGAGCACGATGGTGTTATTGGAATTCAGTATGTCCCCGTTAGGCAAGGGAGAGAGTGTCGGAAAGTATGTGGCGCGGTCGCTCGACATCATCGATAAGAGCGGAGTGGACTACCGGTTGAACCCGATGGGGACGGTACTTGAAGGGGAGTGGGATGAGGTATTGGCCGTCGTCACACAATGCTATGAGCGGATGAAGAAAGATTGCGTCCGTATTTCCTGCACAATCAAAGTCGACTATCGGAAAGGCCATGCCGGGCGTTTACAGAGTAAAGTGGCGAGCGTCGAGAAGAAATTGAAGCGGGCGATCAAACAGTAATATAGGCTGCCGAGACCCGTCTGCCATCGTTCCCCCTGGCATGGATGTGTGCAGGGCTCTACGGAAATACGTTAGGATCGCATTGATACATGGAATCCTTCCAGCGCCCATCCACATTCCCTACATCGTAGTGAATTCGTGATGACACGAGCATGATGGAAGATGCAACGAGTCCTCCTCGCGTAGCGGTTCAGCTTTTGCCGAAGGATCGTACGATTCTTGAGCGGGAGGTGATGGAATTCCGCCCGTTCGGATTGGATGAGCAGGGGCACAGGATCAGAGATCTGAGCGGGATGAGTATCAGGGCCATCGTCGTCTATCTGGAGAAATCACAGGCTCATGATCGAGGGGCTCCAGCTGGGAAGCAGGCGGTCGAGGACCTCTGTCGCCTCTTGAATCAACGCATTAAAGATCCGGTCTATCACGTGACGCCGGAGTTTCTGAAGAATGCGTGGAACAGCTACTCGTATGAATTCACCGCCTATTTGTATGAGTTCTGCGAGCGCATGTCCGGCGATCCGCGGTTTGTATTTCGGGCCGGAATGGAGAAGGCGTCATCGATTATGCAGGTGCTGGCGAGGCCGTTTTCGCTCGCACAGATTTACGGCATGTTTCCCTACTTCGGGAACAAGTTTGCGTCCGGTTCCGTTGAATTTCGAGTGGTCGAGGTGACGCCGATCTCTGCGACCCTGGCCATGAAGTTTTCCGGTCGTACGCTTCGTCAGTTCGGCCCGTACCGAAGACGGTGCGCACAGCTGATGTGTCAGGCGGCTCAGGGTATTATGGCGGCCGTGCCGGTTCGCGTCCATAGGCTGCCACCGGCCATTCTGACAGAACGTTCCTGTATCGCGAATGACGACGAATGGTGCCAATGGGTCATCCGATGGACGGTAAAGGGAGAGGACTCATGGCGCCACAGGGTTCTGCAGATGGTAGAAGGACCGGGAAGGGAGCGATCGTCGCAGGTATCCCATGCGCACGACCCGGATCAGGGGATTTCATCCACGGGGAGTGCAGGCGATCGAAGGGCAGAGGGGGCGCCGCTCTATGCAGCGGCCGACACCACACCGTCACAGCGGCATGTGAGATGGGTATTCTTCGGTGCGCTCATCGGCTTGGCTTTGGCCGCGGGGCTTCGCGTGATGAGTCCATCGGCAAGCTGGGGAGAAATCTTCCTTCTCGGATTGGTGCCGATACTGGTCGCCAGTATGCTGACCAATCGCCAGCTTCGCCTGGAGAGCCAGCAACGTGAGGCGTTGATTCAGGAGCAGGTGACGTTCGTGGAGTCGCGGCATGAGGAATTGCGAGAAGCCTATTTGGAGCAGGAGCTGACGCGCGTCGAACTGCGCAAAAAAGTCGCCCAACTGACTGCCCTCCACCGAGCCGGATTACTGTTCAGCTCGACGCTGGATCGAGAGGCACTGATGCAGAAAGTGTTAGAGGCCCTGACCAGCGATCTGCAGTACGATCGGGCGATGATCGCGTTCTACGATCCGTCCCGCCAGGTCATTATGAATGCGCGGGTACTCGGCGTGTCACCTGAGATCCAAGCGTTCGTGCGAACGCTTGAGATTCCCGTCACCGACCCGCTGAGTCTGGAAGGCCTTGTGCTGATACAAGGCCAGCCGTTGTTGGTTGGAGATCTGCGAGCGGTGTGGGATCGTATTCATCCACTGAACCAACAGCTCGCCTTACTGACGAAGACCAAGGCGTGGATCGCCGTTCCGTTAAAAATCAAAGACCGGATCCTTGGAAGCCTGACGGTGGATCGGTTACAGACGCATAGTCTCACGCAGGACGATCTTGAGTTGATGATGACGGTCGCCCATCAAGTGGCGATCGCTCTGGATAATGCCTCCGCGTATGAGCAGATTGAAGGTCTGAACGTAGGACTCGAAGCCAAAGTGCGTGAACGCACGGCTGAGTTGGAGCAGGCAGATCGTGTGCGGTCGCAATTTCTCTCCCATGTGTCGCACGAGCTCAAGACGCCGTTGACCTCGATCAAGGGGTTCTTGCAGAACCTGCTCGATGGATTGACCGGGCCGCTTAATGAGAAACAGCAACGCTATGTGTCACGGATGTTAGACAATTCCAACCGAGTGATCCGCATGATCGAGAACTTGTTGGATCGCACCAGGATTCAATCCGGAAGGCTGGATCTTGTTCCTAGCGAGATCGATCTGGGGCAATGTGTGGCGGAGGCGGTCGAGCAATTACGCCTGTTGGCCCAGGCCAAACGGCAGACATTGGAGGCGGTCATTCCTGTTGTTCCATTGATGGTCTGGGCGGATCGTGATCGCCTGGTTCAGATCGTCATGAATTTGGTCCAGAATGCGGTGAAGTTTACTCCGGAAGACGGCAGCATTATCGTGACAGTAAGACCAGAGAACCAGGCGCATGCCGGGGTGTCCGTGCGCGATACTGGGCCGGGTATTCAGCCGGAGCTTCTCGATCAGATATTCGATCCGTTCTTTCGAGTCAAGCAGGTCAGAAGTGGAATCACAGGGCTGGGCTTGGGTCTGTCGATCGTGCGGACATTGGTGGAGTTACAAGGGGGGACGATCACCGCACGGAGCGAACTGGGGCGCGGCGCGGAACTGCACTTTACCATTCCATTGCTTTCCACCGTCGCGACAGGGCGCACTATCGCATCGGCTGACGCCCCTCGCATCCTGGTAGTCGAGGAGGACCCGGATAGTCGTCAATTCGTACAGGATCGTTTGCAGGCCATGGGGTATTCCGTCCGCTCTGAGGTTGACGGAGTTCGCGCGTTGGCAGCCGTGCGGGCCGAGAGGTTCGAGGGGATGATTCTCGACATCGGCAGGTCCTCTCTCGATGGGATGGACGTCCTTCGGCAAATTCGGAAGTCGGATCAGCAGATCCCGATTGTGATGGCTGCGGCGTCGAGCGGTAAAGAGTCGGCGGTTCGCGCGATCGGCATGGGCGCACAGGCCTATCTGTTGAAGCCGTTCGATAGCGATGAACTGCAGCGAGTTGCAGACGAGTGGTTTCGGCCTGTGGAACGGGTGCCTTCGGAAGCTGCGAGGGAGTCGAGCAGACCTGAGTGAGTAGAAGCAGGAGGCGTATGATCGGAACATGGCCGGGTATTCAGTGGAGTGGAACCGGGCCGGTTCTTCGGATCTGGATGCTATGGATGTGTGTGACTGGGCTCTGCGTGGCTGGCTTATCTGAGATGGCCTCCGCACAGGTGCCCCGTATTCAAGGGCAAGGGGCCGCCGCCTCTGCAATGTCCAATGCGTTTGCAGCACAAGCCGACGACCCTTCGGCTCTGCACTACAATCCAGCAGGGATAACGCAGTTGCAGGGGATTCAATTCATGGCAGGGGCGCTCGCGTCCGGTGGATCGACGAATTTCACCAGTCCGACAGGCGTGACGGCTCGTGGTGACCGAAACGGGAGTGCAGCATGGCCCCCTCCAGGGCATACCTACATCACCGCGAACTTGAAGAGTCTCGGGGTGACGGCTCTCGGCGACCTGTCGGTCGGAATTGGTCTGACTGTGCCGTTCGGCTCCTTGACTCGCTGGCCGAATGACGGGCCATTCCGATCGGTCACGACCTTCAGCACGCTGCCGCTTCAGGATATCAAGCCCACCCTTGCCTACAAGGTAACGGAGAACTTCTCCCTCGGGCTGGGTGCGGATATCTATACCTTCAGCAGCCTTGTGGGCGAAGGTCAGGTTGAAAGACAGAGGATTCCTGCCGCTGGGGTGACAACCGAACTCAATGGAAAAGACACTGCAGCCGGCTTCAATGCCAGCCTCTTATATACGGCGTTGCGCAATGACGATGGGAAGCCGCTGGCGAACATCGGGATTGTCTATCGGAGTCAAGCGACCTTGCATCTGAGCGGCGCATTATTGGCGAATGGAGCTAACGTGTCCGATGCGAGAGCCACACTGGTGTTACCGCAAGTGATCACAGGCGCCATCGCGATTTGGCCTGTTCGAACGAAGGAACGAGAATGGAAGCTGGAATTGGACGTCGATTATGTGGGGTGGAAGTCTGTTCGGAATCTCGATGTGACGTTGGGGAATGGTGTGACGATCGCGCAGCCGCAGAATTGGAAGAGTACCTATGCCGTGATGATTGGAACCGAATACAAGTGGCTGGCGCTTGAATCACTCCCAAACTGGGAGGTGGCGGTAAGGGCCGGCTATACCAATCAGCAAAATCAAATGCCCGACCTGACCTTCGATCCAGGGATCCCATCATGGGATCTTCACATTGTCGGGGGCGGGGTTGGATTACTGTGTAGGGAGCAGGGATCGTTTCTAGGTCTGGTGCGCTGCGGTGATATCGGTGTGGGTTCGCTGAAACCCAGAGCCATCGGGCTCGATCTCTCGCTGCAAGCGGGACTCTATGAGGATCGTACGGTGCTGGGCAATCGTAATCCGACCGTGAATGGAACCTACCAGACCACGCTGTATCTCGGTAGCGCGTCGATTCGAATGGTGTATTAGCAGGACGCTGAAAAAGCCCGCCAGCATCGTTCTCGCATCGTTCAGACCCTCAACGTACCCCAGAGGGTACGCCTCGGCACTTCACTTGCTGCGGTCTTGCTGGACGGTCTTTTTGAGCATCCTGCGGGATTGTTCTGATGGGCGAGATGCGCAAGGCGCGCGTCAGGCGGATTCATACAGCCGTGGAACGCGGGAGCCGATTCCGCAGAGGACTTCGTAGGGGATCGTCCCGATCCAGTCGGCCACTTCATCAGCCCAGATGGATTCCCCTCCCTGCTGACCGATCAGCGTGGCGGTCTCACCCACGTGGACCGGCGCGAGGTCGGTGACATCCACCATGATCATATCCATGCAGACCAGACCGACGATCGGGGCGCGGCGTCCTTGAATCAAGACCGATCCGCGATGGGAGAGCCGCCGACTATAGCCGTCGGCATAGCCGATCGGCAGCACCGCAATACGCGTCGGTCTTGTCGCGACAAATGTGCCGTTGTAGCTGACGGATCCCCCTCGTGGAATGGTCCGCAGTTGCGCAATCGTGGTGTGGAGGGAGAGAACGGGTTTGAGATCGGGAGCGGGGACTGTGGTCGGCAAGGTGTGGTATCCGTAGAGCATGATGCCGGGCCGTACCAGTGAAAAGTGCGCGGCGGGAAATCTGACGATGGCGGCACTGTTGGCCGTATGCACGAACGGGAGGGTGACTCCACGTTGTCTGACCTGTTCCAGCACCGTACGAAATACGCCGAGCTGCTGTTCGGTGAATGCAGTATCTTTTCCGTCTGCGTCGGCCAGGTGGGTCATGAGGCCTTCGACCTGGAGGGGACGTTGCACGAGAGAGCTGTCAAGGAGTGAGAGGAGTTCTTTCGGAGAAAACCCCAGCCGTCCCATCCCGGTTTCGACTTTGAGATGAATCGGGTAGGGGGCCTGATGCGAACGAGCGGCCTTGGTTAAGCTGGAAAGGATGCGGCCATCGCTGATAACCGGGGTCAACGTATTCGCGACTAGGTCGGCTATTTGTTGTTCAAAGAGCGCGCCCAGAACCACGATCGACGCGTTGATGCCGGCGTGGCGGAGTGCGATCCCTTCGTCCAGCGAGGCCACGGCAAACCGTCCGATGCCCTGGCGAACAAGCGCCTGAGCCGTTTCCACCGCTCCATGCCCGTACGCATTGGCTTTGACGATCGCCAAGATTTCGCAGTCGGGGGACAGATAGCGTGTGATGCACGAAAGATTATGGGCCAGTGCCGCGAGGTTGACGGTGGCATAGGTGGGTAACAAGATCGAGACCGAAGTCACACTTCCATAATTTCTTGTTCTTTTTTCTTCACCACGTCGTCGATCTTTTGAATGTACTGGTCGGTCAGTTTCTGGGTGTCGGCTTCGGCCTTCCGCAGCTCGTCTTCCGTTAACTTGGCATCCTTTTGCAGTTTCTTCAACTCTTCGTTGCCATCTCGACGAAACCCGCGGATCACGACTTTCGTATCTTCGCCGTGTTTTTTGCAGACCTTGCCGAGTTCTTTGCGCCGTTCTTCGGTGAGTGGTGGAAGGGGAATGCGAATGACCTTTCCGTCGTTGGACGGTGTGAGGCCGAGGCCTGACCCTGCCAGGGATTTTTCAATTTCCTTAATCAGCGCCGGCTCCCAAGGCTGAATCGTGATGAGGCGGGCTTCCGGCGTCGAAATACTCGCCACCTGCTTCAACGGGGTCATCGTGCCATAATAGTCGACGCGCACGCTGTCGAAGAGGGCGACCGATGCTCGGCCTGTTCGCAGGCCGGCCAAATCGCGCTTGAGATGCTCTAGTGCAGACTCCATCTTTTCCGTAATCTTTTGGTGGATGGCGGCAGGGTTGGACATGAGAGACTCCCGTGGAAATTAACGGCGATCGGTGGTAACAACGGTTCCGATCGTTTCACCCATGGCGACGCGTTTGAAGTTGCCTGGTTCCTTCAGATTGAACACGATGAGTGGAAGGTTGTTATCCATGCAGAGGCTGATGGCCGTGGCATCCATCACTTTTAAATCCTGATTCAAAATCGAGAGAAAGGAGATCGTCTGATACTTCTTGGCCGAGGGATTCTTGACAGGATCGGCGTCGTAGATGCCGTCGACCTTGGTCCCTTTCATGATGACCTGGGCGCCGATCTCCATCGCCCTGAGTGCCGCCGCGGTATCGGTCGAGAAGTAAGGATTTCCTGTGCCTGCGGCGAAGATGACCACGCGTTTTTTCTCAAGATGGCGAATGGCTCGTCTGCGGATATAGCCCTCTGCCAGTTGGCGCATTTCGATGGCTGATTGGACCCGTGTCATAATGCCGCTGCGCTCAAGCGCATTTTGCAGGGCCAAGGCATTGAGGACGGTCGCGAGCATCCCCATGTAGTCGGCAGAGGCGCGTTCCATCCCGGACGCGCTGGCGGCAATTCCGCGGAAGATATTGCCGCCGCCGATGACCACGGCGACTTCGATGTCAAGCGCCACGACGGAGGCGATTTCTGAGGCGAGGCCTTCGAGGATGGAGGGTTGGATGCCGTAGCCCTGCTCACCGGCCAACATCTCTCCGCTCACTTTGAGGAGGATGCGCCGATAGGGAGCAGAGCTCATGCTTCGCCTAATTGATACCGGGTGAAGCGGCGGATGTTCATGTTCTCACCGATTTTTGAGATCTTCAATGCGACGAGATCTTTAATCGTGACGGTTGGGTCCTTGACGAAAGACTGCTCGATCAGACAGCTCTCTTGGAAGAACTTTTCCAACTTGCCGTCGACGATCTTCGGCCATGTGGCAGGAGGTTTGCCCATTTCTTTGGCCTGTCCCTCGTAAATCGATCGTTCCTTCTCGATGAGCGAGGCGGGAATCTCCTCCCGTTTGACGTAGGAGGGTTTCCCTGCAGCGACCTGGAGGGCCAGGTCGTTGACGAACGTTTTAAACTCTTCATTCCGAGCGACGAAGTCGGTTTCACAGTTGACTTCGATGAGCACACCGATTTTCCCGCCCATGTGAATATAGGCATGGACGAGGCCTTGATTGGTCTCGCGGCCTGATTTTTTGAGTGCAGCGGCCAAGCCTTTTTGGCGCAAATAATCGATGGCCTTCTCAATATCGAGGCTATTCTCGGTGAGCGCTTTCTGGCAATCGAGGATGCCGGCGCCGGTTTTCTCTCTCAGTTCTTTGACCAGCTGACTTGATCCAGCCATACGTGACGGTCCTTTTGGGTAAACAGTGAATGTGCGAATTGACGCATGCAACCTCGGGCGTTATGAAGCCGGTGTGCTTGCGAAGCTGATGCCCCCGACCTTGTCTCCCACTGCGGGAACGGGTTTGAAATCCGCTTCTTCTCGTTGCGTTCGTATCTGGGCGCCTTCAATGCAGGCGTCGGCAATGCGAGACGTGATGAGCTTGATGGAACGAATGGCGTCGTCGTTTCCAGGGATCGGGTAGGTGATGTGGTTCGGGTCGCAGTTCGAGTCCAGGATCGCGATGATCGGAATCTCCAACCGCTTCGCTTCCTGCACGGCCAGGTGTTCGATGCGGGTGTCGAGGACGAAGACGGCTCCTGGTACGCCGCGCATGTCCTTGATGCCGCTCAGATACTTCTGGAGCTTGATGATCTCTTTCTGCATTTTCATAATTTCTTTTTTCTTCAGGCCGTATTGGCTGGGGTCCGCCAGCGTGGTCTCCATCTTCTTCATCTTATCGATGCTCTTCCGGATGGTCCTGAAGTTCGTGAGCATCCCGCCGAGCCAGCGCTGGTTGACGAAGAACATGTTGGCGCGCAAGGCTTCTTCTTGAAGGATCTCAGCGGCCTGCCGCTTGGTTCCGACAAACAACACCGTTTGGCCGGCGGCGACGGTGTCGCGGACGAAGGCATAGGCCTGCTCCATTCGAGTCAATGTTTGCTGAAGGTCGATGATGTAAATGCCGTTGCGTTCTCCAAAGAGGAACTTCTTCATCTTCGGGTTCCATCGATTCGTCTGGTGTCCGAAATGGACACCTGCTTCTAGTAACTCCTTAATCGAAACCACTCCCATGCCTTCACCTCCCCTCAAGACTTGCAGAGCGCCTACTGACGCAGGCGAGGGGGACTGGCCCCCTTATTCTCAAGTCGAGCAACGTCCGTGACGCCGATATGAATTTGATCCTGAATCCTCCAGGCACGAAATTATGCGAGAAGGAGGCGTTCTCTTGAACGCAATAACCTTGGCACGCTAGCATGGTGACGAATCAGTTTGCAAGACCCGCGCCGTCCGATCGGGGCCGCCTGCTCCGCTTGCCGCTCACGTCGACCGGGTGGTAAGATCGCGCAGCTGTTGGAGGGAATCGATGCCGAACATTTTGCTGTTAGTCTCGCCGAGCTGTGGAGCCTGCCCGTCGGCGAAGAGTCTGTGGAAACAGCTGCGGGTGAAGTATAGCTTCAGCTATCGCGAAGTGGATATTACCACGGAGGACGGACGGAGCCTGGCCGATCGGCATTCAGTAAGGGCGGTGCCGGCCACCATTATCGACGGACGCCTGACATTCGTCGGTGTGCCGAGCCGGGAGAGTGCTGAGAAGGCTCTGCTGCTCAAGATGAAACCGCGTGAGTAGAGGGGAAAGAATACTCCATGGCCGATGACGACGACTTTGAACTACCTGAGCTCCCTGTCATCGATAAGGGACCTGCGCCCGAGTGCCCCATGTGCGGCGAACCGATGGGATTCATCGATGGCGACTGGGGCTGTATGGATTGCAACGGCGAGCTGATGGGGCCGGAGACCGGATAGAACTAGGAATGGTGAATGGTCAATGGTGAATGAGCGTTGATCCGACATTTACCATTCATCATCAACCATTGACCATTTCACATGTAGATGCTTCGCCTCGTCACTGGGCTTTTTCATCCCGCTCTTAATCGCGCATTGGTCGAGGATATTCGGTCCTGTAAGACCGACGATCCTTTTGCTCCCCTCGCCGTCATTGTCCCTTCAACCTCCCTGGTCGAGCACCTGAAACAGGTACTCATCCGTCACGAGTCTCGCGCCTTCCTCAATGTCCACTTCCTGACGTTCCACCAACTGGCGCTTCGTCTGCGTGACGATCTCGCGATGGTCGCTGAGTCCAGTCACGAACCACCGTTGCAGCTGGTCGACGATTTCTTTTTTGAACAATTGGTGAAGCATGTGGTTCGACGCAATCTTCCAGGGTTAGAACCGTTCCTGCGCTTGCCTGCTTCACCAGGGATTTGGAAAGGCCTCTGGGCGACGGTGCGCGATTTGAAGGACGCGGTGGTCGCGCCCACGACGGCATTGAACGCCCTCACGGAAGGGGTGTTCGAGGAGGAGGACCGAACCTGGCTCCATTCCCTGTTCACCCTGCACGCGGCCATGATGGAAGCCAGCCGATCGCTGGGGATCGGCTCTCCGGATGACGTGGCTGCCTCACTTGGCCAGGATCTCTCAGGCTCCTCCTTTCTCAAGGGGCTGCACCGTGTCTTCTACTATGGTTTCTATGATCTCTCACAGGCCCAACTCTTGTTCTTCCAATCGGTGGCCTGCGTGGCCCCGACCACCTTGTATTTTCCGCTGCAGAACCGCCCAGCCTTTCTCTTCGCCCGTCGATTTTTCGAGCGACATCTTCTCCCACTGGCGGAGAGCCATAAGGATCAGAGTGGGGAAGGGGAGCGAACCGCAACAGTCGATCGAGTAGAACTTTCCGTCACGAACGTCATTGGGGTCGAGCAGGAGTTGGCGACGATCTGCCGTGAAATCCTGACGCTGGTCGAGGTGCATGGCTATCGTTTCGACGAGATCGGAGTGGTGGCTCGAACGCTGGAGCCCTATCAGTCTCGGCTCCAATCGGTGTTCGATCATCATCTGGTACCCTTCACGTCAACGGCCGGGACGCCGCTGTCGCGCGAACCACTGGTCAAGACTCTTGTGCGCCTGGCATCGCTTCCAGGACATAATTTTGACCGTGTCGCCATGTTGGATGTGCTCACGTCGCCCTTCTATCGCATCCAGGGTGTCGGCCCTACCAGCGGTGATCTCCGGCCTGATATCTGGCGCTCGCTGGTCTACACCTTGGGTATTACGAAGGGGGAAGCGGAATGGAAGCGGTTGGCAGAGCCGGCCAGTTCATCGATCCTACGCGATGCAGAAGCCGAGACTGACGAAGACGATCAGACCATAGGGAGGCCCTGTGAGGCGACTCAGCTCACCTACTTGTGGGAAGTCGTGTCGAAACTGATCGACGATTGCCACGCTCTTCCGGCACAAGGATCGATCGGAGTCTTGACCGATGCATTTCTCGCACTGGTGCAATCCCATGTTCACGTGCCCGAGCTGTTCGACATCCCATCGAGCGAAGCACGTGAACCGACCAATCTCAGCACAGTCGGTTCACTGATCCGCTCCGTTCTGGCCCGACTGATGGAATTAGATCCGCTGGGAGGGGACCTCTCTTGGGAGGAGTGGGTGGAACTGTTCCGCCGGGCCTTAGACGACACCAGTATCCCCATCGAAGAGGGCCGGCACCAGGGTGTTCAGGTGCTGGATGCGATGACGGCCCGTGGCCGGACCGTCCGCGCACTCTTTGTGCTTGGCATGAACGAAAAGATTTTCCCACGATACGTGCGGGAAGACCCGTTTCTTCGTGACCGGCAACGCGCGGTATTGGAATCGACGTTAGGCTACAAGATCGATGAGAAATTAGCGGGACATGAAGAAGAGCTATTATTATTTGAACTCCTCAGCCGTTCGGCCACCCATCGCCTGTATCTCTCGTATCAACGAGCCGACGAAACAGGGCGAGTGATGGCGCCGTCGAGTTTCATCGCCATGGCGATGCGCGATGCCCGATTCGTTGGAAAGCCGGAAGAGACGGTCCCTCGACGGTTGACCCAACGGATCAGCGAACAGCCCTCGATCCAAGACCTGTTGTCAGCGGAGGAATTGGCCTTGGGGTGCCTATTGCAGGGCCACGATGCGTTACCCATCCTCGATGCGATGGGATGCGATCGGCCCCTCTTTGAGCAGGGCCTCGCCACACTGAAAATAATTGAGCGGGAATCTCCCGAGTTGGGTCCCTTCGACGGCATGATCGGGGAAGAGGCCTCTCCGTTATTGGGGCCTGCGGAACGGAGTTTTTCACCCACGGCATTGGAGCGGTATGCGACCTGTCCCTTTCAGTACTTCGCGGAAAAAGTTCTTCGACTGAAACCCGTCGGACGGCTTCAGCACGATCACCTGTCTCCGTTAACGCTCGGGACCCTTGTTCATGAATCACTTCGGGTGAGCTATGAACGGTTGCTGCTGCTTCAGTGGCCGGATGTTCCGCTCACCAAGGCCCTGGTGCAATGTCTGGTGCATGAAGCCGTGACGGAGACCTTTGCTGCCCATGCGGCAAGTCAGGGGACAGGGCATGCTCTTCTCTGGACGCTGGCTCGCGAGCAGGCGTCCACGTTGGTTGCGGCAGCCGTCTCGTTCGACCAGGAGGAGTATCTCGTAACCGGATTCCGTCCTGTCGCGTTTGAGGTTGCTGCCCAAGGCATCGTTCCACTGGAGTCCGATGCGTCATCGTTCCTCCTGAAAATTCATGGCACCTTGGACCGTGTCGATTATCGCACTGAGCCTCCGGCGCTCCGTATCGTGGACTACAAGTTCAAGCAAGGAAGTGAGATCAGTGCGGTGGATCGCAACCTCGGGCTATCGGCTGTGCGAGGATTTCGACTGCAACCGCCGCTCTATGCCCACATGACGTTGCCGTCGTTGCCGGCCGCAACTGACGTCCAATTGCTCTTCCTGGCTCCGCAGTGGACAGAGCCGATCGCTCGCTCGACCTACGATGCAGGCCTCTGGACCAGCCACACCGGCGGCATGATTCGACAGACGCTCTCGACGTTGATTCATGGCATTGCGAACAGAGAGTTCTTCATTCTTCCCGATGGGTATTGCGACTATTGCGAATTCTCCGGCGCCTGCCGCCGCCACGACGCCATGGCCTGGTGGCGCTCGTACCGATCGCCTCAGGCCCGAGTCTTACGTCAGTTGAGAAAACAGAAAGTGCTCGATGAGTGACGTCGTGACACTTGCAGATTCCCAGGATCGGTTCCTGGCGGAAACAACCTGGGACCGCAATGTTGTGGTGGTCGCAGGCGCCGGGACCGGCAAGACCACGATCCTCGTCAATCGTATCCTCAACCTCCTGCTGAGAGAGCCGAACCCCTTAGCCATTACGGAGATCGTGGCCCTCACGTTCACCAATAAGGCCGCGACTGAAATGAAGCAGCGGCTGCGCGCGCAACTTCTTCGCCTGACCGAGCAGTCCGATGAGCTGATCGACGTCTTTCTCGCCCGGTATCGTCTCTCAGCCGAACAAGTAGGAGAACGGGCCAGGATGGCGCTTGCGCAGATGGAAAAAGCTCAGATCGGCACGTTGCATAGTTTTGCCGCGCACCTCTTGCGGCTTCACCCAGTTGAGTCTGAAGTCGATCCATTCTTTCAAGAAGATGATGGGTCACGGTTCAAGGAATTGTTTCACTCAAACTGGGATCGATGGTTGGACGATGAGCTCGGATTATCCGGCCTACAACATGACCGATGGCGGCGAGTCCTGGCTGGGACGACCCTCGACGATCTTCAGCAGTTGACCACAGCGCTTTCTGGGGATTCTGTGAATCTCGATGAGCTGGAACGTCAGTGCCGTTCCCTATCCTTGGAGGGAGCATTGCGAGACTGGATGGTGGCCATGCATGGCCGCGCAGCCATTCTTCTTGCCGCGCAGGATAGACCGAAACGGCGTAAGGCGGAACAGATACTCGCTGCCGCGGTGCAGGTGCTGGCACTCGTGTTAGAGCAAGGGCCGCCAGGGCTCGCTCACCTTACACAGGATGAACGGGCGGTCTTAGCAAAAGATCTAGGAAAGGCCCCTGCCGGATGGGATGAGGTGGCGTTCCAGCAGACAGCCTCCCTCATCGGACTCGCCCAACAACTTCTCACCGTCGACCAGTCGTATTTCCAAGAAGTCATGACACTCGTACGACCCTTGATCGATCAGATTCAGCATGAGTTTCTTGTTTCCGGTTGGATTGCCTTCGATGGGTTACTGTCACGGGCCAACATGCTCTTGCGCGACCATCCGTCCGTCCGCGCTCGGATCAAACAGACCTATCGGGCCATCTTGGTCGATGAGTTTCAGGACACAGATCCAGTGCAGTACGAGATCATTCTCTACCTTGGTGAACAGGTCGGTCGCCATCACATTTCGTGGCAGGACGTCGAGTTGGAGCCGGGCAAATTATTTATCGTGGGAGACCCCAAGCAATCGATCTATGCCTTTCGCCGAGCCGACATTGAAGCGTTCGAGCGAGTGGTGGAGAAAATCCGAGCAGGTGGGGGAGCGGTCTATTCGCTGATCACGAATTTTCGTAGCGACGAGGCGGTGCTCGATGTCGTCAACAATGTCTTTGATCGACTCTTTCAATCGATAGAACATGTTCAGCCGGCCAATGAGCGTCTGGTAGCCAGGCCTCAGCGGAAGCCGGAGGTGTCAGTCTCAGGGGTACAACTTCGCCTCGTGACAGCAGGAGAGGTCGACGAGGAGTTCGATGTGCAGGCTGCAACCAGGGCAGAGGCCGACGCGCTGGCGCGCTGGCTGAAGGAGACGCTTCTTCCAGGGACGACGGTCCTGGACCGCGATCGCCGCGAAGGCCTGCTCCAACCGGGCCACATTGCCCTCATCTTTAGAAAGTTGACCCACGCGCAGATCTATCTGGATGCCCTTCGCCGTTATGACATCGCCTACGTCACGGACGGGGAAAAGCATTTTTATCGTCGGCAGGAAATTATCGACATGGTCAACCTTCTCCGGGTCATCGACAACCCGTACGACACGATTGCGCTGGTCGGAGTCTTGCGCTCGCCCCTCGGCGGCATGATGGACCGGGATCTCTTGGCCCTCCAACAGATTGAGGGGTTGGACTACCAACAGGGGGAGCGCCTGGCTTCCTGGAGCCATCCACAAGCAGAAATAGTAAGGCGGCTCTATGTACGATTGGCCGAGCTGCATCAGCGTGTTCCCTTGCGGGCTGTGCCTGATGCCATCGACCTGATTTTTGAACGATTACCTCTGTTGGAGTTGGCCGCTGCATCGCTCCATGGCGAGCAAGCGGTGGCCAATCTGCGAAAGATTAGGGAGATGGCCGAAGCACTGGCTGACCGCCCCCATCTGACCTTGACCGGATTCGTCGACCTGATGATGAACAGAGTATCTGAGCAGCCGGATGAGGCTGAAAGTGCCTTGGCGGAAGAATCGTTGGACGCGATCCGGGTGCTCACCATCCATAAGGCCAAGGGGTTGGAGTTTCCTGTCGTCATTCTTCCTAGTCTGCACCAGGGGGCAAAGAGTCCTCGCAAAGGGCCGTCCGTTCATTATGATTGGTCGAGCCGCTGTTATGGCCTGCGAATGGGCGGCCGTTCCAATCTGGGCTCCTTGCTCGTGGAGATGAAGCTGGCAGTGCGTGAAGAAGCCGAGCAGCGACGGCTCCTCTATGTCGGCATGACACGAGCGCGCGATCTGCTGGTCCTCTCAGGCGGGCTGACGACGAAGCCAGGGCATGATACCGTTCTCTCATTGCTGGGAGAAGCGATTGAAGCCGAGGGAAGTCCTTCGAGCGCTGAACAGATCTGCATTGGAACAAGTCGCCTCACGCGCGTCATCACACCGGTCACGGTGGTACCCAGACGGCGCAGACAGGAGATCCATTCTCCCATGGCCACTAGACCGGCCCTTGAGCCCATCCTCATTCGCCGCCAGGCACGGCACGTTGAGTGGGAGAAGCGACGTTCGACGCCGCGACGACTGATTCCTTCGAGCCTCACAGGAGGCAGGGCTGAGGCCGTTTCCCCGCGTCCTGCCGCGAGGCGTGACGCCGATCTGAGTCGACTGGTGGGAGTCTGTGCCCATGCGGTGCTCGAACAGTGGGACTTCACCAGGCCTCCTGCGGAGATCTGCTCCGTTATCGAGCAGTCCTGTCGCCGGTTTGTCGCACGGGACCATCCTCAATCGATGGCCGACGTCACGGAGGATCTCACCTCGCTCTTTACTCGGTTCCTTTCTTCCGAGCCCTATACAAGGCTGCAACGTGTGACAGTGCTCGGGCGAGAAGTCCCGTTCGTCATGCCCTCGAGCGAGGGGCAGATGATGGAGGGAGTCATTGACCTGATGTACCGACTTGACGGTGGGATCTGGATTGCGGACTACAAGACGGACGATGTGGCGGTTGAGGACCTACCGGCCATTGCAGATCGCTACCGATCCCAAGCGGAGATGTATTCACGAGCCGCCGCGAGTGCGTTAGGATTGTCGTCGCTCTCGTTTCAGTTTGTCTTTTTACGGCCAGGTATGACCATCGATGTCTAGCAGGATGCTGAAAAAGTCCGCCAGCGGCGTTCTCGCGTCACTCAGAGGCTCAACGTACCGAAGCGTACGACTCGCCTCTTCGCTCGCTGCGGCCTTGCTGGACGGCCTTTTTGAGCATCCTGAGGCGATTGTGACATCAGCGCCGTAGAGATGATTCTTTCGGCATTTTGGGTATTAAGCGAGTTTTTCCGCAGCCTGCTAGCCCGCTCCGGACATACGTTTCTTAGCCGCCGCGAATGTAAGAGCCCTGTGCTTCCATCAGGAGTACGGCGCCTCTGCTGAGAACCTCGGATCTCTAGCCCGCATGATTCATGACGGTTCGTGGCCCTTCGACAAAGCTCAGGGTCCCGAGCACAGTCGAGGGACGAAATCGCCAGGAAAACGCGTTCCTCGT
>JAWXBV010000051.1:0-17864 GCA_034440335.1 Nitrospirota bacterium | reverse complement strand
GCTCTTCAGCACTCAAGTGTGTGTAGCATCGTTTTGGCATGGCAACACCTTAGCCCATCAGGGCCGGTAGTGTTGCACTTGGAGTTAGAACTCAAGCAGCATGGAGTTGAGGCGAGAGATTTTGAGTGGAAAGGTCTCGAATTGGTCCGCTGACAGGAACGGCACCTGGACCGTCACCCGGCCATGCTCCACATAGATAAACTGGCGCAGGAAGACTGATAAGGGGTCAAGGATGACTGATAAGGGGTCAGACCCCTTATCAGTCATCCGAACCGCTGCCGGTCCGTGTTACCAAAAAAAGATGGCTTGTTGCGCATTGCCGCGCGCGGTGAGGTGGTAGAGGGCCCCGGGAAACTCCAAACGTAGCGGACGAGCCATGAGGTTGCACAATAGGGCTGAATAGGTGCAAAGTCAAACTGGCCCCGCCGTTATGATTCATGAGTAATGTGGGCTAGTGTCTGATACGAGTTGTCCGGTCTTTACGCCGCATACCAGCTTCTTCATATCACTGATTTCAAAGCCGGCATTTTTCTGATCCCCATGGCGAGGGTATCTTCAAGCAGTTTCTATCCCAGCCAAGTTCGGCAGCACGTACATCAGCGCTACCAATATTAGTAGCCCTGTGTTAGTGTTTCAGGATGGATGGGTGCAAGTCTGGTTCTGCGTACAAGGTTGTCTTTTATCGCACACCCCAGGGGGCTGAGCCGGTCAGGGAATGGCTACAGTCTTTGAATAGAAGTGAGCGGCTTCAACTTGGGCAGGCTATTCAAGTGTTGCAAATGAATGGTCCTGCGCTGTCCATGCCGTATGCGTGCCCGCTGGGTAGGGGGCTCTTTGAGCTGCGGGAGAGAGTGGGCAAGGTTCGTTATCGGATCTTCTATGCGTTTGATGATGGCAGAGTAGTGGTACTCCTTCATGCGGCGATGAAGGACCAGCGAGTACTGGAAGACGATCTCGCATTGGCTCGGCGAAGGTTAAAGGACTATATAGAAAGGAGGTAGCAATATGAAAGCCAGGAAAGTATCCAAAGCTGCGGGGAGCTCATTCGATGGTTGGTTGAATGAACAAGACGATGCGTTCAAGGCAGAGGTAATTGCCGGGGCGATGAAACGTCAATTTGTGATGAAGCTTCGGGCCATGATGAAGGCGCAAGGCATCGGCGTAAACACGCTGCAGAAGATGTTGGGCACAGGGCCTTCTCAGGTGCAACGACTGTTAGATCCTGAGGATATCGGCATTTCGTTGAAGTCAATTGCTAAGTTGCTCGCTGTTCTTGGTATGGCAGGACAAATTTCCGTTGAGCCAAAACTGTCGAAGAAGCAGGTGGCGTGAGTGTGATTGCTCCAGGGGCTCATCAATTCTCAGAGCCGCAGCTCCGGGCTCTCGAACTGCGGCTCAAGCAGCTCGATGTCGAAAGGGCTGAGATCCTTCAGGCTATCAAGGATCTCAAGAGAGCGGCTGATCGGGAACCTGGGCCGACTCAGGTTATCGAGTACGTACAGTTGGGTCGGTCGCTGCGAGATTCAGCCCCTGTCACTCCAGACGAACAGATAGCAGTGTTCCTGCAGCTGTTCCCTTTTCTGTCTCGAGGACGCAGTCCTTGTCGATTACCAAGATTATCACTAGGAGGGATACACCATGAGCCGAATGCATAACCCACCGCATCCAGGCGAAACGTTGAGAGAGGATATTCTGCCTGCCCTAGGCTTGAACGTGACGCAAGCTGCGGCGCAACTGGGTGTGACCCGTGCCGCATTATCGCGTGTCTTGAATGGCCGCGCGGCGATCTCTCCGGAAATGGCCCTGCGATTAGAAGAATGGCTTGGTGTGAAAAATGGAGGCCGTGCCGATGTGTGGGTGGCACAGCAGGCCGCCTATGATCTGTGGCAGGCACGCAAGGCCGGCGTGCCAAAAGTACAGCGAGCTGTATTGGTCAAAGCGTGATACTGCTCCGCGAAAGACCCTGCGCAGGGGGGCTGAAAAGACGGGGTCAGTTTGAGATGGCCCGGATTTGAGAAAGGGCGTGTTTCATGAGGCGAGGAGGACGCGTGTCTGTACCGGTAGATTCTTCGAAGGCCGCTTTTCCCGTTTGCCCAAAAAGTTCAGAATTTCAAAGCCGATGATCGAGCCATCTGCCGCGAGGGAATAGACGACTTCTTTTTTCCCCACGTCGCTCTCCCTGCAGCAGGCCTCTTTCTTCTCGCTGAACCGGACAGATAGCACGTTGCCTTTGCGATCATAGGTGACCCGAATCGGTTTCATAGACCGTGACTCCTTTCTTGATGCGATCAGTCAGATAGGCCGTAATGATGAACCCGTCGCCGTTCAGGTGCCGACAAACGACACAGAGCACGTACTTGCCTCGCGGTGCGTAGTACAGGAAGACGCGATCGTCTTCCTTGCTCATCCGAATGTAGCGAGGGCGCTGCAAGGTGTCCGTTACGGCATCTTCTAGTCCGGCTAACGTATCGTGCTTCCGCACAATGGATTGCCAATGCACTTGTAGTGCATCTGATCCGTTTCCCCAGCGTGCAGATCGTGCGAATCATACGAGATAGAAAAAATACAGGCGCGATGTGGGTTTCAGCAATGCTCAAGGCAGAGGACAGCGGTTCGCCCCCACTCGGCGCCTCCACAGCGCACATGGTGCGTAGTCTGTCTGGTTCATCTGGTCTATCTGGTTTGTTTGGTTCATTGAGTTAGCCTGGTTCAACCAAATAGACCATCCCCTTACCCTACCAATCTCCTGCCGTTCCTTCCTCGCATGTGCGCGCTTTTGGGAGGAGTTGATAGGACGTCGCGTCTTCTTTTAGATTCGGCTCGTCGGCGGGGAGCATCGTCACCTCGATCTTTTCATTCGCGAAGGTTTCGTCGCCTGCCCGCAGCACCGTTTCCCGGTTCAATATCTGCATCGAGTTGAGGCGAGAGATTTTGAGTGGAAAGGTCTCGAACTGGTCGGCTGACAGGAACGGCACTTGGACTGTCACCCGGCCATGCTCCATATAGACAAATTGCCGCACTGACTCGTCGATGGGAGTCTTCAGGCTGAGAACCGCTGAGGTCATCGGTGGGAGTGATGTCATCGATACCACATACATCTGAGGAGCATCAGGCTTCGTCGTTTCCCAGGCCCCCGTGGCGGTCACGTTGGGAGTCGTAAAGATGGTGGTGGTGGGGCGCACGAGAGGAGACTTGAAGCCCATACGGAATTTCGTGAGGCTCTGGCTCGTCATATTTTCCAGGAGAAATTTGCTCACGACCCAGGACTGTGGATCCGGAGTCTTGGCGCGGCCCCTCGGCAAGGCTTGCTCGACACGCCGGAGACTGCAATCGGACACCAGGTTCCGATTTTCATAAAAATAGGTCTTGGTATTGCCCCCCACCTGGAACGCTCGTTCATAGGTGTAGAAGGCGACACCGACATGGATGGGGGTCGGCTTGAGCCAGGATACGATCAAGGGGATAAGAAACAAGACCAACGAGCCTACAAGACTTACGATGATCACCTTGTTGAGCCGGCTTTGCCGTTTAAACCATCTCCACCATTCCCTTAGCAGCATCATGTCAGTTCAGTTCTGGAGCGTTTCAACCGAGTGGTTTGCCCGTACTACACATGATTCCTGTTGGCTTCATTGATGGCTGGTAGGGGAACGCAAAGTCAAGCAAGGAGCCCCGATCTGACCACCTGAAGAATTTGTTTCCATCGCCTCACCCTGGCAATGAATTGATGATGTTCTGAGTGAGCTAGCGGTTGCAGATGGAAATTGACGGGTATGGAGAATGGATGCTAGAATTCCCAGCGATTACAACCTGCTCGTTCGGTGGCCCGACCGCTGCCGTTACCATTACAGACTGAAAAGAAGGAGAGAGGAATGGCCGTTCCGATTTCCCAAATGGCGACTGTGACGAAGTATGTGCTCACCCAGAAGCTGAACCGGGTGAAGCGATATCCGCTCGTGCTGATGTTGGAGCCACTGTTCCGCTGCAATTTGGCCTGCGCCGGCTGTGGAAAGATTCAATACCCGGACCATGTGCTGGATAAGCGGCTGACGGTCGATCAGTGTTTGGCCGCAGCAGAGGAGTGCGGCGCGCCGATCGTGAGTATTCCCGGCGGCGAACCGATGATCCATCCTGAGATGCCGGCGATTGTCCGTGGGCTGGTTGCGCAGGAGCGATACATCTATCTCTGCACCAATGCGATTTTGATGGAGCGAAAACTCGACGAGTATCAGCCTTCCAAGTTTCTGACGTTTAGCGTCCATATGGATGGTCTAAAGGACGAGCATGATTTGGCGGTCTGCCGGGACGGCGTCTATGACGTGGCAGTCAGGGCGATCAAGGCGGCGCTGAAACGAGGCCATCGAGTCACGACCAATACGACGCTTTTCGACGATGCCAATCCGGAGCGCGTGCGGAAGTTCTTCGATGCGATGATGGAACTCGGAGTCGAAGGCATGATGATCTCGCCTGGGTACAGCTATCAGAAGGCGCCGGACCAGCAACATTTTCTGAAACGCGAGCGCACCAGGGAACTGTTTTCCCGTATTTTGGGAAGTCCCAAGAAGACCTGGCAGTTCAATCAGTCGCCGCTGTTCTTGGATTTCTTGATGGGGCGACGGGAATATGAATGCACCCCCTGGGGCAATCCGACCTACAATGTGTTTGGCTGGCAGAAGCCCTGTTATTTACTCCAAGAGGGCTATGCGAAGACCTTCCGTGAACTGATGGACAGCACGGAGTGGGACAATTACGGCACCGGGCGGAATGAGAAGTGCGCCGATTGCATGGTCCATTGTGGATATGAACCTTCCGCCGTCGAGGATACGTTCGGCACCCTGTCCGGGTTCGTCCGGACCGTCAAGCTGACGATGCTCCCGACCTCGCGATGATGGGCTGCGTGAAGCGTCGTTCCTTCGAGAGTGGAGTTTCTAGTTTCAGGTTTCTAGTTTCAGGTTCAACCTTGGAACGTCAGCGATCCGAAACGAACAACTTGAAACCAGAAACTCGAAACCTGAAACGCTTGAACGAGATACGCTTCACGCTTCACGTTTCACGTGTATCGGTCCCCCGATGACCGACACCAAGAACCATAGTAAGGCCGGCGTAACCGGATCGCCCGAAGGCCGGGTATTCCAGCCTGCTTCGTTTGCTGAGCTTGCCGAAGCGGTGGAACTGGCGTTCGATTATCGCGGCGATGTGACGGTGTCATTGAAGTCCGGGGAACCTCTCTTCGGGTATCTCTTCAATCGTCAGGTCAGTGGGTCGGAATCCTATCTTGAGCTGTTCCCTTCCGACAGCGCTGAGGCGCGGCGCATTCGTTATGACCAGATTGCCACCATCGCCTTTACCGGCGAAGACACGGCCACGGGGAAATCGTGGGAAGCCTGGATTGCTAAAAAGGATTCCGAGCGGCGAGCGGAGATAGACCGGATCGCAGCCGAGGCAAAAACACGAGGAATCCTGTAAGTTCCCACCTGCCGATCGCATCTCTTTTCTCACTTTCCCCTACACAAGCGCATTGAGAATGGCCCTCGCCAAGTGCTTGAAAATTGGCTGATCTCTCCGTCCGGTCCGGTCGTCAGTTCGTTGACAACCAGTAGGGCCTATGTTAAAAAATGCAGCCTTAAAATTAGCCGGGGTTGAGGGAAATCACACGTTCAATGGTGTGAGGGGGGTACGAGCGCTCGGCAACGGAAAGAGGCGAAGTCCGGAGCACGTGAGGCGTAGACCGATCGCACAGAGTGGTTTGGAATGGAAGGAATGGATCCTTGCCGTTGCGATGTTGTGCGGTCTTCCCTCGGTTGTGTTTGCGACGCATGAAGCCGACCACCGATTTACCGTCGAAGGGTTTGTCTGCGGGGCAGATGGGAAAAGCAGCCAAAATATAGATGTGCTTGTCAAGGACACAAAGATCTCCCACGGGCAGATCGTCAAGACTGATGGAGACGGATACTACAAGGCGGCGTTTCATCTTCATAACGATAATCTTGGCGATCCGCTGCTGATTGAAGCCAACGGGCAGCAGCAACACCAGAAGGTCTCATTCGATCCGAAGGATCTTGAGGCAGAGCGGATCATCCAAGTTAATTTCGGGACCGGTTGCATACGGGACAGAAACAGTATCCCTCTGGGGGTCTATCTTGGGTCGGGGGGTGTGGTGGCTGCAGTCGGTGGGCTCATCGGGTTCAAGCTGATTCGTTCGTGGCGGAAGCAGGGACAGAAGCAAGGAAATTCTCAGGCTAAGCGGAAGAAATAACCGAAACGGTCCGTGAGGCTCATGACACCTCGTGGGTCGATTACTCAACGTGGCCTTGGAGTGCCTGGGACGTCACAGTATTTGTTAGTATCGGCGCTTTTCCAGGGGTCGTAGCCACTCCTGTGAAAATGTTTTTTCGTCTTGCAGGCTGCGGAAAAACTCAGTGTACGGTCACATCCAGATGTGTGCTTACGCGTGGCGTTGACACATGAATAATTTGCAGGATGCTCAAAAAGGCCGGACTTCTCGCCCGCCCAACCCTGGCGCGCCGAGACGCGGTCTTGTCCCAGGCAAGGCCGCAGCGAGCGAAGAGGCGAGGAGGTACGGACCGCACTTCGTGGGGCCGTTCGTCCGTGCAATCGATCTTGGCGAACGGAAAAGCCCTCCGGTGATTCCGGCTTCCGAAGACCCTCGTTGAGCCTCTGAGCGATGTGAGTACGCCGCCGCCGGACTTTTTCAGCATTCTGCTAAAGAAGTGTTAGAGCTGAGCGTCCTTGATGTGCCTGGGAAATAAGGAGTATGTGAACGTTATGAAGCAGGCGAACGTGTGGCAATTGGGGATGGTGTTGGGAATGGGGCTCTTCATGGTGGCATGCGATGGAGGAGGGGGAGGGGAGGGGCCGATCGTTCCGCCGCCTCAAGCTCCCGCCGAATGGGCCGATAAACATATGCCGGCTGCTTGGTGGACCGATGCGGCTAAACTGGAAGAAGGACGGAAGCTCTACGTTGGTGAAACAAACCCCGATGTGAATTGTGGGAGTTGTCATGGGAAGGATGGTAAGCCGGTCAAGGCGGGCGCTCGTGATTTCCGCGTGAGCGAGCGGATGAATCTCTACTCCGATTCCGTGTGGGCTTGGCGGATTGCCGATGGGGTTCCCAATACGAAGATGAAGGGGTGGAAGAGCAAGCTGTCGGATGACGATGTCTGGAAGCTCGTGCTGTTTGAACGGAGCTTTGCGTTGCCGGGAAAGAGGTGGGACGCCGAAACGAAGTCGTGGGTCGATGCGGCCGGCACCTCAGTTGCTCCGGCGCCGGCCGGCACGTAAACGGCCTCAATCAGGCAGGAGCCTGTGCGATCGTAACCCAAGAAACGCCTCTTGCGCACGACGCATCCTAGTGAGCTATCGTTCTGTTCTCGTCACGATGGCCTAGGATGTCATGCGACGCCTGAACGAACGGTTTGCGTTTACGGCCATGACCAGATCTTCTCGTTGCCCCCGTCTGTTCTTACCGCGAAGTCGTCGCACGGTTCACGGTGACATGACGCTATTCCGTTCGACGCACAACCCTCTGATGCCCAAGGACTCTGAGAACAAGGTATAAGCGGAGTGAGACTGTGTACCGGGGAACTGGATGAGCGGGTAAGCAGGGGGCGTCTATCGGCGAGACGGCTGTAAGGAAGAGACGGCATGATACGATGCAGATGTGTCATTGTCAGGCAGGCTCCTAGCGAAGAGGGGCGAGAAATATGATGAAAATGTGGCAGCGCAGTCTGGTGGCGCTCTGTGCGCTGCTGGTGTTGTTCGGCGGAGTGGCCTATGCCCAAGCGTCGGATATGCCTACGGTCGAATTTCCCTATACGGGCAATCGGACCGCCGTTTGGATCGTCGCGCAGCTGCACACGCTCTTTGGGGCGTTCGTTCTCGGCGCCCCGATCTTTATCGTCATTGCAGAATGGTTGGGGTATCGGAAGCAAGACCTTCGGTATGATCGTTTAGCCAAAGAAGTAACCAAGGTGACGGTCATTCTCTTCAGCATGACGGCCCTGACCGGTGGCCTGTTTATTTTCGTGCTCCTCGCGGCGTACCCGCAGTTTACCACCTGGTTCATCAATCAATTCTATCTCGTGTTCACGGTGTTCTACCCGCTGTTGTTCATGAGCGGGGCCATCGTGTTGTACATGTATTTCTACCTGTGGGACGCCTGGAAGGGTGACAAGAAGGGGCGGCATATTGCCCTCGGCGTGCTCTTGAATCTGATCGGTATGACCTTGTTGTTTGTGATCGATGGCCCCACGTCGTTCATGAATACTCCCGTGAAGGCTGAAGGGATTTCACCACAAGAGTTCCTTGCCACAGCGACTTTGTGGGACAAGATTGCCAACCAAACCTGGATGCCGCTGAATCTTCACCGAATCGACGGGAATGTGGCGTTCGGAGGGTTTGTGACGAGCATGATTGCTGCCTATATGTATATGGGGGCGAAAAGTCAAGAAGAACGGGCCTACTACGATTGGATGGGGTTTGCCGGAAATCTGATCGCCGTGGGTGCGACGCTGTTCCAGCCCTTCACAGGATTACTGTTGGCCTACGAGATGTGCGATTACGATTTTTCCTTCTGTCCCTATATGATGGCCGACCAGCTCTCGATGTTCTTCGAAATGCAGGGTGCGATGATCGGACTCATGTTCCTCGCCATGAACTATTACCTCTGGCTCAGTCTGAAGCGCATTGAGGGAGTCGAAAAGGTCCGGATGACGATCCTGGCTCCCATCGTGACGGTGGCGTTCCCCTTTGTGATGATGGTGGTGATGAACTACTATTGGATTCCCGACCCCATGTCGTTGGCGTTCCTCGTGCCGTTGATTCTCGCGCCGTTTTTTCTCGGTCGATTCATCCCGGTGACGGTGTCTGCACGGACTGTGATAAAAATCGGCTTCTTCATGGTCATCGTGGGCGATGCTATCTGGCTCATCCCCCGTGGTTTCGCGGCCACTGGCGCCACGATGGTAGCGGAACTCGCGCTACCGGAGGCCTGGGACTTTCTGGGAGGGATGCCGGCCAAACTTTCCGCGATATTCACATTGGTGTTTGTCACGGTCGTCAACTATGTCTTGTATAATCGGGCCATCAAGCAGGGCACGATTCTCTGGGGGAAAATCGATTTCACCTCCCAGTTCGTCCTGATCTTCTTGGCATTCACCTCAATCTGGACGATGGGTTTGATGGGTGCCGTCCGCTCGCTGGTGCGGAAGTATTTCCACACATACAATTTGGTCCCAGACTTTACCGCGGAGTCCTTCACGCCGACGCTGTCGTATTCGGCCTGGTGGATTACGGGGATTTCGGTTGTCTTTTTCACCGTGGTAAGTTTTGCCGTGATCGTGGCCCTTCGGCCTTCCGATTCGAAGGGGCACGTGCCGGAAGGCAGTCCTCTTCCTGTCAGGGCCAAGTAATCGGGGAGGCAGAACGTCTACGAAGGAGTAAGGATCTGCGTGGGAAATATCATTAAGAAGCTGTCGATCGGTCTGGTGGTAGGTGGCGCGCTGGTCGGTATGACGAGAGCGCTTGAGTTTCCTGTCATTTACCAGATGCTGTTCTTAGGCTTCTCGATTTTCGGGGCTGCCGTCTTCATGTTGTTGGACGCGCCGTCGGTCGGGACCATGAGCGGGGCGAAGTCCGTGATCGCTCTCGTGGTGTTCTACATCGTGCTGTGCACGGTGTTCGTGTCGGGTGCTTCGATGTGGCCGCAATTCGATCCCGAGGATGAAAAAGAGAAGATTGCCAGGATACTGGCGCCGAAACGGGCCGCAACTGAACAGGGAAAGGCTGAAGAGCTGATCGCGAGGACAAAGGCGCTCGATGAGCAAGTCAAAGCCTTAGAGGTGCGGCTCAAGGCGCTGGGTGGGGATCATCAGGTGGCGAAAACGACACCGGTCGATGGCGTCCCCCCGGTTGAGACTAAGGCGGCAACCGGAGACTTTATGAAGTTGGGTGAGGAACAGTGGCAACTACAAGAGTGTTACAACTGCCATAAGCTGAAGGGTGAGGGTGGGAAGAAGCGTGGTCCGGAGTTGGATAACATCGGCTCGTATCTCACGGTCGACGAGATCAAGCGAAAAATTATCGACCCCAAGAGCTTTATGGCCGAGGGATTCGAAAAGGACTGGGAGAAGGGCAAGATGCCGGATAAGTTTAAGGACGTCATGGAGGATGGCGACATCACGGCGCTTGCCTCCTGGCTCAATACATTCAAGAATACATCCGTGAACACGCCGAAGCCGATTAAGAAGAAGTAGTATGCAGCCTCAACTGAAGTCGAAAGTCCGCTGCGCGGATCGAGAAGTCGGAGAGGTCTCCAAGATCATCATGGACCCGTTGTCCCATGAGGTCAGCCATCTCGTCGTGTCGATGAATGGCGCCGGCGAACGGCAAGTCTCGATGGGGGCGGTGCAGACCGTGACGAGCGAACTGGTCCAACTGCGTTCGTCTTCGTCCGAAGTCATGGGCTTGCCCCCGTTCAAGCGTGACGACTATGTCACCGTGCATGAAGTTGAAATCCCGGGTCTTGAGAAGCATATTCATGTCACGCCGGGGGAAGTCTTGGTCCCGTTCCCTGAGTTGGAGCGGAACGTGAAGCGGCGGACTTTTTTCGCCAAATTAACCTACGTGACGGGGCTGTTTATCGGACTGCCGCTGGTCTTCCCCGTGGTGAAGTTCTTAATGAAGCCGATGTATGCGCCGCTCGACAACGGATGGCTGAAGATCGGCAACATCGGGAAGGTGAAGGCGGAGGATGTCGGGACCCAGTTCCAGTACAATCGCATCGTCAAAGAGGTCTATATGCCTGAGGCCGAGGTTGAGAAGAACGTGTGGCTCGTCAAGGCGACTCCAGCGGTACTGGAAAAAGTGTATCAAGGGAAGGATAGGGAATTCCGCGATGCCGCGGGGAAAGCCATCTGGACCAACAAGAAGGATATGCCCTACATCGCTTTTTCAGGCAAATGCCCTCACCTCGGGTGTGCCTATAAATGGCGGAAACACAAAATGCTCGGGCAAGTCTTCCTCTGTCCCTGCCACTTGAGCATCTATGACGCATCCGGCAAGGTGCTGGATGGCCCCGCCCCGCGGCCTCTCGACTTGCTGCCGATTCAGGTATCCGCGAACGGCGATGTGCAAATCATCGATATGGAATTTAAGGCCGGGACGAATTCCCAAACGCGGATCGTGTAGATGAACGACACCCCTTCTGCCGGCGCGCAATCGACGGTCGCCGAAAAGGTCTTCACCTTTGTCGACGAGCGAGTCGGGCTGAAACTGCTTGCAGCCAAGATGCTCAATGAGTCGGTCCCCGGTGGCTCTCGCTGGGCCTACGTCTTTGGGTCGATTCTCTTGTTTATATTCAGCATGCAGGCGGTCACGGGTGTGCTGTTGATGTTCTACTATGTGCCCACTGCCGACCATGCCTACGACAGCACCCAATACATCCTTCATAACGTCGACTACGGCTGGTTCCTGTTGAGCTACCATTTCTGGGGCTCCTCAGCCATGGTGCTCTGTGTGTTTGCGCATATGTCGCAAGTCTTTCTCTGGGGCGCCTGTAAGAAACCGCGTGAACTCATCTGGCTGGTTGGGTTGGCGCTGTTTGCCCTCGTGATGGCATTCGGCTTTACGGGCTATTTACTCCCGTGGGATCAACGGGCCTATTGGGCGACGACGGTTGGGGTCGAGATTGTCGATAAGGTGCCGGTGCTGGGCGACTTCATGGCGCGCTTTCTCAAGGGAGGTGCGACACCCGGGCAGATGACCTTGAGCCGGTTCTTCGTCATTCACGTCATGGTGCTTCCCGCATCCCTGATCGCGTTAGCCGGGTTGCATCTCTTCCTCTTTCGATGCGCGGGACCGGCTGGTCCATTCCGGGGTACGCCGACAGAGCTGAAGGCGAAAACCGACTATTTTTTTCCGCGGCAGATTTGGAAGGATGTGGTCGGGATGGCGGTCGTCTTTGCCTGCATCAGCGCGATGGCCTTCTGGGAGCCGGTGGTCTTGTTGGAAGAGGCGACGCCTGATCCGGGGGATTATCATCCGGAACCGGAGTGGTACTTTTTATTCATGTTTCAACACCTGCGGCTCAAGATGTTTTCCGGAGAATTTGGACAGTTTCTCGCCTCGATCGCCTTGCCCGGCGCCCTCGGAGTTGTCTTGATATTGTTGCCCTTCTTCGATCGCAACCCAGAGCGGAATATTTTCAAGCGCCCGGTTGCCCTAATCGGGTGGGTGATGCTCACGGCGTCCATCCTATTGTTCACCGTCTCCGCCATTATCAATCGATCGTTTTTGGACTAGAGAGAATCGATGCGGAATCACGAGCACAGAACGCTGAAGTCATCCGGACTCGCAGTCGCTCATCGAGCATCATTCCGTGCTCATCGGTGGGTATTCGCATGAACGGTCCCCTTCCTCCTACAAAACTTGGGTTCGGTATTCTGTGGCCCGCCTTTTGGACCGGTTTGCCGTTCAAGCTTGCCCTTGCCGTCCTCTTTCTGGCATTCGGGATCGTGCATTTTGAAAACAGAATCGGCCTGGCCTTCCTCATGCTCCTGGCGAGTCCGGTGACGGTGCTCGCGCTTCCCACGATCACCCTGGGCTTAGATTCGCACATCGGTGAAGGCGCCGGCATCTGGTTGTTGTTCGTGCTGGCGGTGCCGATCGACATTTGGGCGCTCAGGATCGTGGGGCGAACATTTTTCCTCGAACGGTTGCAGCGCGAACCTCCAAGTTGGTTAGGGCCGACGCTGTGGTGGAAGTGCGCCTTGGTCGGCGCGATGTATGTGCCGATTCTCTGGATGGTTCAGAGTGCGATCACTGAAACGGCCATTTCCGCCGCCAACTCGATATTCGAGACAAGTCTTTTGAAGGGGATGCCTGTGGCGGAGCGGATCAGTATTGACCTGACCATTTGGGTCACGATCGCCACAGCCACGTTGCTGATGCTCTTCATCATCGGTTTCTCGCTCGTGGGACGGATGATCAAAGGCACGGTGGAGTCGGCAGGTCATGCACCGGAGAATTATCAAGGGCTGATTACTCGTTGGGATCTCATGCGGGTGCCGGCGGATCAAGGATTGATGTTGACAGCCTTGTCCGGCGTCGCGGTGGTGTTGTCGATCCTGTTCTGGTTTTCTCTCCCGGTATTTACCCCCCACCCGCATGATTGTTGCAAAAAGCCTGAAGTGAAGGCCGAATCTCCGTTCAAACCTCTTGAGACGGTGAATAAAAACGAAAAAATGATCGCGCATCTTGCGGCGCAGGTCGAATTGCTGGTAGAACAGCGGGCGAAATCCGAACTGGGGAAAGCGCGGCGCAAGGGAAAAGGCAAGGCGGGCACCGAAGCAGTGGACATGCGGGAAGCAGTAGACACGGATTCGCCTGCCGCCACGAATCAGTAACATGGGAGATGATGAGGTGAGGGCAATGGGATATCAGGGTGGATGGATTCAAAGGCTTCTCCGCAGCGGGAGCGAGCACGGGGGAACGCTCTTGGGGCTTGCGATAGCCGCAGGCCTTTTCAGCCTCCCCGCGCTGGCGTTTGGGGCAGACGTCGCACCGGCAGCTCCGACCGAATATCGCGATATTCCCTATGTCGGTAGCCGCAACGTCATCTGGGTTGTCGCGCAGCTCCATTTGTTGCTCGCAGGATTTGTGCTGGGTGTGCCGATGTTTGCCTGGGTCTGTGAAGTCGTGGCTTGGAGGGGCGGTGAAAAGCGCTACGACAAACTCGCCAAAGAATTCACCAAACTCCTGACCTCCGCCTATGCCACGACGGCGCTCTTCGGCGCGATCCTGTTGTTCCTACTGATCGCGTTTTATCCCAAGCTGATGAACTACTTGACCGATATTTTCTTCCCGTCTTTTATCCTCTATTGCCTCCTCTTTTTGATCGAGACCGCGACCCTGTACCTCTACTGGTATGGCTGGGATGCGATGGCCACCGGGAAGAAGAAGACCTTCCACATTTTCCTCGGTTTCATGCTGAACTTCTTTGCTTTCTTCATCATGATTGTGCCGAACTCGTGGGCCACGTTCCAGGCCAGTCCCGTCGTGATTGCTGAGGGGACGGATATGGCACGGGCCTGGGCCGCGACATGGAATCCGACCTGGTGGCCGGTCAACATTCACCGGATCATCGCCAACGTGGTGCTGGGCGGTTATATTTGCGGCGCCTACGCAGGGATTCGCTATCTGTCTGCCAAGACCCAGGAAGAGCGCGACCACTACGACTGGATGGGCTATGTCGGAAACTTCATCGGGGTATTCGGTCTGTTATCGCTTCCGTTTGCCGGGTATTGGCTCATGCGGGAAATCTATCAATACAACCAGCAGATGGGCATTACGCTGATGGGAGGGTTCCTGTCGTGGCTGTTTATTTTGCAAGCCATGCTCATCGGGGTGCTCTTTCTCGGGTCGAACTATTATTTCTGGCTGGGGATCACCTATCGCATTCCTGGGTCCGCGTTGAAGTATCGGAAGCCGATGCTGGCGATGCTGACGGTGCTGCTCCTGTGTCTGGCAGTCTGGATGACCCCCCATTCGCTCGTGGCGAGTTTGGAAGAGGCGGCAAAGATGGGAGGAAGCCACCATCCGCTGCTGGGAGTCCTCGGTGTCATGTCGGCAAAAATGACCGTCTCGAACTTGATGATTCTCGTCACCTTCATGAGCTTCATCATGTATTGGCGAGCGGGCAAGCAGGATACGGCCGGCTGGGCGAAGATCGCCAAGGCAATCATGGGCGCCGTGCTCGTCCTTGCCGGAATCGGCGTGATTATTCTCGGTGTGTGGGGATATTTCGTTCCCGCGATCATCCGCATTAATTATTTCTCAACGTCCCAAGTATTAATTGTGATCGGGGTCATGCTCACCATCACGCCGCTCACCGCCTTGCTGCTGAAGAGCGCCAAGACGACGACGGAAATGGTCTGGGGGAAGATGCCGCCTCGTGCCGGCTACTCCCTCGTCCTCAACGCGATCATGGTCATCCTCCTGATGACCTTGATGGGGTATGCACGGTCGTCTTCTCGCGTCCATTGGCATGTGTATGGGGTCGTTCGCGATACGTCGCAATACGCGTTTTCACCGGCACTCGGGTATGCATCCGGGATCATGGCCTTGTGCACGTTCTCTTTCTGTATGATTGTCGCGTTCATTTTCTGGGTGGCCACAATGGGCGATAAGGCAAAGGCGCCAAGTGCTGTGAGTAAGGACGCGTTGCCGCATGGCATGCCGGCAATGGCAGGCGCATCGAGTGCGCTCGACGCACCAAAGGCGCCTAAGTTCTAAGTTGTGAATTTTGAGTTCTGTGTTGAACTCAGCACTTCTAACTACCCGAAGGGGAAAGTATGAGCGAAGTAGCCAGACTGCAGTTGATCTGTCTCTCAGTGGTGGGGTGCGGGATCCTCATCCTGCTCTTTATTAAGTCCGTATTCCCGCGGGTCATCGGATTTGTCGCGATTGTACTCGGTCTCTTCATGCTCACGGCCTTAGCGGTGCCGCAAATGAGGTCGTTACCGCCGGTTGAGGAGAAGTTCGATATCGCCACCGTGAAAACACCGACGGACCTGGCGTCTATTGGACAGAAGATTTTCTTTAGTAAGGGCCAGTGTGCGCTGTGCCACACGATCGGTCCCAGCGAATCGGCCCGGTGTCCTGACTTGAAGGGCATTGGAGCGAAGCTGACCCGTGAGTTTCTCTATGAAAGTCTGACGCAACCGCAGGCCTACATCTATCAGGACTATCGCCATGAAGGCCTGCCGAAGATGTATCCTGCCGAGATGCCCGCCATCAATAAAAACCCGATTGGGCTATCCAGGAACGAAATTCTCTCGGTCATCGCATTCCTGCAGCAGATGAGCGGCGAACCGATTTCTATCAATCCATCTGAACTGGAAGTGCCGGGACAGGCGCCTGCCGCTCCGGTGAAGGCAGCTCAGTCCAGCCCGATGGCTGTGGCGCAAGCGCACTGAGGAGGAACGTATGGGGCCGTTGATCAAGCTGTTCTTGTTGAATGGCACGACCTATTTGATTTTGAAATTTGTCGTGCCCAATATCCCTGGCTCGGCGCCATTGCCGGCCAGTCTGATATTTCTCTATCTCTTGCTGACGACGGCGGGATTTCTCATCCTTGCCACCGTGAGCGCAGAGTCGAAAGAGGAATTTTGGGGTCCGATTCAACGCTTCTTGACGGGAGAGAGTATCGGCGGGCTGCAAGCATTACGGTACCTCGTCTTGATTCTCTTTCCGTTGCTGGTCGGCTGGCAAACTTATAACAGTACGGCGGTCAGCGACGCGCCTCCCGGTGAAAATAGGACCATCCATCCGGCTCCGCCAGGCGAATATGCCGGCTTGTCGAATCCGGTTCCCAAGACCCCAGAGACGATTCAGCAGGGGAAGGGCTTCTATGCCGCGTTCTGTTCTCCCTGCCACGGAGGAAACTTCGACGGCAAGGGTTCGGCTGCGAGAGGATTCAACCCTCCCCCGGCTAACTTCGCCGATCCCACGACGATCGCCATGCTCCAGGAGAGTTATCTCTTCTGGCGGATCAAGAAGGGCGGCGTCGGCCTTCCGATCGAAGGGATGCCATGGAAGTCTGCGATGCCTCGCTGGGAGCTTGAACTTCCCGACGAATGGATCTGGAAGATCATCATGGGCGAATACGATGGCGCGCATCAATCGCCTCGGACTTGGGAATAGGGGAGCGTGGTAAACGGGTTGTCTCCCTTGCTCGCGGAGCCCCCACGATAAGACAGTGGTCGCTCGACGCGCGCAGATTGGAGACAAACCCGTTCACCCATTGAAGAGACGAGGATTACGACAGGGGAAATACGTGGAATCAAGAAGGTGTTTGTCATGGGAGCGAGCATCTTGGTGAGCCCGGGGTTGGGCCGGTGAGAAAATCGCAGTTGAAAGCGCACAGCCCTACCCTCTGATGAAGTGAGAAGAGAGAGGACGGAACTTATGATACGCGGACTCAGTCGAATCGTTCCGAATGTCGTCGTCGGTCTGTGGCTTGCCATGGGGCTCCTGACCGCGCAGCCTGCCGCAGCCGAGGAAAAGCCTAAGGATGCCGCTCCGGCAGAAACTGGGATCAGCTCGTCGGTCAGCGCTCCGCTGGTGAAGGGCACCTTGCCGACAGATGACCCGACTGCGGCAGTGTGGAACAGTGCGCCTCTGGCGACCTTCCCCATGTCGCCTCAAGTCCATTGGCCGACCCGCAATCTGGAAGCGACGGTGAAAGATATGATCGTGCGTGGGTTGCACGATGGAACCAACGTGGCAATTCTTTTGGAGTATGCCGATCCGACGGAAGACCCGGACGATGCAGCCGCGATTCAGTTCATGGTGGGCGATAAGAAAGCGCACTTTGCGCATGGCCAACCGATGGCGCAAGTGGAAGGCGGGCCTGTCAATATTTGGTATTGGAAGAACAAGGACGGCAAGGGCGTCGACATGAACGCCAAGGGTTTCGGCACGCTCAAGATTCAGACGCATCAGGATGTGAAAGCCAAGGGCGTCTACTCAAACGGCAGATGGAAAGTGGTTTTCTCGCGGCCGCTCGACACCGGGCATCCCGAAGAAGATACGCAGATCACGACAGCTGGATTTATCAACATCGGCTTCGCTGCGTGGGACGGCAAAAAAGATCCAAACAGCGGTGAGCTGAAGGAGAAGGGCTCCCAAAAAGCTGTCTCATCCTGGTGGTATTTCCGCGCAGAAGCGCCACCGGACTATACCGGTTATTACTATGCGGCCATTGCCGTGGGCCTGGCTCTCGGATTTCAGTTCGTTCTGATCCGCAAGCTAAAGAAAGGGCAATCAGCATGAAGGCGGCTCGG
>JAWXBV010000050.1:0-7827 GCA_034440335.1 Nitrospirota bacterium | reverse complement strand
GCCATCCGTCAACAGGATGTGCTGTTGTATCATCCCTATGACAGCTTCATGCCGGTCGTGGAGTTTCTACGGGAAGCCGCACACGATCCAGACGTCCTCGCCATTAAACAGACCCTGTATCGCGTCAATCCGAAATCACCCATTGTCGATGCGCTGATGGCAGCTCGCGTCAACGGCAAGCAAGTTGCGGTGTTAATTGAACTCAAAGCTCGATTCGATGAAGAGAACAACATTGAATGGGCCCGGAAACTTGAAGATGAAGGCGTGCATGTTGTGTATGGTGTGCAAGGGCTCAAGACGCATGCGAAGGTCTGTCTCATCGTCCGGCGCGAACCGGAGGGAATTCGTCGCTATGTCCATCTCGGCACCGGAAATTATAACGTCGTCACCAGTCGTATCTATACCGATTTGAGTTATTTCACGTGCGATCCCGCTATTAGCCGCGATGTCTCCGATCTGTTCAACTCACTGACCGGGTACTCCCGCAAGAACTCCTACTCTAAGCTCCTCGTTGCACCGACAACGCTCAGGCAACAACTGCTTGATCGGATCGAGCGCGAGACGTGCCGCCACCGCGAGCACGATGATGGATATATCGCCTTCAAGATGAACTCGTTGGTCGATACGCGGTGCATTCAGGCCCTGTACCGAGCGGCGCAAGTCGGAGTCCGGATTGATCTTCAGGTGCGGGGTATTTGTTGTCTGCGGCCGGGTGTCCCGGGGCTCAGCGAGACCATCACCGTCACCTCGGTAGTTGGGCGTTTTCTGGAACATGCGCGGATCTACTACTTTCGTCACGGTGGGCAGAACGAGGTGCTGATTGGGAGCGCTGATCTGATGCCGCGAAATCTGGATCACCGGGTGGAAGTGATTTTTCCTGTGGAAGATCCTCAATGGCGCGAGGTCATCGTCAATGACATTCTCGGTGTCGGGCTGCGGGACAATGTGCAAGCAAGACGGTTACTCGCTGACGGGACGTATGAACGCATGCAACCGGTAGATGGTGCTACAGCCGTGAATTCTCAGGATTGGTTTTTGAATCACTGGAAATCCAGGCCGTAAGGGATTGCTTGAAGATATGTGACATCCAGAAGCACGCTACGGTGGCGGCATGACATACGATTATCACGACGCTAAGGCTTGTCCTACACCATTAAATGTCTAAGCAGTGAAATGAACAGTCATTACCATTCACAGACTAGCGCAGTACGCATGCAGGACCCCATTTCTGCCGATCCAGGCCAAGTCGTGAGGCATTTCAGACAGATTGTACTCTGGCCTCTGCAGCTGATGCCGATTCGTGATGATAAACCAATCCAGAACCATTGCGACTTTATTCAGACACAGGACAGCCTTTGGCGAGAGGTCGAGGACGAGTTTACCGGCGATCCGGCCCTGTTTCAGGAACGCCACTACAGCGAATTCATCACATTCCTACCCTCCGTCCAGCGATTCCTCTACGGCGAGGGCAAAGGCCGCGGGACCGGTGTCAATCAGGAATCGCCCATTCGCGTGTTCCGACGCACCGATATTGCCAACGTGCGGATGACCTACCCCGATCCCGGAGCGGTACCGATCACGTTCGGAGTAGCGCATGTGGATTTGTATTTTTTCTACGACATCGACATCGTCATCCTGGCCATGGAAATTTTCGCCGACGATCTCCCTCTGACCTGGGTAGAGGACACCATGCTTCGTTTCGCGAGAGGATATCCCACGTATTGGGAGCCTGAAGGGCACGGTGGCCACTGTCTGAAAAAGGCGGAATGGCTCACCAAGGATGGCACAGTGCTGGCGGTGTCCGACTACGAGCACAAGGAGAAATATTTGTCCTTTGCGTGCCAGTACCGAGCGCCGTGCATCGCCTCTCACTGGGAGTTTCTGCTCGAACCGCTGGTGCACCACCATTCAGGCAAGCCCGGCCTCATCCGCTATCGCCAGATTGAATCTCACCTGTTGCCGTTGATGGCCTATCTGACGATTGACAATCCCGCTGCGCTGACTCGCGGGGACTTCATTCGGTTGGGGCTCGCCGCTGCGCCGGACCCGTTAGACTCTCTGCCCTATTCCGAGCAGCATCTGTCCGATTTTGAAGATCGCTTTTTCTATGATCGTTACTGGAACGAAAAAGACCGGGAGCGCCCGGGGACCCGCTTCATCTGCAGCGGACGCGTGTTCACGGAAGTGAGCGATCGCAGCGAGCGGTTTTTGGTCACTCGGAAGACAGGTCTCGAGCAGTTCCGGCACGAGTATTTTATGTTGTTTCTGATTTGCCACTTTCATAAGGCGGCTATGCTGATGTTGGCCGACCGCCTGGTCGATGCACTGAACCGGCTGGACCCTGGCAGCCTGAAATCAGTCAGAAATTTCCAGCGCGTGACCCGACAGATTCTCGGCGTGTTCCTGCGGTTCACCCATCGGTACTGGTTCCACGATGTGTCGGAACATACCCAGGTGAAGGAACTGTTTCGCATGACGAATCGGCATCTTGGAACGGCCCAATTGTATGCCGAGGTCCGGGAAGCCATTGAGGATATGAGTCAGTATCTCGACAGCGATGTGCTGCGCCGACAGGGAGAGACGATGGTGCGTCTGACCGTCGTGACCACGGTCGGTTTGATCGGCATGGCAACGACGGGCTTTCTGGGCATGAATTTGATCGCCGAGGCCGATGGTCCGTTCGCAAGAAGGCTCTTTATTTTTCTGCTCGTCCTGGTCCTCACGATAGCCGTGACCATCTATACGGTTCTGAAATCCCGTCGTCTGTCAGAGTTCCTCGATAAGGTAGCTGACGAGCGCGTTCTGGTGAGAGACAAGTTTTCAGCATTCCTTGACGTATGGAGAACCAATCACGATAGGTAACCGGCCGATTGAGGTTGCGCTTACCCGGAGGCAGCGATGGAACGATATTTCGATGTCGAGCTGAACGAGATCAAAAAGAAGCTCTTGCTGATGGGTGGCTCAGTGGAATCTCAACTACAGGACGTCTTGCAAGCGTTGACCGAACGCAATGTGGACCTGGCGATTCGAGTCGTCGAAAATGACTTGATGATCAATATGCTGGACCTCGAAATCGACGAGGCGTGCCTCCGCCTCCTGGCGCTCTACCATCCGAGGGCCGGCGATCTACGATTTATCACGACGACGATGAAAATTTCCACAGAACTCGAACGAATGAGCGATTTGGCAGAAAATATTGCCGAACGGGTGATCGAGTTGAACGAAGAACCTCAGCTCAAACCCTATATCGATATTCCGAGAATGGCTGAGTGGACGAGCCGGATGGTCAAAGAATGTCTGGATGCCTTTGTGAATCGCGATGCCGAGCTGGCGCTGAAAGTTTGTCGGGACGACGGCTTTGTCGATGGCCTCACGGAGCAACTCTTCAGAGAACTCGTCTCGTTCATGCTGGAAGATTCAAGAACCATCGCGCGGGCGACCCGTCTCACGTTCATCGGCAAGTATTACGAGCGGATCGCCGACCATGCGACGAACATCGCTGAACTCGTCGTCTACATGGTGGAAGGAAAAATTATCCGGCACGTGACGGTACAGAAATGAGAGACGAGTCCGCATTATTCAGGAAGACGTCTTTTGCCACTGCCTGTTCGTGCTGCCTGCCCCCAGACTGGACGATAGATCGCAACGGTAAGCCTGACGGCAGATAGGCCCGCAGCTCAGTTCCCCTATGGATCGTGTCAAGTATGCCTCACTCCTCCCTCACGGCTCAGCGCGCCTTTCTCGCGTGAGAGCCGCGATTTCTCGACGAATCGTTGCACATGAACGTTTCTGAGAACGCGCAGCCGACAGTTCTCCGGTTGACCGTTGACACGGTATCTTCCTCAATGCCCTCCCATCGGAAAGAACGACACCGCAATCGAGACGGTGATCAGGACGATGATGATCCATTCAAGCACTTCCATGCGGCGGGTGGTCGTGCGGTCTGACATCTTGCTGTAGATGCTTTCCAACGTCTCCAGTTTGCGCAGAATGCTCGCATCCCAGGCTTCTAAGTGGAAACGTTGGGAGGCGAGGCGATAGACGCGCGCCAGGTACTGGTCGCCTAACAGCTTCAAGGTGTTCGTCACTCGCTCAAAGAGGAGTGCGCCGTCGACTTGCAGTTGCGCGATATGCGTGGTGTCTTTGTCGTGCAGACCGGGGAGCGGCAGCAGGCGTGGTTTACGAGCGAGCGTGGCGTACCCCTCGTTCAGCGCCGTATCGAGCTGTTCGTCGAGCATCCGCATTTCCAAAAGCTCCACATTGGCAAATTCCAGTACGGCTCGCACGTCGTCCATCTCGTTTCCGAAGATTACGGCCGAGTGCCAGTCGATAAGAGCGGCGTCTCCGACTCCGTACGAAATGCGGCAGGACGTGGCGTCTTGAATTTCTTGGTCTGCGAGCGGCGTCCGTTCTCCGCGAAGCACCTGCGCCAGTTCCGTCTCTCGGCTTGTCCAGGGCGGGAGCGATTGTTCCGTCGAATAGGATTCAATCGAGAAGATGATGTAGTCCTCCACCTCTTTGGCGATCTTGGGCCGTTCGATCGACGGATGAATCGCCTCAACGAGCTGCTCGACCCGCTTGCGGGATTCCGTGAGTAAGGGCTCGTTCTCGTAGAGCGACTCGCTGAGCTCGAGCAGGCCATCGAAGGGACCGTCCAGCGTAAACCGGTAGGTGATTGTCACGGCGCCGAAGTCATACACCATGACTTCGACCGTTGGACTGGATCGATACGAGCCGACCGCGAAGCTTCCTCCTTCTTGCATGAGTCGGAGTGGAGCCGGATGGTATTCGAAATATTGCGGAGCCCTCGTCTTATGCCGGAGGCGGCTGCGCTCTCTGTTAGCCGTGATCCGGCGATTGACGTCCTCTAATTCGATCGACCACCCGATATCGTAGGCAAATACGGCATAACAGGTGCCTTTATTGATCGTCAGTGGCGTGACAGAAGAAGCGTGCATCGAAGAAGTCATGTTCTTTCCGTGAGGCGTTATCTCAACACCGGTGTAGGGGAGGAGCGTCAGGGTGGCTCCCGTCCTGGTCCGTAGGCAATGAGACTATGCGTGGCCCTCAAAGAAACATCCAGAATCAGATGGATTAAGGGGAGGACAGCTCCTGCACAACGCCCCCAGCATCGTAACGTATGCGAATTTCTGGCTGCAACCGCTCTTCCGTCTCCCCATTCAGATCTCTGGCGCGTAGACCCGGGTCGATCGTCTTCATACGTGTCATGGTCTCCCCGGATGGGGCGACTTGGGCGGTGGGAATTTCGACTCGTGGGATAGACGGTCCGGACGCGGTCGGGCGGTAGACGGCGGTGTCCCCGCCAGGGGACGCGATCACCAAATCAGGTTGCCCGTATCGTGTGATCACCTCATCCTTCGTCGTCACACCGACACGGATCCATTCCGGATGATCGGGGGCCGAGACACAGGCCGCGAGAAGACCGAGGACACAGAGGGTCAGCGGGACACTACACGCAAGCGAACAAAGAAGAGCGCGTATCCGTACATGTCTCATGAACGAATCTCCTTCTTACGACTTTATCAACCTACTCTTCCTCGCCAAGTCAATGCAAATGCCTGTTCGATTCGCTCAATATCATGGAGCAACGGTCTCTTGACGTCATTGTTACGAGTTTTTGAGGAGTAAGTGATCGATTCGTAACAGACCGCTGCAATAGTGGGGCCGAGAATGAGCCGGAAAGGAGAAGACTGCAGCTTCTTCGAACCGTTTCCGTAACGCGGCATCACGAACAACCACGGGAGGCTTGAGAGGCATTAGGGTATTCCTCGTTTGGGAGCCACCATCCGCTGCACCGCACGCATGCGACAAGGAGGAGAGACCCGATGGCACAGTCGTTCGGCCAGAAATTGTCCAGTCAACCACAGGTGGCGGCATTCACGAAGGCCCGCCCGTTGTTGCTGGCTTCGTCCGGCGTGGTGAGAAAATGTGAAAAAGAAGGAATGAGGACGAGAATCAGCAAATGGGTCACGAAATGGGGACTTTCAGCGACGACGAGGGTCTGATTGTCCTGGTCACGGCAGTCTCCATAAATAGGACTGTGCGTGCTCCATGAGTCTTGGCCTGTCGGTCTGTGACTATCATATACCCATCAATACTTTCACATTGTGAGGAAGGAGATATTCATGAAGAACATCGATGATGACAATGGTTGCAACACCTCGGGGAACGAAACCTTCCAAGACGTGCTCGACGCCCGTGTGTCCAGGCGGGGGTTGATAAGTAAGGGTCTCGCTACTGCGGCATTTCTGTCACTCGGCGGCGTCGAAGCACTCCTAAGGGCCGTCCCTGCTTCCGCCCAGGTGCGGAACCAGTCACTCCTCGGTTTTCAGGGCATCCCGGTTTCGGACGGTGACACCGTCGTGGTGCCGCCGGGGTACAAGGCGGAAGTGCTGATCGCCTGGGGCGACCCGGTGTCGAATGGGCCAGCCTTCAAGCAGGATGCCAGCAACAGCGCCGCTGACCAGGCCAGACAGTGGGGTATGCACAACGATGGTGTGGTGTATTTCCCTATCCTGGGCTCCCAGCGTGGGGTGCTCGTGCAGAACAATGAATACACAGATGACGGCCTACTGTTCTTCGACGGCGTGGCGAACTGGAACCAGGAGAAGACAAATAAGTCGCTCAACGCCCACGGTGTCTCGATCATCGAGATCACCAAGCGGAGCGGATTTCCATGGGACCGGCGGAGAAGACGCGGCGAGTGGGATGTCGTCCGCCCGTCGCCGTTTGCCCGACGCATCACCGGCATGACTCCGATCAAAATCGGCGGCCCGGCTGCGGGCGATCCAAGGCTCCGGACCACCACGGATCCGACAGGAGAAAGGGTGCTCGGGACGCTGAACAATTGCGCCATGGGATTTACGCCCTGGGGTACATACCTCGCGTGCGAAGAAAACTTCAACGGCTACTTCCGCAAGAATGGTCCCCAGACAAATCTGGAAACGCGTTATGGCATCAATGCCGCCGGTTTCGGCTATCTCTGGCACACGACCGATTCGCGGTTTCAAGTCGATGCTGAGCCGAACGAGCCGAACCGCTTCGGCTGGGTGGTGGAAATTGATCCATTTAAGCCGAACTCGACTCCTGTGAAGCGCACCGCGCTTGGTCGTTTGAAGCACGAGGGCGCGTGGGTTCAAGAGACTAAGGATGGCAAAGTGGTCGTCTACATGGGGGATGACGAACGGAACGAATACATCTACCGCTACGTCTCGAACAAGCCCTGGCAGCAGGCGCGTTTCCTGGGGATCAACCCTCTCGACGACGGGATTCTATATGTTGCAAATTTCAAGGCAGACGGCACGGGCGAGTGGCTGCCGTTGACGCCCAGCAATCCTGCCCTGGCGGCCGGCGGCTGGACGCTGAACGACATCCTCATTAACACTCGCGGAGCGGCCGATGCAGTCGGTGCGACCATGATGGACCGGCCGGAGTGGATCGATACCTTTCCCGAATCGCTCACCGCGATCGCGACACTTACCAACAACAACCGGCGCGGCAGCAACCCACCGTCGGTCAATAATCCGGACGGTTCCACCGTCGCAGGCTCGGCACGTCCTCCGGTAGATGCGCCGAATCCGCGAGCGATTAACAACTATGGCCACATCATCCGTTGGTATTACGCGAACGACTTTTCGGAGCCGACATTCGGATGGGACATCTTTGCACTCGCCGGCGATCCCACCAACGCGGCTCACGGATCCACGATCATCGGCGATAAATACGGCTCTCCCGACGGTATCTACGTGGCGCCGAGCGGGCGACTCTGGATTCAGACCGACGTGTCGACTTCAACCATCAACGCCG
>JAWXBV010000049.1:0-21559 GCA_034440335.1 Nitrospirota bacterium | reverse complement strand
CGGCACAGCTGCGGGAGTGGCGAAATCGGCAGACGCACAGGACTTAAAATCCTGTATCCGTAAGGATGTGCGGGTTCAATTCCCGCCTCCCGCACCATAGAATGTCAGTAGGTACTTTGACCATTCTCAAGGGACTGAAAATCCCTCGGGCTTAATAGGCCCATGCCGGTTCAATCCCGGCCTCCGGCACCAGAAACAGGAGGGTGCGTTTGCTTCCCGTACTCACGTGCGATCACTTCTCCTCCAACCAGCATGATTCATGATGGCTCGTCGTCGCAGCGAATCGGCGATGAGAGAGCCGTGCGCATGAACGATACGGACTACTCCTCATACTTCGGGACAGGGATCTTCTTGGCCGTAGTCGGCTGAGGAGTGGGCCGGTGCTGGGAGAATTCTCGTGAGTAGGGATTCAGGATGGGGTCGTGGGTGTGTCGCTGGCGTTGTTTCACGAGGCCGACACTTTGAGTGCCGATTTCGACTCGATCGACAAGCGCCTTGGTCGTGAGTGGGTCCGGCAGGCCTTGCAACGAGAAAAGCTGATAGGCCAGGGTCCACTCCAGCTTGTCCTTGGTTGCCTCTTTTACGATGAAACGAGCCTCTGGAGATGCAGCGCCTGTAAACAACAGAACCCAAATACTCGATCGGAACGACGGGGAGGCTGGATCCATGGAAGGTCGAAATTCCGGAACGAGTGTGGGGATCTGGGTGAGGGGCACGGCGGGGGAGAATTCGATATCAACGAGACGAACGAATAAGGTTCGATTCTCGCTTTCATCGTCGGGGTCGACGGTATAACTGAACGAATAGCGGACCTCGACGCCATCACGTGTAAAGGTATAGACATCCTCGCCGTTTTCCGGCGACAGGAGCTTTTGAAAATACTTCTCCCAATCGGAGATGGCGTAATAGGTAAAGACGCGCAACGCAGACTTCCGATCGCGCACTGCCTGCGGCATACCGAGCTTTCGATGGAGTTCCGTTTGTGTCAGCCCGAGGTAGCCGTCCTCAAAATAGGGTGCTGCGAGGACTGCGGAAGGCTGGAGCCAGATGCCGGCGGTTAAGATGAGAAGCAGGAGAGACGAGAAGACGATCCTCATGGAAAGACGCAGGAGCACAGTTTCTCTCCAACTGAAGGCGTCATCGTATCGGCAGCGTCCTTTCCTGTCAAGGCGGGATTGCTTGCTGGCGTAAGAACCGGTCGGGTATGATGGCCGAACTTCCTTTACCTTCACAGCGGATTCGATCGCGGAGAACAGTCGTATGAGTGCATCGTTAGACACCGTACTACGACAGCGCATTCTCGTCCTCGACGGAGCCATGGGGGCGATGATCCAGCAGCGGAAACTAGACGAGGCCGCGTTTCGAGGCGAGCGGTTCAAAGATTGGAAGAAAGATCAAAAGGGACACAACGATCTCTTGAACCTCACACAGCCCGCTCTCATCGAGGAGATCCATCGCCAGTACTTCGACGCAGGCGCGGATATTGTGGAAACGAATACGTTTAACGCGCAAGCGATTTCATTGGCCGACTACGGCATGGAATCGTTGGCCTACGAGATTGCGAAAGCTGGAGCGGAATGCGCTCGACGCGCTGCGGAACAGGTCATGACAACCGCGCTGGGCCGATCGTGTTTTGTGGCAGGCGCAATCGGACCCACGACGAAGACCTCGTCGATTTCCACCGATGTCAATAATTCAGGCGCGCGCGGCACCACCTATGACGAACTCGTGACCGCCTACTACGAGCAGGTTCGTGGCTTGGTCGACGGCGGGGTCAACATGTTGTTGGTCGAGACCATTTTCGATACGCTCAATGCCAAAGCCGCGTTCTTTGCCATCGATAAGTTTTTCGAGGATCGCCAGGTCAGGCTCCCTCTCATGGCCTCGGTGACGTTTATTCAAGCCGGTAGTAATCGTGGGGTGACGGGCCAAACCATTGAGGCGTTCTGGAATTCCATCTCTCATGTGCCCTTGCTCAGCGTCGGCATCAATTGCGCGTTAGGCCCCAAGGAAATGCGTCCGCTGATCGAAGAACTCTCGCGCCTGGCCCCGATCTCTGTGAGCTGCCATCCGAATGCCGGGCTGCCCAATCCGTTGCTGCCGACGGGGTTTCCAGAGACACCCGAGAGCTTGGCGCCGCAATTGAAAGAATGGGCGCAGAATGGCTGGTTAAATATCGTCGGAGGTTGTTGTGGAACGACCCCCGGACATATCAAGCTGATTGCTGAGGCCGTGCGGGGTCTGCCTCCGCGCGTCCCGTCGTCCGTTGAGCCCTATACCAGGCTCAGTGGGTTGGAAGCGGTGACGATCAGGCCGGAGTCGAACTTTGTGAACATCGGTGAACGGACCAACGTGACAGGGTCGCCGGCTTTCTCCAAACTGATTCTAGGGGACGACTATGACGCGGCGCTCTCGGTCGCGCGGCAGCAAGTAGAGGGAGGCGCCCAGATCATCGACATCAATATGGACGAAGGCATGCTCGATTCTCAAGCTGCCATGGAGAAATTCCTGCGATTGGTGGCGTCAGAGCCGGATATCTGTCGCGTCCCTATCATGGTGGATAGTTCGAAGTGGGATATCCTCGAAACGGGCCTCAAGAACATTCAAGGTAAGCCCGTCGTCAATAGTATCAGCCTCAAAGAAGGCGAGGCCAAGTTCCTCCATCAGGGCAAGTTGGTCCATCGGTATGGGGCTGCGGTGGTGGTGATGGCGTTCGACGAGCGCGGCCAGGCCGACACCTATGAGCGCAAGATCGAGGTCTGTGAGCGGGCCTACCGTCTCCTCACGGAGCGCATCGGTTTTCCGGCTCAAGATATTATCTTCGATCCGAACATCCTCACCGTGGCGACCGGCATAGAGGAGCACAATAATTACGCGGTGAATTTTCTCGATGCCATACGCTGGATTAAGCAGCATCTTCCGTTGGCGAAAGTCAGCGGCGGCGTCAGTAATATCTCCTTCTCGTTTCGTGGCAACAACCGTGTGCGCGAGGCGATGCATGCGGCATTTCTCTATCACGCCGTCAAGGCCGGTTTGGACATGGGCATTGTGAACGCCGGACAGTTGGCGGTGTACGAGGAGATTCCCAAGGACCTCTTGGAACTGGTCGAAGATGTGCTGTTGAACCGCCGGCCGGATGCGACGGAACGATTGGTGACCTTTGCCGAGACCGTCAAGCAACAGGGCAAAGCGGCGGTAAAAGAGGACGAGTGGCGCTCGGGCACGGTCGAGGAGCGCCTCTCCCATGCCCTGGTGAAAGGCGTGACCGATTTTATCGAGCAGGACATCGAAGAGGCTCGCCTGAAGTATGCCAAGCCACTGCATGTGATCGAAGGTCCCTTGATGGCCGGGATGAACATCGTGGGGGACCTGTTTGGGTCCGGGAAAATGTTTTTGCCTCAAGTGGTCAAGAGCGCCAGAGTCATGAAGAAAGGCGTCGCCTACCTGATGCCGTTCATGGAAGCGGAGAAACTGAAATCAGGCGCCTCAAGCTCAAATGGAAAGATCCTGCTCGCCACGGTCAAGGGCGATGTGCATGACATCGGAAAGAACATTGTCGGGGTTGTGCTGGGATGTAACAACTACGAGGTGATCGATCTCGGGGTGATGGTGCCCTGCGAACAGATCTTGGCTGCTGCACGCGAGCATGGGGTTGCGATCATCGGGCTCAGTGGACTGATCACCCCATCGTTGGACGAAATGGCTCATGTGGCACGCGAGCTGACGCGCGAGGGCTTCGATCTGCCGTTGCTCATCGGTGGGGCCACCACGAGCAAAGCCCATACAGCCGTCAAGATTGCTCCCTCCTACAAGCATTCCGTGGTGCATGTGCTGGATGCGTCTAGAGCGGTGGGCGTGGTCGGCAGTCTCGTGAATACAGATTTGCGGACTGACTTCGCCAAGAAGGTTCGTGCCGACTACGATCAGATACGTCAGACCCATCAGGACAAAGGCGCCAAATCCCTCTGGACGTTAGCGAAGGCGCGCGCCAATCGATTCCACTCCAAGTGGACTGAGGTCGATATCCCCAGACCGGCCTTCACGGGGGTGAAGACGCTGCCGCAGCAGCCGTTGGATCAGCTGATTCCCTATATCGATTGGTCGCCGTTCTTTCACACGTGGGAATTGCGCGGACGCTATCCGACCATTTTTGACGATCCGGTCGTGGGCCCCAAGGCCAAGGAGTTGTACGACGATGCGTTGGCCTTGCTCCGTAGGGTTGTGGAGCAACGATTATTCACAGCGAATGGAGTGTATGGCTTCTTTCCTGCCAATAGCCTGGGCGACGATATTGAAGTGTACCGCGATGACCGTCGCACGGAGGTCTTGGCGACGTTCCACACCTTGCGCCAGCAATCGGAGAAGCCGCAAGGGCAGAGCAGTTTTGCACTGGCTGATTTTGTGGCGCCGAAAGAGTCCAGCCGTGCCGATTATGTCGGCGCCTTTGCCGTGACGACGGGAGTCGGGGTGGATGTGTTATGCAAAGAGTTCGAGCGCGATCACGACGACTATAATTCTATTATGGCCAAAGCCTTGGCAGACCGTTTGGCTGAAGCCTTTGCCGAATACCTCCATAAGCTGGTTCGTGATACCTGGGGGTATGGCACGAGTGAGACGTTGACTTCCGAAGACTTGATTCGTGAAAAGTATCGCGGCATCCGTCCCGCGCCAGGGTATCCCGCTTGTCCTGACCACACAGAGAAACGATTGCTCTTCGATCTCTTGTCCGCAGAACAGCATACAGGCATCATCCTGACTGAAAGCTTTGCGATGTGGCCTGCCGCCTCGGTCAGCGGGCTCTATTTTGCCCATCCGGAAGCCAGGTATTTTGCGGTGGGGAAGATCGGAAAAGACCAGGTGCTCGACTATCAGACGAGAAAAGGAATGCCCCTCTCAGCCCTAGAGCGATGGTTGGGGCCGAACTTGAATTACGAACCGAATTGAGGAGATGAGGCCAACGTACAGGATGAGCGAATGCCTCATAGTGAGGCGGACTACGACGCTTCTGCAAGGACCGGCGGCCGAACTGGTTTCACCATCGCAGCGGTCAGCGCTGACTTCACCTGCCGATATCGCTCTTGTGCCCAGCGGTTCACGTCTTCTGAATCGGTAAAGACCAGCTCCCAGGCTTTGACAGCGTCCAGCATCAGCAACTGGTGCGGGTGATAATCGCCGGACTGGTAGACGACGAGCACGGCAGAGTTGCCGGTGAGGCTGATATCCGTAAACAGGTGCAGCATGGCGCCCTCCGGCAGCGTGACGTCGCGAGAAGCGGCCTCGACGACGGGATGGTAGAGCCGCTGAAGAAAGAGGGACGTCACTTCGTAGGCGTTGCTCGCACGCATGAGGCGAGGATTTGGGTTTTCCCCAAACAGGTTTTCGGTCAGATAGGTCGCAGCCTCCCAGGTCGGCATGACCCCGGATGTAACCAAAGACTCGCACAGATACGCGATCCAATTGCGTGTCCCCACCTGTTTGCGAGCCGCCGTTGCCTTTTTAGCCATGATCGGCAATCCTTTCGCGTGCGTGAAATTTCCGAGTACAGGGTGTGGGAATCCGTGTATGCGTCTGTAGCTGACGAGATAAGGGAAGTATATCGGCGGGTGGAAAAACGGTCAACGAAATGACGCAAAGCCGGCTAGGGTTCGCGAATCATTTCGCGCGTCGGTTGGTCGGCATACTGATCATGGATCAACTTGAGGTCGTTCAAGGAGGAAAAGAAGGTGTCGAGGAGTTCAGGGTCGAAGTGTTCTCCCCGATGTGCGGTCATGAGCTCGACGGCGTGATCGAGGGAGAAGGCGGGCTTGTAGACTCGTTGTGTGGTGAGCGCGTCGAAGGCATCGGCGATCGCGGCGATGCGTCCTTCCACCGGGATTACGTTGCCTTTCAACTTGCGCGGATATCCGTTGCCATCCCAACGTTCATGGTGGGTCCAGGCGATCGATGCCGCCACTTTGAGGATTTCCGCATCCGATCCGCTGAGGATGCGATAGCCGATCTCCGCATGTTGAGAGATGACAGTGAATTCTTCCGGCGTGAACTTGCCGGGCTTGAGGAGCACATGATCCGGCGTGCCGATTTTCCCGATATCGTGCATCGGACTCGCGGTGCGGATCAAATCGCACCGTTCCGATGAGAGCCCATGCTTTCTCGCGAGCAATTCACAGTAATGGCTCATGCGGTGAATATGCTGTGCCGTCGCGCTGTCCCGGTATTCGGCGGCGATGGCGAGTCGTTGAATCGTCTCCTCTCGTGAGAGCCGGAGCTCCTTTTCGCGTAGCTCGAGCCATTCGAGCGCTTGCTGGAGCGCCATCGTCCTGGTTCTGACGACATCTTCCAGGTTCTCTCGGTGCAGGCGATTTTCAAGCTCAAGCCGCCGACGGCGGAGCGCATTGGCAACATCGATCATGACCTCATTCGACTCGAACGGTTTGACGATGTATCCAAAGGCGCCCATGTCCAGCGCCGCGTTCGCGAGGACCGAACTATCGAGGCCGGTCACCATGATGACGGCGGTGTGAGGATGCTGACTCATAATATTGCGAACGAGATCCATACCCGACTCACCGGGCATATTCACGTCGCACAATATTAATGCAAAGGGTTGTTCATCCAGCCTGGCTCGTGCCTCACGGGCATCGGCCGCGAGGACGGTCTCATACCCGTGGGTTTGAAGCATGTATCCGAGCAGCCGACGAATCGGTTCTTCGTCGTCAACGATCAGAACGCGTTTAAGGTCAAAGAGGGCTTGCTGCGCAGATCGGTCATCACGCAATGTCATGATCGTGTGAGTATACAGTAGGTGTAAACGAGGGAACCATCTGGGCTCAGTGAGTGCTCCTGTGTATCGCGACGTTCAGTGCTCTCACGAGAATGTAAGCCGAAAGCACCGATTATGCCACTCTATTGCGAAAAGCCGCACGCGGTGAGTCTCATGACTCGATGACGTCTTCTTCATGTGGGCGCAATGGGAGACCGCGCTGTGACGGTATGTTCAAGGGGGGAGGCGTATTATTCTTTGAGGTCCAATGGGGAGATAGGTCTGAAGCCGTGTGCGTCTGTACAGATTGAGCCTTACGCACCCTGTGCTTTTGTACAAGTCGATCGGCAGGAATGGTCGTAGACTCGCATATTTTCCCCACGCATCACAACGTTCTCCCCCCAATGCCTCACTGGAAAGCGAGGAGAAACGGTAGCCCGTAGTGCCGCGTGGGACAGTGCCTTCTTAGTGTGTACATGCCCAACCAGGGAGGGTGAGGTTATCGACTGAATGATTGGGACACCGGGCCGATTTCATTGCGCTTTTGGAGGGCCTTCACTATAATGCGCCGGATCACGAATAGGAGTCATTCATGAATCATGCAGCGGGGCTCTTGCGTATTGATGGGCGGCGAAAAGATCAGCTTCGTCCGGTGAAGGTCACGCGGAACTTTATTAAACATGCCGAAGGGTCTGTTCTCATCGAAATGGGCGACACCAAAGTGATTTGTACGGCTTCGATTGAGGAGAAAGTCCCTCCGTTTTTGAAGGGGAAAGGGCAGGGATGGGTGACGGCGGAGTATTCGATGCTCCCCCGTTCGACCCATGAGCGATCCCCGCGTGAAGCGGTCAAAGGGAAACAGGGCGGCAGGACGTTGGAGATTCAACGTCTGGTTGGGCGAGCCCTTCGTGCGGTGACGGATATGAGGCAGATGGGGGAGCGGTCGATCTGGCTCGACTGCGATGTCATTCAAGCCGACGGAGGGACCAGAACGGCGTCGATTACAGGAGCGTTTATCGCCCTCGCCGACGCGTTCACCGTCCTCAAGAAGCGAGGCCTGATCAAAAAACGTCCGTTGACGGACTATCTTGCTGCCATTAGCGTCGGAAAGGTCGGTGGGGAAATCCTCGTCGACCTGGCCTATACAGAAGACTCCATGGCCGATGTCGATATGAATGTGGTCATGACCGGACAGGGGCGCTATGTCGAAGTCCAGGGCACAGCGGAGCGGACCCCCTTTGCCAAACAGGAAATGGATGAGTTTATGGCGATGGGATGGAGTGGGATTCAGACCCTCACCGCCATGCAGAAGGATTTGATCGGGGAGTTGGAGTAGGGCAAAGACGATGATTCATGAATTGGTGCTTGCGACCAGAAATCGGCATAAGATAGAGGAACTCGTCGCGCTCTTAAGCGGTCTGGGTATCACGATTCACACGCTCGATGAATTCCCGGATGCTCCTGACGTGGTTGAAGACGGGGGTACCTGCGAGGCGAACGCCGTGAAGAAGGCGCGTGCCATTGCCGAGTTCACGGGTTTACCGGCTGTCGCCGACGATACAGGGCTGGAAGTGGATGCGCTCGACGGGCGGCCCGGAGTCTATGCGGCCAGGTATGCCGGTGAAGGTGCGACCTACGAAGATAACTGTCGAAAGTTGCTGCAGGAGTTGAGCGGTGTGCCTCATGAACGACGAACCGCTCGCTTTCTGACCGTCGCAGCGATCGCACTGCCGTCTGGTGAAGTACGGGTGGCACAAGGTACGTTGGCTGGAGTGATTGCAGAAGAGGCGAGTGGAACGTTAGGATTTGGGTATGATCCTGTGTTTTGTATTCCAGCATTAGGGAAGACGTTAGCTCAGATGTCGGCGGATCAAAAAAACACGATCAGTCATCGCGCCAACGCGTTTCTTAAGATGCGGGAAATTCTTGGTGCATCAATGGCGAATGTTTAATGATGAATGTTGAATTGGGGAATGAATGAAAGCTATACGCTCATTCATCATTTATAATTCAACATTTAACATTCAAGATGTCGGGGCGTAGCGCAGCCCGGTAGCGCGCCTGCTTTGGGAGCAGGATGTCGGAGGTTCAAATCCTCTCGCCCCGACCAAATCCCTTCGGCGAGTTCTGAGTTTTGAGTGCTGAGTTATAAGAATAGATGGCGATCGATCCCGAGGATTCTTCCATTACCCCTGATCCGCAACGCACAACTCAGAACTGCTAACTCAGAACTTATAACTTCTTCTGAAGGCGCCCGTAGCTCAGTCGGATAGAGCATCAGCCTTCTAAGCTGAGGGTCGCTGGTTCGATTCCAGCCGGGCGCACCACGGGTGTCTCTCTCTGATTGCCGCCTGTCTCGTGATTCTTCTGGAGACGATCCTCTTCTAGCAGGGTGCGAAAAAAGTCTGCCAGCGGCGTTCTCGCATCGCTCAGAGGCTCAACGAGGGTCTTCGGAATCCGGAATCACTGGAGGGGCTCTTCCGTTCGCCAAGATCGATGACAAGGGCGAACGGCCCCACGAAGTGCGGTCCGTACCTCCTTCGCCTCTTCGCTCGCTGCGGTCTTACTGGACGGCCATTTTGCGCATCCTGCGGGATCTTCTGAGACGAGATGGCCCGAGTGCGAAACGCGACGCAGAACGCAATAATTGAGTTTTCCCACAGCCTGCTAGCCCAATCATGCCGTTCCATATGGTGAGGGTGGGAGCGTTGAGACAGGCCTACCGCAATCCGGCTGTCTTAACGGAGCCGATTCCGATCGATGATTCGCCCAAGATGAATGACGCCTCCCAGCTGGATGTTCAGGCTCCTTGGATGCTGCGTCTTCAAGGTATATCGTTCCCCCAGGGTGAATTTGTTCTCGGAAATTTGTCAGAAAAATCAACGATAGCGGTTATTAGCAAAGCGCGTCCAATCAAATGGTTATGTCGAGAACAAATTCACCCTGATCGTTCCCCTGGTCCCTCTTGCACTTAATCCTGGAAAGACAGTATCGTACCGCGATGAGCGGTATCGGGTCATTGGTTTGAGTTTAAATAATGGAGGCTACTATGGCACTACGACTGGGAGATGAGGCACCGAATTTTACGGCAGAGACGACTGAAGGGACCATCAACTTTCATGAATGGTTGGGCGGTGGGTGGGGGATTCTCTTCTCACATCCAAAGGACTATACCCCTGTCTGCACCACCGAGCTGGGGACCGTGGCCAAGATTACTCCGGAGTTCAAGAAGCGGGGCGTGAAAGTCATCGCCGTCAGTGTCGACCCGTTGGATTCGCACAAAGGCTGGATCAACGACATCAATGAAACGCAAAAGACGACGATGAACTATCCAATCATTGCCGATCCTGACAAGAAGGTGGCGACCCTCTACGACATGATTCATCCGAACGCGATGGACAATATGACGGTACGTTCCGTCTTCATCATTGGCCCGGATAAAAAGGTCAAGCTGACCTTGACCTATCCTGCTTCATGTGGTCGGAATTTCGATGAATTGCTGCGCGTGATCGATTCTCTTCAGCTGACCTCAAAGTTCAAGGTCGCGACGCCGGCTAATTGGAAAGATGGGGAGGATTGCATCATCACTCCGGCCGTGAACGATGTCGAAGCTAAGACGCTCTTCCCCAAGGGCTTTAAGACCGTGAAGCCTTATCTTCGTTACACCCCGCAGCCGAATAAGTAGCGAACGGTTTGACCAGAACGGAGGGCGGGAGTAGCTGTGAGCTTCTCCCGCCATCCGTGTTTCTGGCCGGATGCTGAAACCGTCCGCAGCAGAAAAAAATTGTTATGCGCAAGACAGAACAATGGGCTGGTCACTCTGGTCTGTTTGGTCGTTTCGTGGATGTAGCTGAATCAGACTCTAACCAAATAGACGAGAGAAACTAGACGAACCAGACAGTTCCCTACACAGTAGGTAGGAAGGGATCGGTTGATTGATGGGACAGGGGAACTGTGCTAGGGTGAATACTCAATGCAACGGATAGGTGACACACCATCGTTTTCTCGGGTGCTGCTCCTTATATGGGCGTCCCTGTGGATGTTCGCCGCGCCATTGGTCCATATCCATCCAGAGGCCGACCATCGCCATGGGGCGGAAGACCACAGGCATGGGGGGACAGTCCATACTGTTTTTTCCCAGGACCTGGACTGTGAGTTCTCGGTTTATGACCATGCCTCGATTGCAGACGACGAATCCCGCTGTACGCTTCATCTGATCCTGCAACCTCTCCATGGGTCCGAGCACCTCGAAATCAAGTTTGTTCTCGCGTCTTCGTCCGAGCCGCAAGTCGGAAAAGGCACCGCGCTGGATGTAGCCGCACATTCCTTCCATGCGCACCCGCCCGCGAGACCTTATGCCCTATGGCAGCCGCAACCCAGTTCTTCGCTGACCAATCTTCTCCTCACGACCAGTCTTTCCTCCCGCGCTCCCCCTCTGGTTTAATCGCGCCTGTTCATATCTCATAACGCTTCGATCTATGTTGTCGGCGCTCCACGTCCGTCTCGTATTCTGACGGAGGCGAATGGCCATGGGCGCCGATGGGGGAGGCCCAGTATGAAATCGATACTCATCTGCATGGTTCCAGCTTTGCTTGGATTGGTGATCGTGGCCATGCCTGGCTACACAACCGAACTCAGCTCGTCCGAATACACACTCGACCAAGTCGTACAACTTGCGCTCCAACACAATCCCATGATGAGCGGGGCGGAAGCAGTCCTTGAGCAAAGTCAGGGCCAGCGCGTTACGGCTGGCGCCTACCTGAACCCCACGATCACGGGTTTGGCCGGCCGCGGGTCGATTCGAGAGCCCAGCACCGGGGTCTCCATCACCGAACGAACAATCACCGTGGAGCAACCATTCGAGTGGCTGGGAAAACGCGCAGCGCGACAACGTGCAGCCGATGCGGGATTGGCCGGCGCCCTCGCCGGCATGGACGAAACAAAAGTAAAGGTCATGGCTGATGTCAAAGGGGCGTTTTTCCAATTGCTCTTCGCGCAACAAGAGGCGCAGCTTGGGAAGGAGAACCTGAAGACGGTCGAAGATCTGGTGAAACTGGTGCATGCGCGTGTCAGCACGCAGGAGGCGCCGAAATTCGAGTTGGTCAAGGCGACCGTCGAACTCCAGAAATCCAAGAAAGATCTGGCGAGAGCGGACAATGCGCTGCTCGTGGCCCGCGCCAAACTCAATACGGTCACGGGCAAGGCCCTGGGGGAGGGATTTGCCATCCAAGGAGATTTTGAAACGGTGCGGTCGGGGCTGGACCTTGGCTTGCTGACAGCGCAGGCGCTCGAACGACATCCCCTACTTCGCCGACAGCAGCACGTGGTTGAGCAAGCAGAATTTAGGATCGAACAGGAACGCGCATCGCGCATGCCGAACGTGGCGGTGATGGGCCAGTATCATCGGGAGGCCGGCGATGAATCCATCGTAGCGGGGCTGAGCGTGCCGCTGCCCATTTGGTATCGCCGACAGGGAGAAATCGGCGCGGCGATGGGCGCCCATCGACAGATGCAAGCCGAGCAGGCTCAGGTGCAGCAGGAACTGGAGCAGACCATCACCCAGTATTTTCAGGAGGTGCGGACTGGGCAAGCACAGATCCAGGTTTTTGAACAAGGACTCCTGCTTCAAGCTAAAGAAGCGCTCGCCATCGCCCAGTTCAGTTTTCGCCATGGCGTGGCGAGTTTGCTCGAAGTCATCGACGCGCAACGCGTGTACCGCCAGACCCTGCTCGAATATGCCCAGGCACGAGCCGATCATTCCATTGCGCTGGCCCGATTGGAACGGGCGGTGGGAGGGTTGCCATGAGCATTCGCTTCGTGATGCCTCCGTTATTGAGTCCTCTACTGGTCGCCCTGGTGCTCTTGGTCGCTCTCATGCAGATGTCGTGTGAGTCGAAGCAAAAAGACGCGCCGAAGCCGCCCGCCCCGGAGGCCACATCGTCCGCTGAGCCCGGTATCCTCGAATTGCCGGAGGGGAACAGGACCCTCATGCGTCTCCAAACAGATCGCGTCGCGCTCCGTCCGCTACGGACGGTCCTCAAGGCCCAGGCGGGGAAGATCCTCCCCAACGAGAATCGATTAGCGCATCTCAGCGCGCGAGTCCCAGGCCGTATCGTGGCCGTGTCCGCTAACCTTGGCGATCGCGTGAAGAAAGGCGACCGGCTTCTCCTGCTCGATAGCCCTGCCTATGGAGAAGCCCAGTTGGAGTATCGCAAAGCGAGGATCACACTGAGCATGGCGGAAAAGGCCCTCGAACGGGCCCAAGCGCTGCTGGATCGTGGCGCGATAGGCGCGGGTGAACAGCAACGGCGTGACGCCGACCATGAGCACGCGCGAGCCGATCTGCACGAAGCGGAAGAAAAGCTGCATTTACTCGGCATGACGGAGCGGGAGATCCAGCGGCTGGCAGCCAAGACCTTGCCTCATGCGGAGGTCGCGCAAGTCTCCCTGCGAGCCCCCTTTACCGGTGACGTGATCGAGCGGAACGCGACCATCGGCGAAGTCGTCGACTCCAATACGATGTTGTTCACGGTGGCGGATCTCTCCACCGTCTGGGTGCGCGCCGATTTCCCGGAGCAGCAGGCCGGTCGGCTCAAGACCGGGCTCATCCTCGAAGTGCGGGTGTCGGCCTACCAGGATACGCTGTTTCACGGCGCCATTACCTATGTGGGCGCGGTGATCGACTCCACGACGCGGACCGTGATGGCGCGTGCCGATGTGGCCAACCCTGACGGCCAGTTGCGGCCTGAGATGTTCGCCGAGGTCAGTGTGGTCACGGACGAGCAAGCCGTTTTGAGCGTGCCGCGCACAGCGGTGCAGCAGGTCGGCAGCCGGACGGTTGTCTTCGTGGTGCGGGGACCGAGGCGGTTCGAATCCCGCGAGGTGACCCTCGGTTCGGCCTCACGCGAGTACATCCACGTGATCACGGGACTAACTGCTGGAGATGAGGTGGTCACGGAGGGCAGTTATGCCTTGAAGTCAGAGTTGCTCCGTGAGCAGATGCCGACGGGAGGACCGCTATGATCGAACGGCTGATCCGTGGCGCCTTGGAACAACGGCTTGTCGTACTGCTTGCCGTTGTTGGACTGATCGTGGGCGGTGTGGCGGCGTTTCGCCATTTGCCGATTGATGCGTTTCCCGACGTGACTCCGGTCCAGGTCCAAGTGATTACGAAGGCGCCCGCGTTGGCTCCTGCAGAAATCGAACGCCTCGTCACCTTTCCCCTGGAGATCGAGTTGACGAACCTGCCGGGGAAAACGGAGTTACGCTCGGTATCGCGGTTCGGGGTCTCGGTGATTACGGTGGTCTTTGAAGACAAGATGGATATCTATTTCGCCCGGCAACTCGTCTTAGAACGGATGCTCCAGGCGCGATCCCGGCTTCCACAACATGCCGAGCCGATGCTCGGACCGGTCAGTACGGGATTGAGCGAAGTGTTTATGTATCTCGTCGAGGGCTCGACCAAGACCCTGATGGAGTTGCGGACCCTCCAAGACTGGATCATCCGTCCCATGTTGCGCGCGGTCACGGGCCTTGCAGATGTCGACACGTTGGGTGGCCTGGCGAAGCAATATGACGTGCTCGTCGATCCCAATCGCTTGACGAGCTTGGGGCTTACGCTGCGTCAAGTCCACACTGCCGTCGCCGGGAATAATCAAAATGCCGGGGGTGGTTACATCGAGCAGGGCGGAGATAAGTTGGTGGTCTACGGTGTGGGACTGGCCCGTTCTGCGGCAGACCTGGAACAGATGGTGGTGGCGGCGCACGAGGGCACACCGATCTATCTCCGGGACGTTGCCCAGGTTCGCCAAGGGCGCGCGATCCGGTTAGGAGGCGTGACGCGTGACGGAAAAGGCGAGGTGCTCCAAGGCATTGCCGTCATGCTACGCGGCGGCAATAGCCGGGAGGTGGTCTCCGCGGTAAAAGACAAAATCGAGCTGATCAATCAGGTGTTGCCGGCCGGTGTGACGATCGTCCCCTTCTATGACCGCATCGAATTAGTGGCTCGGGCTCTTGAAACGGTCGAGAAGGCCTTGCTGGAGGGTGTCGCGGTTGTGCTCCTCGTGCTGTATCTGTTTCTCCGGAATCTCCGCGGGGCACTGGTCATCGCCCTGACATTGCCGCTGGCCATGCTGGCCACGTTCCTAATCATGCAGCAAGTCGGCCTGTCGGCGAATCTGATGTCCCTGGGCGGCTTGGCCATTTCGCTGGGGATGATTGTCGATGCAGCGATCGTGCAGGTGGAAAACGTGGAGCGCCATCTGAGCGAACAGGCGAAGGGACAGGCCCTCTCGATCACCGATCGTGTGCCGGTCGTCTTACGGGCCGTCTTGGAAGTGCGGAAGCCGAGCCTCTTCGGAGAGTTGATCATCGCCTTGACCTTTGTTCCGCTCCTGGCTCTGCAAGGGATGGAAGGCAAGATGTTTATTCCGCTGGCCCTGACGGTGGTGATCGCCCTCCTGAGTTCCTTGGTGCTGTCGATGACGGTGGTCCCGGTGCTGGCGGCGATGCTGATGAAGCCTCGTGCCGCAACCGAGGGCAAGCCCCGACTGGAGCCTGTCCGGCGGCGGTATCGGCAGATGTTGGAGGGGGCCATTCGCCGAACGGGTCTGGTCGTGCTCGCGGCGGTCGGCATGCTCGTCGGCGGGGCGGCTCTGATCCCATTCATCGGTCGGGAGTTTGTGCCGACTATGGACGAAGGGTCGATCGTGGTGAATCTGATGCGGCTCCCGAGCATCAGTCTGACCGAATCGCTGAAAATTGCGGGGGACGTCGAACGGGTGTTGTTGGAGATCCCGGACGTGCGCTCCGTGGTGTCTCGTACGGGAGCCAACGAACTGGGGACGGATCCGATGGGCATGGAACTCAGTGATATGTACGTCTTGCTCAAGCCCGACTCCGAGTGGCAGGCACAGTCCAAATTCGACATTGAAAAGCAGGTCCGTCAACGGCTGGCGCACGTACCTGGCATTGCTTTTGGGTTGTCTCAGCCGATTTCCATGCGTGTCGATGAATTGGTATCGGGAGTTCGCTCCCAGGTCGCGATCAAATTGTTCGGCGAAGATCTTGAGACGTTGCGCATGAAGGCGGACGAAATCGCCCGGGAGCTGCGGCAGGTGCGCGGCATGTCCGATCTCCGGGTCGAGCAGGTGTCGGGCCTCTACTATTTGAAGCTCGATATCGACCGTGCCAGGATCGCGCGGCACGGCATCAACGTGGCGGAGGTCACGGAAGTGATTGAAGCCATCGGAGGTGGAATTGCCGCCGGGGAGGTGTTCGAAGGGCAATGGCGCTTTCCGATCATGGTGCGATTCCCGGATGCTCAGCGCGTCGATATGGAAACGATTGCGGCGCTGTGGGTGACCGCGCCTGACGGGTCCCGCATTCCCCTTCGGGAGTTGGCCGATATTCGAATTGTGGAAGGGCCTGCACAGATCAGTCGTGAGCATGCGAGCCGCCGGATCGTCATCGAGGCCAATGTGGTCGGGCGTGACCTTGTCGGCGCCGTAGAAGAGGCACAGACGGCAGTTGCCCGTCAGGTCCAGCTCCCACCAGGCTACTATGTGACCTGGGGCGGCCAATTCGAAAACCAACAGAAAGCCATGGCACGTCTGGCCGTTGTCGTGCCTCTGGTCATTGGCCTGATCTTCTTATTATTGTATTTTACGTTCGGAAACCTCAGGCAAGCCGCACTGATCCTGCTCGCGATTCCGTTTGCGATGGTCGGCGGCTTGCTGGGGTTGTTGGTCAGCGGGCTCTATCTTTCCGTTCCTGCTTCTGTGGGCTTTATTGCCTTGTTTGGTGTTGCGGTACTCAACGGGGTTGTGAAGATCGCCTATATGAACCAACTCCGTGAACAGGGGATGTCGTTGGATGAGGCGGTGCTGACCGGCATGGTTCTGCGGTTGCGCCCTGTGCTGATGACCGCAGTTGTCGCAATGATGGCGCTCATTCCCCTGCTGCTGGCTACCGGACCCGGTTCCGAAATACAGCGGCCGCTCGCCACAGTTGTGATCGGAGGGTTGTTTTCATCAACAGCTTTGATCCTTGTGGTGATGCCCGTGTTGTATCGGTGGATGGAGCAAAGAATTGTTCAACGGCATGAAGCGGAGTTCCCAACGCTTGCCTCACGGTTGGGCACGGAAACGACAACATGACGTATGAGGGGGTTAAGATTCTTCGCACTTAATGATAGAGCCCTACGCTGAGTTTATTGATATTGGGTCAGTTTGAAATCTGGCCACTTTGACCGAGGTATGAGGTATATTGCGGCATCCTAAAACGAAGGAAGTTGCTGAAGCTGAGGAATGAACGTGAATCTGCGAAAAGTTGTCATCATCGTTGCTATCCTGAACCTGGCCTATTTTGGAGTTGAGTTCGCGGTGGCCCTCGCGATCGACTCGGTCTCGCTTTTTGCCGATAGCGTCGATTTTTTAGAAGATGCCTCGATTAATTTCCTGATCGCCATAGCGCTCGGTTGGAGTGTAGCCAGCCGGCTCGTGTGGGAATGGCCCTCGCCGGCATTCTATTAATACCGGGTCTTGCTACGTTGTGGACAGCGTGGGGAAAATTCTTGGTGCCGTTGCCGCCTGCACCGCTTCCCCTATCGCTGGCTGGTGGCGGTGCTCTGGTGATCAATCTGACGTGCGCACTCATGCTGGTGAATTTCCGTACGCATAGCGGCAGCCTGCCGCGGGCGGCGTTCCTGTCAGCTCGAAATGATGTCCTGGCAAACATCGCAATCATTGCAGCGGGGTTCGTAACGGCCTACACGCTTTCCGGATGGCCCGATCTGATCGTTGGGCTTGGCATTGCGGCGATGAATGCCGATGCCGCGCGGGAAGTCTGGAGCGTAGCGCGTGAGGAACATAGGGCGAGTAGTTCTTGAACAAACCCCATGTGGTGGTCCCTGTTGGAGAGGATCGGGATGCCGTGTTGGGCCGTCTCCAATCGCTTCTCCGAGACCGATGGAGAATCGATCATGCTATCCTGCAGATTGTGGAGGAACGATCGGATCGAGTTCAGGTGGAATAGGAAACGCCCGTGCTAATTAGGGCAAGACGATGCACGAGATGCGGATACATGGCTTGAACGGGAGGGACATTGAGTCATTCGTTTTACTCCTTCGCGGTCCAGCCAAAGACGATTACCCCCATACCGAGCAACGCGATTCCGGCTCCGGTCCAGTCGAAGGCGGAGAGTTTCTCGCCGTCCACGACCTTCAGCCAGACGAGGGCCGTGGCCACGTAGACACCGCCATAGGCCGCGTAGACCCGACCGCTGGCGGCGGGATGGAGGGTGAGGAGCCAGACAAAGGCGGCGAGGCTGAGTGCCGCGGGAATCACGAGCCAGATCGATCCGTCCTTGCGAAGCCAGAGGTACGAGAGAAAGCTGTCGACGATCTCAGCGAGAGCCGAGAGAATGAACAGCCCAGCGGTCTGGGTCAGGAACATGGTCGTAGTTGGAGAGTTTTAAAGGCCAAGGGCCTGGCGTGTTGGATCGCTTCGGGATGAAGGGGACGCTTAATCCTGTTCGAGCACCTGAATGATCGGACAGCCCTTCGCAGGTTGTTTCCTATCGCACTGCTGAACCAGACTGGCCAACGCTTTCCGCATCGCCGCGAGACCCGTCAGTTTCTGGTCAATTAGCCGCATCTTGTGGGAGGCCAGGGCCCGGGTCTCCGCACAGGCACGCGCTTCCTCCAGCCGTAGCAGTTCGGCGATTTCCTCCAACGTGAACCCAAGGGCCTGCGCCCGCTTAATGAAGCGGATGCGTTTCACGATGTTCGCCGGATACCGCCGATAGCCCATGTGCGGCTTGTCCGGCTCGGACAGCAGCTCCCGTCTCTGGTAATACCGGATCGTCTCGACATTCACCCCAGCCAGCGTCGCCACTTGGCCTATCGTTAATTCTGAAGCCATGAAAATTTCCCTTGATTCCGTACCGTAGTACGGAGGTTAGACTGGAATCAATGGGCAAGCTTGGAATACAGGCCTGGCTTCATGGAGTGGAAAGGGACCGTTGAGTTGGATCGTGCTGGCCGCCGATGGCCCAGCGGTTTGCGGTGTCCGGCTGCGTGTCCTGCGGGCGCCTGGAAAATAGGTGGTGCATGGATAGGTTGTCCAGGTCAGAGAAAGAAAACCCTTGGTCTAAACCTCACAATGGTCACGGCGCCTTGGGTATCGGCGGCCTCGCGGCGGTCCTCGCCTCGATCTGCTGTCTCGGCCCGCTCGTATTAGTGGCGATTGGCGTCAGCGGGGCGTGGATCGGCAATCTGACGGTGCTCGAACCGTATCGTCCGATCTTTATCGGCGCAGCACTCGTGGCGCTCTTCTTCGCCTACCGGCGCATCTTCCGACCCGCGCAAGCCTGCAAGCCGGAGGAGGTCTGTGCCGGGCCGCAAGTCAAGGCGGCGCAGAAGATCATTTTTTTACTCGTGGCCGCACTGACGGGGCTCGCGCTGACGTTCCCCTATATTCTGCCGCTGTTTTACTGAAAGGACCATGTCATGAACAAGCTCATCACTCTACTCGCCCTCTCAGCCGCCTTGAGCGCACCCGCCTGGGCCGCCACGAAAACGGTCACCCTTTCGGTGCCCGGCATGACCTGCGCGACCTGCCCGATCACGCTGAAGAAAGCGCTGAACAAGGCCGAAGGCGTCGAGAACATCGCGGTCAACTTGGGGAAGAAGGAAGCCCTGGTCACCTTCGATGACGCCAAGACCACGGTCGAGGCGCTGGTGGAAGCCACCACGAACGCGGGCTATCCCTCCACCGTGCAGCCCTAACAGACGCAATGGACGCGAGAACAACTAGTCACGAGGCGCCATCCTGGTTGGGCCGAACGCTCATGGCGGTCGGCATCAGCGGCGCCGCGTTTGCCGCACTCTGCTGCGTGGCGCCGTTTATTGTCGCCGGTCTGGTCACCGCGCTTGGCCTTGGATTCATCCTCAACGATGCCCTCTTGATCGGCCTTCTTGTGGTGTTCATCGGAGTGGCCGCGCTGGGCTACTACCTCGTGCGGCGCCAGACATGCGCGTGACCTGAAGGACATTCCAGGACAACAAGTCCAAATAAGGAGAAATTATGGCGGAGGAATTTGACCTGGTGATTCTCGGATCCGGCTCGACGGCGTTTGCTGCCGCGCTGCGTGCAGCAGAAAGCGGAAAAACCGCAGCCATGACCGAGGTGCGCACGCTCGGGGGGACGTGTGCCAACCGTGGCTGCTTGCCGTCCAAGAACCTCATCGAAGCTGCGAAAATCCTCTACGATGCGAAGAATCCGCGCTACCCAGGGCTCTCTTCTACCTTGATGCGCTTCGACTTCCGCGCGCTTATCGAGCAGAAGGATGCCGTGATTGAAGACTACCGAGAGAAGAAGTATCAGCGCATTATCGCCGACTCCAAGAGCATCCGCATTTTTGAAGGAGCAGCCCGCTTCAACAGCCCCAACGAGGTAACCGTGAATGGGCAGGTTCTCTCAGCGCCTCGATTCCTTGTCGCGACTGGAAGCTCGCCCACCGTGCCAGAGGTTCCAGGGCTTCGTGAAACGCCGTATCTCACCAGCGACCTGCTCACCAGTCACGAAGACATCGAGCTCACAGAACTTCCGGCGTCGCTCATCATCCTCGGTAGCGGCTACATTGCGCTTGAGCTGGGCCAGATGTTTTCGCGCTTCGGCACCAGCGTCACTATTCTGGAACGCGGCGAGCGAATTCTTTCGGCCTACGAGCCGGAGATTGCGCAATCGGTGGCAAACGTCTTTCGTGAGGAGGGAATTGCCATTTATACGAACACCACGGTGACCCGGGTGCATGGCGATGAACGCCAAGTCGTCGTCACACTACAGGTGGACGGGCGGCAGAAGGAACTGAAAGCATCGAAACTGCTGGTCGCTACGGGGCGCAACCCAAATACGGAACACCTGGGGCTTGACCTTGCAGGAGTCGATCTGGATGAACGTGGCTTCGTGAAGGTCAACGACGAGCTGTGCACTTCTGCCGGGCACGTGTATGCCGCCGGAGACGTCATTGGTTCCTACACGGGAAGCCAGATGGCCACTCCTGTGGGAGCGCAGGACGGTGGGATTGCCGCCGAGAATGCGCTCAACGGTAAAGGGGGCCATAAGGTAAACCACGCCGTGATTCCGCGAGCGATTTTTACCGACCCGCAAGTGGGCGTCATCGGACTGTCGGACGCAGAGGCCAATGCGCGCGGGTACGTGTGCGATTGTCGCACCATTCCTATGTCCCTCGTTCCCAGAGCTGGGGCGGTCCGGGAGACCAGAGGGGTTATTAAAATGGTGGCGGACCGGAACACGAAGAAGGTGCTGGGGGTGTCAATGCACGGAATGAACGCGGCAGAGGTGATTCATGAAGCGGCCATGGGGCTCCGTTTTGGTGCGAGTATCGACGACTTTGCACGCATGCTGCACGTCTATCCAACAATGTCCGAGGCGCTCAAAATAGCCGCGCTGTCTTACACAAAAGACGTGTCGAAAATGAGCTGCTGTGCAGACTAGAGTCACGCTGATATTCGGATACTCCTTCGGTCGCCAGCATCACCTCGATGTAGAGGCAGCGGTGATGACCCATGCCGGGAGGCTGTTTTTGACTCATTTGTTTTACTCCTTCGCGGTCCAGCCAAAGACGATTACCCCCATACCGAGCAACGCGATTCCCGCTCCAGTCCAGTCGAAGGCGGAGAGTTTCTCGCCGTCCACGACCTTCAGCCAGACGAGGGCCGTGGCCACGTAGACACCGCCATAGGCCGCGTAGACCCGTCCGCTGGCGGCGGGATGG
>JAWXBV010000048.1:0-20350 GCA_034440335.1 Nitrospirota bacterium | reverse complement strand
GCGGCCTTCCCGTACCCGCCGCTCATAGGCCTCGTCGAGGTAGACGAGCATGACCACGCCGGTCTCCGCCGCCACGCCGGCCAAGGCGATGATGCCCACCCAGACCGCCACGCTCATGTTGTAGTGCAGATAGTCGAGATACCAGATGGCTCCGATCGCGGCGAAGGGGACGGACAGGAGCACGATCAGCGATTTTGCCATCGAACGGAAGTTGAGGTAGAGCAGCAAGAGAATGATCGCAATAGTGACGGGGACCACCAGCTTTAACCGCTCTTCGGCCCGCACGAGGTGTTCATATTGACCGGCCCAAACCAGCCGGTAGCCAGGGGGTAATGGCACTCGGTCTTGCACCGCTCGTTGGGCCTCTTCGACGTAGCCGCGAAGGTCGCGGCCGCCGACTGCGACTGAAACCAAACCGGCCAGGGTTCCCGCCTCATCCGCAATCGACGACGGTCCCTGGGTGATGACGAGATCGGCTATTTGTCCGAGCGGAATCTGCGCGCCGCTCGGCGTGGGGATCAGCACCCTCTTGAGCCGATCCGGGTCATCGCGTAGTTCGCGCTTGTAGCGCACATTGACCGGATACCGTTCACGCCCCTCAACCGTGGTTGTGACGGTCTCGCCGCCGATGGCCGAAGTGATGACCTCTTGCACAGCTCCCACCGTCAGACCGTAGCGGGCTGCTTCGCGCCGGTTCACGGTGAGATCCAGGTAATAGCCCTCATTGAGCCGTTCCGCAAACGCGCTTTTCGTGCCTGGCACATTGGCCAAGACCAGCTCGATCTCCAAGCCGATTTTCTCAATGGTCTTCAGATCCGGCCCCAGGACTTTGATGCCGACTGGGCTTCGCACACCGGTTGTGATCATTTCAGTGCGAGTCTGAATCGGCATCCACCAGATGTTCGGAAATCCTGGAATGCGCAGCTTGGCATCCATCTCATCCAACAACCGATCCCAGGTCATGCCAGAGCGCCATTGATCTTCCGGTTTGAGTGTGACGGTGATCTCGGCCATGCCGACAAAAGCCGGATCCGTGGCAGTCGGGGCCTTTCCCATTTTGCCGAAGACCCGTTCCACTTCCGGGAAGGTCGTGAGCAGTTGATCTTGGACTTGCAGTATCTTGACTGACTCAGGAATCGAGAGACCAGGGACGGTGGTCGGCATGTAGAGAATAGTTCCTTCGTTCAGCGGCGGCATGAATTCCGCGCCGAGTCGGGAAAAGATCGGCGCCGTGAGTCCCACGACCACCACCGCTAGTCCGAGCGTCAGCCACCGGACGCGCAAGGCGCCGGAGAGGATAGGTCGATACAGCGCAACCATCAACCGATTCAAGGGATTCTTGGTTTCTGCTCGGATGTGGCCACGGATCAAGAGGACCATTAAGACAGGAGCCAATGTCACCGAGAGCGCAGTGGCAAAGAGCATCGAGAACGTCTTGGTGTAGGCCAAAGGCGTGAACAATCGACCCTCCTGGGCTTCCAGCGCAAAGATCGGCAGGAACGACACGGCAATCACCAGCAGCGAGAAGAACAAGGGACGTCCGACTTCTTTGGCCGCCGCAATGATGGTTTCGATCCGGTCCGCATGCGGCGTTTGTTCCAACCGCTTATGAGCGTTCTCCACCATGACGATAGCCGCGTCCACCATCGCGCCGATGGCAATGGCGATGCCACCGAGCGACATGATGCTGGACGTGATGTGTAGATAGGCCATCGGGATGAAGGCCAATAGCACGGCCACGGGCAGAATGAGAATCGCGACCAGGGCGCTGCGGAGGTGAAACAGAAAGACCACCGCGACCAGGCTGACGATGATGCTCTCCTCTACGAGCTTTTCGCGGAGCACCGCAATGGCCCGGTGAATGAGATCGGATCGGTCATAGGTAGGAACGATGTGAACACCTTTGGGAAGGGCCGGTGTAATCTCTGCTAATCTGGCTTTGACCCGCTCGATCACGGCGAGGGCGTTCTCTCCGGCCCGCATGATCACGATACCGCCGACGGTCTGGCCCTTGCCGTCCAACTCGGCAATGCCGCGCCGCTGGTCCGGCCCGATGTGGACATGGGCAATGTCCCGGATCAAGATGGGCGTGCCACGGCCATCCGTCCCGACCGGGATCAGCTCGATATCCTCAATCGAGCGCAGGTAGCCTTTCCCTCGAATCACATATTCCGTGCCGGCCATTTCCAAGACCCGGCCGCTTACTTCTGCGTTACTGTTCCGGACCGCTTCGATAATCGTCTTGATCGACAATCGATAGGCGGCCAATGTGTTCGGGTCTACTTCGATTTGATACTGTTTGACGAACCCGCCGACCGCCGACACTTCTGCCACGCCCGGCACACTCTCCAGTTGATAGCGCAGATACCAATCTTGCAGACTGCGGAGCTGCGCCAGATCGTGCGCGCCTGACTCATCGACCAGCGCATACTGATAGACCCACCCGACGCCGGTCGCGTCAGGACCGAGAGTCGGCGCGACTCCAGCCGGCAACTTCCCAGTCAGCTTCTGCATGTATTCCAACACACGACTGCGGGCCCAGTACAAATCCGTCCGGTCTTCGAAGATCACATAGACATAGGAGACTCCGTATTCTGAGACCCCCCGCACCCGTTTCACTTTCGGACCGGCAAGCAGAGACGTGACGATCGGATAGGTGACCTGGTCTTCGATCAACGTGGGACTGCGTCCCTGCCATTCAGTGTAGATAGTCACCTGGACGTCGGACAGATCCGGCACCGCATCCAGCGGGACCCGAAATCCTGCCCATAGTCCCCAGGCGCCCAACAGCAAGACGACAAGGATGACTAAAACCGGATTGCGGGCGCTTCCTTCAATCAGTCGCGCGATCATTCTTTCTCACCCATATTTGCACCCTCCCGCCCCGGCCTGCTCAGGCAGGCCGTATTCCCCGTGGCCCGCGGGCGCCGAGACGCCCGCTTTCCCCGATTACATGCCTCCCCCGGCGACCGAGAACTGAAACGTTTCAGCAATGGCCGGTCGCCCTGGTATCGTGACGTTCACCGTCACCACCCAGGCGCCGCCCATGCCGAACAGCACAGTCCCTTCATAGAGCCCGTCCTTGCTGTGGCGACCCGTCACTTTGGAATCAGTCATGCCCGGCATCGGCATCGTATAGACGAACACCACTTGCGCATTGGTCACCGGCTTGCCGGCCTGATCGTTCAGCGTGAGTCTGAGCAGCACGTTACCGGCTGTGGGTTTCTCCGGCGCAGTTGTGAGGGAAAGGGTCAGTCCATTTATCTGACGGGTTCCAGTCCCAGGCATCTCCTTCTTGCTCCCCATTTCCATACCAGGCATGTTGTCCATGCCCTTCATGTCACTCATAGGCATGCCCTGCATGCCTTTCATCCCTTCCATTCCCTTCATGCCACCCATGTCCATGCCTTCCATCTTGCCCTCGTATGCGCCGCGCATCTGCCAATCGCCCATGCCGATCCGGCCCATCATGGCCTGCATGCTCGACGCTGAGGCCAGCTTGCTCTCCGCGTCCAATAAAAAATTGGCCGAGGTGACGATCCGATCTCCTGCATGGAGTCCTTCAAGCACTTCGACGTGATCCTGATTCCGACGACCCAGCTTGACCGACACCTGCTCATACCGGCCTTGTCCACGATCTAAAAAGACGAGCTGGCGAAGACCAGTCTCCAGCACCGCCTCCTTAGGCACGACCAAAGCTTGGGCTGCATCCGTCTGTAACATGACAGTCCCATACATGCCTGGCTTGAACTTCAGGCCGGGATTCGACAGCTCTACCCGCACGCGCACCGTGCGGGCCTCGGTGTTCAACGTGGGGTAGACGTACGAAACCGTGCCCCGAAACGTTTCTCCTGGATAGGCAGCGAACGTGACTGAAGCCGGCTGGTTGAGTGTCACCGCTGCGACCTCGGACTCGTAGATATCGGCAGAGATCCAGACCGTGGAGAGATTTGCCACTTCATACAGTATCGTGCCTGGTTCTACATATTTCCCCGGCAAGGCCTCTCGCTTGAGAACAATCCCGGAAGACGGGGCATAGACTGTGAGCACCGGCTCCGCCTTACCTCGATGCTCCAGCGCTGTGATTTGCGCGTCGGTCAGATCCCACAGGTGCAAACGCTCCCGCGTACTGGCCACGAGAGAAGCCGCATTGTCTTTGACCTCAGCGAGCGGGCTGGCATCCAGCCGTCCCTGTGTTTTTACGGCAAGGAGATACTCGTCCTGCGTGGCCAAGAGGTCTGGTGAGTAGAGAGTGAAGAGGGGGTCGCCTTTGCGGACAGGGCGACCGATCGAATCGACAAAGACCTCTCGCACCCAACCGGATGTTTTCACTGTCACCTGAGTCAAGCCACGTTCATCGTAGCCGACCGTGCCGACTGCGCGGATCTCCTGCCCCAATGTCGCGATGCCGACCGGCGCGCTTCGGACTCCGATCAACTGTTTCATCACAGCCGGAACCACCACCGCCCCGGACGGCGATGCGGACAGGCCTGGCATGGGTTCCATGTCTTTCATGGGCATCGTGCCCTCCATCGGCATCCCTTGCATGTCCATCTGCTTCATGTCGCCCATCACTCTGGGAGCGATAAAGAAACCGACGGCAACTCCGGCGATCGCACCGATCGCCACGGCGCCGATCACAAATTTTTTCTTGTATGATTGCTGGTTCATCGTCGTTCCTCCTTCCTGTCTGAGTCAGCTCTGCCGATCGAGCGTGATGCCGACGACCTGTTCAAGTTCAGCCAGCCGATGCTGGCGGTCTACGAGGGCCTTGAAATACTCAAGCTGAAATCCTCGCCAGGCCCGCTGCGCGTCAATGAGATCCAAGAAACCCGCCGTCCCCGCACGATACCCAACACGCGCCGCCTCCAAACTCTGCACGCCCTGTGGCAAGATGGTGGTGCGATACAACGTGGCCACCTGGTCAGTCGCCCTGACCTTGGCCAAGAGGTCGTTGATCTGAAACCGGGTCAGGTTTTGCAAGGTATGTTGCTGCGCCTGCGCGACCGCGACCGCCGCCGCGGCCTCCTGCACGCCTGCGTCGTACTTCGGCTTGCTCCAAAACGCGAAGGGAAGACTCATCGACACCACCGCGCCGAATCCGTCATTGGCCTGAAAGTTCTGGAAGCGCTGAACTGCCACATCGAAGTCCGGATAGTACTGGCGCTGAGCCAGCGCGCGGGACTGCTCGCTCCGCTGCACACCCAGCTCAGCGGCTTTGAGCTCCGGCCTGTCGTTGAGCGCGAGACGGTGCAGACCGTCGAGGGGCTGTTCGAGCGGCAATTGGGAGGGGGCTTGCGCAAGCCCCAAGGGCGATGCGGGATCCCGATCAAGCAACGTATTCAGCATCGCCTCGGCGGTTTCCCGACGCTGTTCCAGAACGGGAAGCTGTTGGAACAGGAGGGACAGCTCGACGTGGGCCTTGAGGACATCGGCCTGGCTTCCCTTACCCGCACGGAACTTCGCGTTGGCAATCTCCACAAATTGTCTGGACAGCTCCACCTGCTCATGATGAATCTGGATCGCCTTCTGTGCCAGAAACAGATCGTAGTAGGTCTGTTTCAGGCGGGCGACCAATTCCCGTTCCTTCGCGCGGACCGATTGCTCGGTCATCTCGGCCGAGCGGCTGGCAACCCCCTCTTTCAAAGCGAGTTTTCCGGGAAAGGGGAATTTTTGGGACAGCCCAATAATGGTGTGTCCTGATCGCCCAAGGTTGAAAGATTCAGGGAAGTTCCACCACTGGACCGACAGAGTCGGATCCTCCAGCGCCCGTGCCTGTGTAATCCGTTGCGAGGAAGCTTCCCATTGCTGCCGCACGGCGACCATCTCGGGATTCCGCGCCAGGACCTCTTGGATCAATTCCGGCAGCACGACCACGGTGCGCGACATAGAATCGGTATCCTGTGCCCGCGATAATCCGCTGCCGAAGAACATCACCAACACTAACGCAACCATCACACACTGACGCTGTCTATTCCGTCTCATAGCAATGACCTCCCAGAGTTCCCACGCGTTCGCAGCCCTGTCTGCGCTCTGGTCATACATGGCCAAGAGAACGAGACTAGAGGCCTGACGCTGAAGCCGAGCGTCGAACGGCACAGGTGATGGCAAAGAAACGATGACGAGGTATGGACGGAGAAAGATCAGATGCGAAGTACGGAAATCTTGAGCAGGAGATCCTGGGGAGGAGCGACTGTGGGATGATCGGACAAGCGGCTGCTGGGAAAGGTGTGAAGGTCGAGAAGAGCTAACGACTCAGTGTCTTCAGAGCAGATCGCCTGACAGTCACTGCTGAGGTGGAGCTTATCGACAGACTGCACGCCGAGCGTCTTAAACGTATCGCAGAACTGATAGACAGGCTGTTCATCCGGAGTCGAACAGCCATTGCCCATGGCACCAGCCGTGACGCCAATCACCGGCAGGAGGCAGGCATAGGCATTGAAGCTCAACGCAAAGAAGAGCACGATGAGCGTGCCGGCCAGCACCGAACGGGCGCGATGGGAACCTATTCGCATGGGGTCAGTCTATTCCTTCTTCATTCCATCCGTCAATGCTATCGCCTATACCTAACGACAGGCCGCGGAACAAGACTGTTATTTGGTGTGTCTCGTGTGTTTGGTTCAACACGACCAACTAAATGAACACAACAAACCAGATCGACCAAACAGACCGGGGCCTGTCTCAGACAGGCCCTACAGCGCTCCCTCGGAGGGCTGATCCAGCGTATAGAAATCAATCGGGTCCGTTCGACGCTGGATCGCTTCAGTCGGTTCGCTGCCCTTGGTAAAGAGTTCGACGGTACTCGCCTGCCCCTCCTGCTCGCCATCAAGTAACCCCGTCGATGGATCGACCTTGACGAACGTGATGCCTTCCGGAATGGTAAAGGCCACGACCGGCAGCGGCTTGAGCGCGGCCTGCATGAAGTTGATCCAAATGGGCAACGCGGCATGCGACCCCGATTCCGTCCCGCCGAGTGAACGTCGATCGTCAAACCCGACGTAGACACCGGTGACCAAGTTTGGGGCGCCGCCGATAAACCAGGCATTCATAAAGTCGTCCGTGGTTCCGGTTTTCCCCGCAATCGGCCGCGCGATCACTTTAGCGGCTTGACCGGTCCCCTTTTGGATCACGTCTTCCATCATGTTCGTAATCAAGTACGCCGCTTCTTTGGAAATCACCGGCAGGGCTTGTGGTTGCGCCTGCTCAAGAACCGTTCCCGCGTTGTCCTGTACGGACAGAATCGCATAGGGTTCTGTCCGGTTCCCCTGGTTCAGAAACACACCATAGACAGAAGTCAGTTCCATCAGCCCGACGGAGGATGAGCCCAGCCCCAAGGATAGATCTGCCGCCAACGGACTGGTGATCCCGACTGTTTTCGCAAACTCGATGACATTCTTAATGCCGACCTTGTCCAGCAACCGGACCGTCGCGAGGTTGTGCGAATGGGCCAAGGCATCCCGCAAACTCACCATGCCATGGATTTTCCTTCCGTAGTTCTCCGGCTTCCACGTTTTCTCATCCTCTTCCTGCTCGTAGACAACCGGCGCATCGAGAATCACCGACGCGGGGCTCATCCCCTGGCTCATAGCCGTCGCGTAGATAATCGGCTTGAAGGCGGACCCGGGCTGACGGTGAGCCTGTATGGCTCGATTGTACTCGCTACGACCGAAATCGTAGCCTCCGACCATAGCCCGAATGGCGCCCTTGCCTGGCTCCAGCGCGATCAACCCTCCCTCAATGAGGGGCGTCTGTTCCAGTTGCACATGGACCATGTCACGATCCAGTTTCTTGACCATCACCTCGATGACATCGCCGGGCTTCAGCATCTGCTTGAGATTCACATTGACGACAATATTTTTTGCCAGATCCGGCCCAGTCAGACGGCGACTGGCCCATGCCATATCCTCAAAGGCAAGCTTGGCCACTGTCGTGCCGGCCTGCACCAGATAATGGTCCTTCGCCACCTTGGTGACGAACCCCTCAAGATAATCTCCCACCTTCACCGCCTGATCGGTCGCCACGGCGACAGGGAGCGGAGGTGGCGCCGTCATATCGACCGTTCGGAGTGGGCCACGCCATCCTTGGCGCTTATCCAATGCGCGCAGGCCTGCCGCAAAGGCCGCTTCAGCCGCCTTCTGCATCGCCATGTTCACGGTCGTGTAGACCTTGAGCCCACCCTTGTACACCATCTCTTCGCCATACTTGGCGACCAGCAACTGCCGGATATACTCCACAAAGTACGGCGCAGCCTGCTCACTCGCAGGACGGCGGAAATGGAGTATCTCCGCAACAGCCTCCTCGCGTTCTGCCTTCGTGAGAAACTTCGCCTCTTCCATGCGCGCCAGGACATGCTCCTGTCGGTTTTTTGCGCGGTCGTAGGCCTTAAAGGGTGAATAGTGGTTCGGCGATTTCGGGAGGCCCGCCAGAAATGCCGATTCGGCAATCGTGAGGGCGGAGAGGTCTTTCCCAAAGTACGTTTGGGACGCCGAGGCGACACCATAGGCGCCTTGGCCGAAGTAAATCTGATTCAAATACAGCTCGAGTATTTTCTCTTTCGTCAGGACCAATTCCATCTTGTAGGCGAGAATGAGTTCGCGGACTTTGCGGTCGAAGGTGCGTTCGGATGAGAGAAACAGGGACCGTGCCAACTGCTGGGTAATGGTGCTGGCCCCTTCGACTTTGCTCCCTCGGCGCAGATTCGTCCAGGCCGCACGGAACATGCCGATGTAGTCAAGGCCGGGATGCTCAAAGAACCGGACATCCTCGACCGCAATCACCGCGCGCCGCAAGCGCTCAGGAATATCCGCCCCAGAGGCCAGGATGCGACGCTCGATGAAAAATTGACCGATACGCGTCTGATCGCTCGCATAGACCTGCGTCACCAGACTTGGCTGATACGTCCCCAACTGCTCCAAATCGGGAAGGCCTTTTGAGAAATGCCACAGCAACCCGCCCGCGGTCAGTGCTCCCATCACAATGACCGCCCCCAGCACTAGGAGCGAAATCTGCCACCAGCGCCATGGGCGACGAGGCGGTGGTGGGCCTGATGTATGAGAGAGTCGTACGGGTTGATCGATCATGGTTACGCGGGGTTACCCTCGAGGCGGCTTGGTTTCCTGAGAAGATGATCACGGTCACCATACCCTGGAGGCCCTCAAAACTCAAGATTGAAGCCGGTACCGGCGCACCATCCACGCGTCTTCCGGTCCATCGCTTGTACCGGACATCGTGCTTCGGATATACTGCGTAGGACGCCTGGGTTTCTGGGCGTCTTTTTTTTGGAGCATGCAGCAATGTCTATGGATCAGACAGCCACAACAGAATCTCCGGTCACCACACCACTCGAACCGAAAGGGCGCCGAAGCGATATTCGGAATATTGCGATCATCGCCCACGTCGACCATGGCAAGACGACGTTGGTCGATGCCGTGCTCCGCCAGACCCATGTCCATCGCAAGATCGACGATATGGGCGAACGGATCATGGACTCGATGGACCAGGAACGTGAGCGTGGGATCACCATCAGAGCCAAGAACGCCAGCGTGACGTACAAGGGTGTCAAGATCAATATCGTCGATACGCCGGGACATGCCGACTTCGGCGGTGAAGTGGAACGGACCCTGCGCATGGTGGACGGCGTCCTGATCTTAATCGATGCGAAAGAAGGCCCGATGCCGCAAACGACCTTCGTGCTACGGAAGGCCTTAGCGCTCGGCCACAAGGCTATCGTCGTCATCAACAAAATCGACCGGCCGGACGCGGTGATCGATGACGTGGTGAATCGGACCTTCGACTTGTTTGTCCATCTCGGCGCCACAGACGAGCAGCTCGATTTTCCGATCGTCTATACCGCGGCCATCAAGGGCACGGCCACGCTCGACATCAATAAGCCCGGCACGGACATTACCCAGCTCCTCGATACCGTGCTGGACAAGATTCCCGCACCGACTATCGATGCCGACGCGCCGCTCCAGATCCTGGTCCTCTCCCTGATTCAAGACCTTTACAAAGGCAAGATGGGCGTGGGGAAAATTCAATCTGGGTCGATCGCCCGCAGGCAGAATGTGGTCGTACTCGGGAAGGATGGCGCCAAGTTCCCCGGAAAAGTGTCGGACCTCGCCGTCTATTCAGGGCTCGAACGGACGGATATCGAACGCGCGGAAGCAGGAGAAATCGTCGCGGTGGCAGGCCTGGACGAAGTGAGCATCGGCGATACGATCGCTGACGCAGCCTATCCGGTCGCACTGACCAGGGTCACGGTCGACGAGCCAACGGTCCAAATGACCTTCTCCGTCAATAATAGCCCCTTCGCCGGACGAGAAGGCAAGTACCTGACGTCGCGGCATTTGCGCGACCGGCTCTTCAAAGAGCTTGAAACCAACGTGTCCTTGCGCGCCCAAGAAACAGATAGTGCGGACAAGTTCCTCGTCGCCGGGCGCGGCGAGCTGCATCTCGGCGTCTTGATCGAACAAATGCGCCGAGAAGGGTACGAATTACAAGTCTCGCAGCCGGAAGTGATTGTCCACCGGACGGGGACACAATCCTCGAACCCTACGAGGAACTGACCATCCAGGTTCCGGAAACCTATCAGGGCGCCGTGATTGAAGAACTCGGCAAGCGTCGCGGCGAGTTGCGCCATATGCGGCTCATCCATTCCGACGCCGGACCGAGTGAAATGCATCTGGAATACCATATCCCCACCCGCGGCATTATGGGACTCAAAAATCTCTTGGTGGCAAAGACTCGCGGCACCATCATCATGCACCATGTCTTCGTCGCCTACGAACCGGCGGAGAAGCGTGACCTCACGGTGGCGACACACGGGTCGCTCGTCGCATGCGAAGACGGAGCCAGCACCGGCTATGCCATCTTCATGACTCAGGATCGAGGGACGATGTTCATCGGCCCTGTCGTGGATGTCTATCGCGGGATGGTCGTCGGCGAGAACAGCCGGGACGAAGACATGGACGTGAACGTCTGTAAAGAAAAGCAGCTGTCCAACATGCGGGCATCGGGTACCGATGAGGCCTTGGTCCTCACGCCGCCACGAGAAATGGGCTTGGAGCTCGCGCTCGAATATATCGGCCCGGATGAACTAATTGAAGTCACACCGAAGAGTCTGCGTATTCGCAAACGGATCCTCAACTCAGATGACCGCCGCAGGGCCAAGAAATCCAGCAAATAGTCTCGCGTGCAACCATGAGGATCAAAAAGAAAACCCCCAAGCCTTCTGCCCGCCGCCCCCCGCTCTACTTTGTCGGCTATCGGGGGACCTCGCCGGCCACGGACGAACTGAAGGTCTGGTACGACAAGGAATACGGCGGGCCGCTGACCATTCACCACGAAGCGGGCTCAGCAGAATCCTGGCAAGCGACTCACGGACCCTGGTCAGCCCATGTCGTGATGCCGCTGCCAATGAGCCACGTCGCCGACGTGATGAAGCAGTTGACCTGGGAACACGATGTGATGGGGGCCGTCGCGCCCTCCCTTGTTTCCCCGCGTGACATGCCGGACACGATCCTCTTTGCCGCGCGACTCGCACGAGGCCTCACGCTCCTCTTGCAAGGCACAGCCCATGACATCGTCACCAACCAATACGTCAACCCGTCTGATTGGCAGGATCGTCCCCTTACCCACTTTGCCGCCGCTGATCACATCCCGATCATGCAGGGCGAGGATGAGCCGAACCATCGGAGCTGGTGCTACACCCTTGGCCTCAGCAAGTTTGGGGTAGATGAACTTGAAATGTTTCTCCCCCTTGGTCTCCCGGACCAACCTGCGCGCGATCTACTCAGGGGAACAGCAGACGAATTGACGAGGGTCGGCCAGTCGCCCAAAGTCGGAAGCCGCATCCGCGTAGAGCAGTCGGGTCAGAACATTGAGATTGTCAATCACCGCACCGCTGCACCAGCCGGACGCATGCTGAGTTTTAGAGAAATTCGTTTATTCCCATAGTCCGCCTGCTTTCTCAACCACTTATAGAACATCTAGACCTCTGTTAGGTCTTCAAGACTGTTGACAAGATTCCAAGCCACACGGTACAAAATTGTAGCTGACAGTGTCAGAGGCCGGATTAAACCCAGTGAAGGAGGTTCACAGATGAGCGACGTAGCGGCAGAAATAAAGGTAGGCGATACCGCACCGGATTTTAACTTAAAGGATCAGGACCAGAAGGATGTGAAGCTGAGCGACTACAAGGGCAAGAAGAATGTCGTTCTCTGCTTCTATCCGCTGGACTGGAGCCCTGTCTGTCAAGGCGAGAACAAGTGCTTGACCGACGACTTCCCCAAGTTCCAATCGGCGAATGCAGAACTGTTCGGCATCAGCTGCGACAGCTTCTTCTCGCACAAGGCCTGGGCCGATTCGATGGACCTCAAGCATCGTCTGCTGTCGGACGTGCATCGGACCACGGCAAAGGGCTATGGTCTCTACTTTGAGCCCTTGAACTGCTCGAAGCGCGCCACCGTCATCGTCGACAAGAACGGCAAGGTCGCCTACGCGAAGGTTCAGGAAATCAAGGTCGCGCGGGAGGATAAAGACATCCTCGCAGCATTGGCGAAGCTGAGCTAATTCAAATAGTACTGGGTGCTGAGAGCCAAGTGTATGGCCGACTCAGCACTCAGAACTCAGCACTCAGAACTTTCAACCATGCCCGGCACCGTCCAAGACGTCAGAGACGAAAACTACAAGGAGTTCACCGACGCGCCTGCGTCGATCGTGGCCTACGGCTTAGCGACCTGTGAACCCTGCATGGTCTACGACCCGATCCTGGTAGAAACCGCCGCCAAGTTTCCTGACGTGAAAGTCGGCAAGGCCAAAATGCATGTCCCAGGCCGCTGCCGCGAGATCAAGAAGGCTCACACCTTCGAGACCTATCCCACGACCCACTTCTTTTCCAACGGCAAACTACTCCTCACCCGCGAAGGAGTGGTGGAGCCGTCAGAACTCGCTGCGCTGATTTCGGATCATCTACTGAAATAGAAAAAGGGGATGGGGCCTGATGATCTTCTGTGCTCGCGCAACGCGCGGTCGCGGACTCCCCTCGTTGGACGCGCGCAGTGGAAGATCAATCAGCCCCCATCCCTGAAGAGAGAACGAGCGAGCTTGGAAGGATTATCTGTAGCCTCGTTCGACGGCCGCACGAGACCAACATGGGTGCCCTTCCAAGAGAGAAAAACAAGCGAGCTCAGAGGGATCATTTCGATGGATGGCGGTCGTTCGATGCGCGCAGTACAGGGCAGCCTTGACCACTCCCCTGGAGAGATGTAGGGAATTAGGAAGATGATCGTGCAACGCGCACATTCGAGAATCGGCCAGGCTACCCTTGAGAAAAGAGCGCTTCAAAGAATGTTTGAAAGGTCGCGGGCTCTGAGAGGGGAAGTAGATAGAGCGGCCTCTCGCCAAACCGTCCACATGGCAAGAATCCGAGAAGCAATGCAGCATTCGCCCAGCCCACTGCGCTGATTAAATGTTGCTCGCGCTCACTTGGCTATCCAGGCAAGCTCGCAAAGACGCTGATACGTAACACGGATATGCTCCTGGCGGAACATCTTCAACTTCCTCTCGTTCTGATTGTCATAGCCGGTCTTCAAGTATTAACGGGCACTGTCTTCGCGTCAGGCGCCCCTAACGGACTGAATAATTGCACTTGCGTGTTCGGCAGTTCAGCGAAGGCAGATTCAATGAGGGGTCGTACATTTCGCCAATCAAGACCACTATTCCCACAACCTAACGGTGGCATGGCAATGGAGCCGATACCCAATCGCTGCACATCTGCGACTAACGCGCGCAGCCCGCTTCGGATATCTTCAATAAGAGATTTCTCTCTCCAATGTCGTTTAGTTGGGAAGTTGATAATGTATCGAGGATTGACCATTCGGCCCGTTTCCCAGATGAACATCTGTCCCGGACGAACTTCCTTGGCACGACAAGTCTTGGCATAGGCGTCAAAGTTATCCGGTCAGGCCTGCTTGAATTGCAAAGCAATGCCTTTGCCCATAAACCCGTCGCAGTTGACAGTATTGACGAGAGCTTCGACGTCAGCTTGGAGGAGATTACCTGTATAATTCAAGACTTCACTTCAACTTACTGCCTTCGCGGCTTTTGTCATCGCTACGTCCAAGACAGAACGGAAACCAATACCTCCACTATCTCGAAGCTTCTGAAAGAAGACGTCGAAGCTTTTCGGTGACATCATGTTGAACTGATAACGTGTTGGAATTTTTGCCTTCTCAAGCCATTTGTTAAGCCGCTTGAAGTGGTCTATAGCGTATTCGTGTTTCTTGATGTTATCTGCAGATGGGTCCACGATTTCCTCGTCGCCCTTAACCTCGACAACGAAGATTTGGTCAGCCTGTTTGATGAAGAAGTCTGGGCTAAACTCCCCGCGTTTCGGAGTATTCCCTTTCTTCCATGCGTACTCGATCCAGTAGAAGCCTACCGCAGTATTCTTGAGCCAAGCATCGAACTTCTGCGCGTTCTCCCGAGTAACCAGGTGCCGAACGAACTTCCTTTCGGGCGTGGCATCGGCAATGACGAGGTTCACCGCCGTCTTGAAATCCGCTGCCTTGCCAACCTCTTCACGACCGCCACGAAAATCGCCATCGGGATCCAGCACTTCACGGAAGAATTCCTTCTGCTCGTCAACCAGCGTGCTCTCGCAACCCGGAACATAGAACACAGTCTTCGACACACGACGAAGCTCAGCAGCGCTGCAGCTCTCAACCTGGCGGGTGGACGCATTCACTGGGACCAGCGCCTTGGGCGACAGTTTATAAACCACCCGCTTCGCCGCTTTGCGTCGCAACGTGCCCAACGCCTGCAGAAATCTCTGACGATTGTCGTCGGTGACCTTGCCGTTTTTAACTTTCAAGCGCTTCAGCGATGCCGCGACAATCTCTTCACACCTCACTAGCGGAAAGTTCTTCGCGTAGCTCGTGCGGTCCTTCGGGTCATGAGCATCCTTCGATTCGTCATCAATCGACTTAAGCCGCTGATACATCTGCTCTGCGACTTCCTCGACCGTCCATGTCTTGTGCTGGATCGTAGTCTTAAATTTGACGTGCTCACCGGAGACCGCGCGCTCAAACCCTACTGTCACATCCTCGGCTTCGACCTGCGTCGGAAGATCGACGTAGCCGTCCTCGAAGAGCTTGTATTCGCCTTTCTTGGCGTAGGTCGTGACGTCCTCTTCTCGTGTGTAGTCGAGATTGTGTAGTTCGAAATTATGAGGCGAAGCCGGGTCCACCGTGGATGTCAAACGGCGTTCAATCTCCAGAATCTCGTTCACCAGATGCTTGATCCGGTTCGACCATGAATCGTGATTGAAAACGGTGACAACTGGCTCTTCACCCTTCCAACCCTCGGGGCGGCGCAAGCCACGCCCCAGCACCTGAGCGATGAGCAGTTTGCTGTTGAAGGCACGTTCTTCGTGCGGAACGATCTGGAACACGTTCTTAACGTCCCAGCCCTCACTGAGCATCGAGACCGATACGATCCATTCGACCTTGCTTGCGGGACTGTCCACGACCCGCAGCTTGGCGACGTTAGGCTGGTGCTTCGCCGCCGAAGTCACGCACAGAACCTTTGCCGCCGCCTGGTCAGACTTGAGCCCTTCCCATTCCTCCAGGAAGTCCTGCAATTCTTCCGCCACCTGCTCTGCGCCTTTGATATTCTGCGTGACGACAATAGTCAGCGGACGGATGCCCCGTGCCTTGAGCTTCTTCTTCCAGTCGATGTGCCGGTTATAAACCAGTTGCCACTTCTCCTCCGGCTTCTCCGCAGCAGGTGGGAGTTCGTCCACATACTCCACCTTCTTGACAAATTTCTCCTCAATGGCCTGCCGCAGAGAATAGCGGTGAACCACGTCCGCAAAGTAGTCGTCGGCCACGTAGCAGGTGCCGGATGCGCCAACTACCATTCTAAAGCCGTAGTCGGCATCTTCGAGGAACTCCTTCCACCGTTTGGGCGTCGTCCCTGACTCGTTGGCAACGTGATGCGCTTCGTCGTTGAGCACTGCCACCCGTGCCCCCTTGCCCTTCAAGCTCTCGCGGATGGACGACTTGGTGTTCTCCAGAATCGCATGGTAATTTTCTACGCAGATCGACCCATCCACGATGCTTTCTGATGCATTAATGATCTTGGGCGTCTTGAACTTCGCGCTGTCGGGCAGTGCATCGCGGAGGTCGCTGTTACCAGCCAGGTCCTTGAACTTCTTCAGCAAGCCGTGCTCGATTGTATTCGACGGGCAGAGCACCAGTACGCGATCGGCCGCACCTTCTGCAAGCAAGATCAGCGCGAGCCCGTAAAGCACATAGCTCTTTCCCGTTCCCGTGGCCTGATCCACCGAACAGGCGAGTTGATCGGCCAATTGAAGCTGCTTCTCCATCCCTGCCCACGAACCGTAGCGCTCCTGCAACTCCGTGTTGTCGTCGAAGTTTTCCTTCGCGAGTGCTCGAAGGTTGGCGTATTTACCGCCCAGCAAGAAGCGTAGCGTCGTGCGGATAGCCTCCTTCTGATATTCCCGGTAGCCGCAAAGCTCGTCCAGGAAGGCCTCATACTTCCCCTCGTCCCATTTCTTCGGGTCGATGTTCTCCGTGACCTTCAGGATCAGGTCTTCATTCCGAAATGTGCGCTTGTCGCCTTTGGTGCTCATGGTGGATTACTTCTTTGCCTTCTTCCCTGCCTTCTTGGCGGGCTTTGCTGCCGCCCTCGTGCCTCCCAGCCCGAACTTGCTGGCCGGGATGACTTCGCGCGCCTCGTTGCCGTAGATGTCCACGAACACCGCCATGAGTTGCTTGCCGACTGATTCAAGCGGGAAACGCACCTCCCAATCTGCTTTCTGGATCGCCTCCGCGTAAAACACCGCATCGAGATCGAACACGTCAGATTCCGTGTCGAAATCATAATCTAGCATCACCATCGAAAGCGTCTCACGATTGGCCTTCTTCGCGGAATCCCGGACCACGGCTTCACTCTTGAATGTTTTGATGCGGATCACGCCCTCGCTGAGCATTTCACCCTTCCGCTTGTTTGCCGAGGCCACGTAGTTCAACTCAGGCGAGCGGATGAAATCAAAGCCAACCGCATCCACCGTGTCGTTGACCGCCATCTCGTCGGCAGGCTGCCTAAGCGCGGCAAACTCGCGCTGGTGAAGCTCGTGGATGATCGAATAAGGGATGCGCAAGGCGTAGTAACGCACGCCGTCCAGCGTCAGGTAGTCCTGCTGGAAATCGAAGACCAAGGCAGGGGCGATGATGAACAGCCGGCTGCCCACCTTCGTTCCCAGCGCTTCGTGCATGCTTTGCACTGTCTCTTCGTCGATCCGCACTCCCGGCTGCTTCTGGTGGTTGAACACCAACACGCTTGCACCCTTGAGATGGCCGTCGAGCTGGATGCCGCCGATCTTGTGCGCATCGTCCCGGCATTGGAACAACTGGAGGGCGAAGAATCGCCACGCATCCCACGTCAATTCCTTGAGCTTCGAGAAATCGTAGAGGCCTGCGTTATCGAGCGTGAACGGCTTAGGCTGGAGCGCCTCGCCCTTGTTTCCGATCTCTTGGCGCAGGTTCAGCATCCGCTTCTGGATTGTGTAAATGGCCAGCTTGCCGCAATCGATGCCGATCCAGCGACGACCCAACTTTTCAGCTACGGCGCAAGTAGTCCCCGAGCCAGCAAAGGCGTCGAGAACCAAGTCCCCGGCTGCGAGAGCCACCCCACAAGCCTGAATAGCAGGTCCTCGTTCTTTTCCGTCGGGTAGGCCGTGACACGCCCAATTGTACGGACGTCGGTCCACATGGTGCTGGCAATCCGTGAGTCCCTTGGAGGGACATAATACTGCACAACTTTCTCTTCATTGAGACGCACAAAGTCCAATTCGCAGCCAGCTTCGAGATTTCGAAGGTAGTAGTCATCCACACTCTCTTTGTCGGCGAACTCCCTCAGGTATCGCTCGTAGTTCTTCTTGGCGTCGAGGGCTCGGCTCTTCTTCCAACGCCATTGCCCAGTCTTCGGATTGTGCCCAAGTAATGGGTAACGCATCGTCTTGCGATCCGTCCCTCTCCAAAAGGTGTCCCATTTGCCTACTGCATGAGCGTCCAGTTCAATGCGGAGGTGAGGAATCTTTGAACGGCCAGATTTTGCGTAAAGCAACAGTGAGTCGTCCCCGACTGTCAGCGCGGTAATTTCCTCGAACTGGTTCTGCACGTTTTTTGTTCCGCGCGGCACTTTGATGTCGTTTTTGAACCCTCGCGGAAGGAGTTCATCCAATACCACTTTCACATAGTGACCAAACCTGTAGTCAATGTGGACCACGATAAAACCGTCATCACACAGGATCTCGCGGAGCAGAACGAGGCGTTTCCTAATAAATTCGATGAACTGCGCGCCAGCGATCTTGTCTTGGTAGGCTTTTTGGTCCTGAGTCCCCGCGAATTCTCGTTTGGTAGCAAACGGAGGATCGATATAGACCAGCCTGACACCCTGCGTGCCAGCGGTGTTGCAAAGCCCGCCCGTGCGCTTCAACTCCAGCAGGCTCTTCATCACCTGTAGGTTGTCGCCAAAGATGAGCTTGTTGTGCCATCCGTCGCCGTTCTTGCCGAAGGTGCGGACCTTCTGAAGCGGCACGGCCAGCGTGTTGGCAATGATGTCCTCCTCGCGCTCCTTTCCGTGATAGACGAGTTCGTATTCTCGTTTCTCCGGTGGGAAAAGGATGCGCGCCCACTCGGGCGAAAGCTCCTCGCCTTGTTGCAGTCGGCGGATGATGTCTTGGCGTTGTTCGTCGTTCATATCAGTCAGTCTTCTTTGAAAGTCTAGAGTGCCGTCCCGATTCGCCGGGAGCGAGGCAAAGTAATTCCAACTCGTCCAGCAATCCGCTGTCGGCGAAACTAAATGTCATCTCTTCGCCGACAATCACATGGTCGAGTACCTTCAGCCCAAGCGGGCGGCTGGCGGCGATCAAATCCTGAGTCAGCATCCGATCCGACTCGCTCGGCTCTGCCGCGCCGGATGGATGATTGTGCGCCGCGATCAGCGCCGAGGCGTTCACCTGCAAAGCCCGCGCGACGATGTTCCGCAGCGATGGCCGGACAGCGTCCACAGAGCCTTGGGCGATGAGAGTATCCTCTAGCAGCGCGTTGCGCCGGTTCAGGTAAAGCACGCGGAACTGCTCTTCCGCCAGCCCGCGCAACCGCTCCCGCAAATACTCTGCCGCCGCCGCCGTGCTCTTCATCACCAACTGCCCACGTTCCGCAGGCACGGAAACGCGCCGCGCAATCTCCATCGCCGCGATCAACTGCGCCGCCTTCGCGCCCTTCAGTCCCTTGACCTCCAACAACGCGATGACCGGAGCTTCCACCATCGCCCGCAACGAGCCAAACTGCTTCAACAACTGCCGCGCCATTTCGACCGCGCTCGTCCCTTTGAACCCGACGCGTATCAAAATCGCAACCAGCTCCGCATCCGTCAGCGCCTCCGCTCCCTTCGACAAAAGTCGCTCCCGCGGACGCTCTTCCATCGGCCACGAGGCGATCCCTTTCGACTCATGTTTCTTTGCGAGCATCAGTTCACCGGCGATCTAGCGCGATCACTCTCCGTTCCGGACACCACAAACTGTGTCGGAAATCTATGTTCGAATCAAAATTCGCCGCCGCAGAATACCCCTTTCCTACTGATAAATCACCCCGCCTTCCGTGGGAGAGGGATGAAATGTTGAATGTTCAATGGTGAATTGAGAAGGACTGAGGACGGTTTGTCTGGTCTGTCAGGTTTATCGGCCAAGAAAACGAGATAGACCAAAAATCCAGATGGACAAGAGAGACAAGCGGGTCCGGTCTATTTGGTCTGTTTTGTTGGCCAGCCTGGCACTCGCACTAGGCGAACCAAAGAAACCAGAGCGGCAAATGGCGATCAACTGCTTCGCTATACCCCTGGCCGGTCTACAAACCTAGAGCGCACGACGGAGTCCTTCATCAAGGGATACGGCTTGAGGTCGGCGATCACTTCTTGCCGCCCTTCTTCTTCGTCCGTGGGCTGATCGCAGGTACCACCGGCGTGGCGTCCGGCGCATTCAAGGCATAGAACTCATGCAGCTTGGCCGCCAGCAGCCGCTTGTCCGGCAACTGGGTCTGGTACTGCGCCACCAGCGCCGGTGAGAGCGTGCGGCTCAGCGCGTACTCCACCACCTCGCTGTCCTTGGACGCACACAGCAGCAGGCCGATGGCCGGGTTCTCGTGGGGCTTGCGCACATCCCGATCCCTCCGTGTCAAGATGAGTGAGACAGTCAGCGGCAGAGAGTTTACTGAGCAGGGCGAGCAAGGATTCTCAACATGAGTGCACAGAGTTCCGCAGTGGT
>JAWXBV010000047.1:0-16363 GCA_034440335.1 Nitrospirota bacterium | reverse complement strand
GGAGAACGGTGTGAAAACGATTCCCAAAAGCGAGGAACTCCGCCTGTTGTTGGCCACCACGCTGAGCGAGGCGGGACAGGTCGACCGTGCTATTCAAGAATACGAAACGCTCTTACTGCAGAATCCCAGGGCCTTCGTTGCCGCGAATAATTTGGCGTCGCTGCTGGCCGATCAGAAGGGCGATCCGCAGAGTTTGGAGCGTGCGCTGGTGCTCACGAAAGCGTTTGAAACCTCCGCGCCGAATCCGTACCTTCTCGATACGCTCGGGTGGGTCCATCTCAAGCTGGGCCATCGGGATGAGGCGCTGCGCATCATTCAGCAGGCGGCGTCCAAGGCGCCGGACCATCCGGTGCTGAACTATCATCTGGGCATCGCGCACTTCAAAGCCGGTCATACGGCAGAAGCCAAAGCGCATCTCCAAAAGGCCCTCGCTTCGGATAAGGCCTTCCAGGGTCTCGATGACGCAAAGTCTGTGTTGGCGCAGTTACAAGGATAAGTCATGAGTCTGGACTATTTGATGCGAACCGTGGCTGGTCGATTCGGTGGACTGTTGCTGGTGTGTTGGATGTTGACGGGCCTGCACGTTCTCGCTGCTTTCTTGCCGGATGGAACCCAGGCACAACCGGTCGCGGACCCATCCTACCTTCTCGGCCCGGAGGATGTCGTGAAGATTTCCGTGTGGAAGGACGAGCATCTGACACAGGAAGTCGTCGTGCGGCCGGACGGCATGATCTCGTTTCCGCTCGTCGGCGACATTCCTGCCGGTGGAAAAACGGTAGAAGATGTGCGGCTTGAGTTGGGCAAGCGCCTCAATAAATTCGTGCCGAATCCGTTTGTGTCGGTTATGGTCTCCAAAATTTTGAGCGGCAAGATTTACGTGATTGGACGGGTCAACAAACCAGGCGAATTTCTGGTCGGCCACTATACCGATGTTCTGCAAGCCTTGAGTTTGGCCGGTGGGCTGACCCCGTTCGCTTCCGAGAACGATATTCGTATCATGCGTCGGATTCGAGGAGAACAAATAGTATTTCAATTTCGCTATGGGGATGTCAGGAAGGGAAAAGAATTGGACCAAAACATCATGTTGGAACGTGGCGACGTTGTGGTGGTTCCCTGATTGTGTCAATGAGATCGCTCCCTCGGGAAGGGAGGAGATCAGGGACCTATGGCTGGACAAAGATTACTGATCGCGGGAGTCATCGTGAGTAGTTTATTGAGTTTGATCGGCCGAGAGGCAGATGCAGCCGAGTGGTCGGCGGAGCCGTCGCTCTCGATCAAGGGTGAGTACAACAGCAACTTGACGCTCTCTCGGACTCCCGGAGAGGTCTGGGGCCACTGGGTGTCGCCGTCGGTACGGTTTGCCGGATCAACCGAACGCCTGGAGGTCAGCGGAAAGGCTGCCGGCGATTTTATCACCTACTACGGAGATCAGAACCGCTCGCTCACGAATCTGTTCTTTCCGGTGACGGCAAGGTATTCGAGCGAACAGGACCAGTTCAGCCTTGATAGTTCCTTTACGAGAGATAATACGTTGAGATCCGAGCTGCAGCAGACCGGGGCGATCCTGAGCTTTACACAGCGTAATCTGTGGTCGATCAATCCCTCCTGGACGCGCGCCATCACTGAACGTTTTTCGTTTCAACTCGGGTATCAATATCAGAATATCGCCTATGAAAATGGAAGACGGTTGGGGCTGTCCGACTACGATGTCCATGGAGGAAATCTGGGATTATCCTACAAGCTGACGGAGCGCGACGATGTACGGCTGACGGGGTCGTATTCCAAAGTGGATTTGCCGGATGCTGGGCTCAAGATCGGCAACGCCGGCGCCGTGTTGTCGGTGACGCATGCGTTCTCCGAGGCGACGACTTTCAGCGCGTTCGGCGGGCCGAAGTGGATCGATCAGACGCTGAGATTCGGGAGTGGGTCCTTGTCTGATCGCCAGGTCATTTGGTCGTTCGGCGGTTCCATGCGAACCAAATGGATGGATGGGCAGGCCAGCCTCGAAGCCAATCGGGACGTCAACGTCAGCGGCCTCGGAGTCTTAGTGCGAACCGATCGGCTGGTTGCATCGATCAGCAAGGAGTTCACTGAAACGGTCACAGTGTCTTTCGCAGGGCAAGTATTCTTTGTGGAGTTGGTCCCGGTGCAGAGCGCGGGCATCCAGGTGGTTCAAACGCGTGTCATCACCGCGACTCCTACTGCGACCTGGAAATTGAACGACTGGTGGTCGTTGGAGGCCTCGTATACCTACGCCCATCGATTGACCGATGCGGCCGATGCCATTGATATCAACAGAGGGCATTCGACGTTCTTGAAGCTGACGTACGTCATGCCGAAACTTTCGATATCGCGATGAGGAACTCGCCCGAAGCGAGGCAAGTAGAAGGGCAGAAGAGCATGGAACAGCCGAGAAAAGACTTGAGAGACGTGCTGGGAATCGTCCGGCGGAGGAAGGTGGCGATGTCTCTCGTGGCCCTTGTCATCATGTTGGCTGGGGTGGCGTTGGCGTTCTTGCTTCCGCCGTCCTATCGCTCCACCGCCACCATCTTGATTGAGGAGCAGGAGATTCCTTCCGACATCGTCAGGTCCGCGATCACCAGTTATGCTGATCAGCGGATTGAGACAATCAAGCAACAGGTCATGACTCGATCGACTCTGTGGAAGATCATCGAGCAATACGGGCTGTATACGAATCTGCGGGAAAATAGTTCCACAGAAGAAGTGCTGGAGCGTTTTACCAAGGACATGCGCGTGGATGTGATCAACGCCAAAGTCATCGACAAACGGACGCAAAACGCAACGCAGGCGACGATCGCGTTCACGCTGACGTACGACGGAGAGAGTCCGGCCATTACGCAGAAGGTGGCCAATGAGCTGACGAGCCTATTTTTGGGGGAAAACCTCAGGTCGCGCGAGCGGCATGCGCAAGAAACCACTTCCTTTCTGAAAAAGGAATCTGAACAGCTCGCTCAAAAAATCGGGGCGCTGGAGTCTCAACTTGCCGTGGTGAAGCAGAAGGCGGATGGGGCGCTGCCGGAGCTGACCTCGCTGAATATGTCGATGCTCAATCAGGCCGAACGCGAACTCCAGGATACCGACCGCGATATCCGAACGTTGGAGGAAAAGAAAACGTACCTGGAAGGGGAACTTGCGTCTCTCAAGCCGCATACTCCCATCATTTCTGCCGGCGGGGAACGTATTCTCGATTCGGCCGAGCGGCTGAAGGCCTTGCGGGCTCAGTATGCCAGCGCGATGGGATATCTGTCGCTTGAACATCCGGACGTGCTCAAGATGCAGCAAGAGATTGCCGCGTTGGAGCGAGAAACGAAACAGCATGCCACGCCCGAAGAGTTGCATAAGAAGCTGACCGGGGAACAGGCCCACTTGGCAAGCCTGGTCGATCGGTACGGCGCTGATCATCCCGATGTGATTCGGTCTCGACAGATCGTCGCTTCGCTTGAACAGGAGCTGCAGCGTGTGCCTGCGGCGGGGACTCAGGTTTCCATCATCAAACCGGAGAATCCAGCGTATATCAATATTCGCGCACAACTCTCCTCGGTTACGGCCTCCCTCCAATCGCTTCGAAAATCGCGAGACGGCATTAATCGCCGGGTGGATGCCTATGCAGGTCGGCTTGAACGGACGATTGAACTTGAGCCTGCCTACCTGGATCTTGGTCGGAGCCGTGAAGAATCGGTCCGGAAGCACCAGGAGATCGTATCCCGCCTCTTGGAAGCTGAAGTATCGAAAGAATTGGAAGTCCAGCGGAAGGGGGAACGGTTTTCTCTCATCGATCCCCCTGACCTTCCGCAGAAGCCTGAAAAACCCAATCGTCCCGTCATTATGTTCCTAGGTTTGCTTCTCGCGATCGGAGGAGGAGTCGGCAGCGGCGCAGTGCTTGAACAGCTCGACCGCTCGATTCGCGGTGGCGAACAACTTAGTCGGCTTGCAGGACTGCCTCCGCTGGCGCTCATTCCCTATATCCCTAATCAAGACGATGTGAAGCGATTGGCCCGCCATCGGGTCCGGGTCGCTGTCGCCGGAGCAGGGGTGGCGGTTCTGCTGGTCGTGTCCGTTCTGGCAATGGGGTATCCACTGGATGTTATCTGGTTCGCGGCGCTCAGAAAGCTTGGCTTGGTATGAGAGAAGAGAGGCGCTGCTCATGATAAAAGATAATCTGCAGAGTGCAATGGATCGATTTAAGGAGCGACACAACGCCGGACATTCGCCTCTCAGGTCGAACGGACCACACGCGGCTGCGTCGTCGGCCGTGATCTATTCGCGGACCCGTTCGGTCGTGATTCCCGACGAGATATTGCAGCGCCATCGCATTCTTACCGGCCGAAATTCGAACCAGTTCTCGAACGCCTACAAAATCCTCAGAACGCAGGTGATCCATCGATTGCGCGAGAACAACTGGAACGTGCTCGGAATCACTAGCCCCAGAGACGGAGAAGGCAAAACGCTTACATCGATCAACTTAGCTATTGCCCTGGCTGCCGAGCCCACCCAAACGGTTCTCCTGGTTGACGCCGATCTTAGCGCGCCACGCCTTCATAGGGAGCTCGGGCTGGAGTCCGATGAGGGACTGACGGAGTTCTTGCTGGACAGCCGGCCAATCGAGGATCTGTTGGTCTATCCTGGCCTGGGTCGGCTGATTGTGTTGCCGGGCGGGAGAGGAACAGATCATTCTGCTGAGGCCCTCACCTCCCCGCGCATGAGCGCGCTCGGGAAAGAGTTGAAACATCGTTACGCCTCGCGCATCGTGATTTTCGACCTTCCACCGGCGCTTGACCGGGCGGATGTGCTGGCGTTCACTCCCCAATTGGACGCCCTGCTTCTCGTTGTGGAGGAAGGTAAGACCACAGAGCCTGAATTTCTGCAAATCATGGAGATCTTGAAAGGCAGCGTTCCGATCCTGGGGACCGTGTTGAATAAAATCGGTCGCGATCACCTCAGCCTGTCCACCATGAAGCGTACGAACGCGGGGAATGTGAAAGAGAGAGGGTAAGCGCTCTATGTACGAGTCTTTCTACAAGTTCCGCATAAAACCGTTTTCGTTGTTGCCAGATCCTGAATTCCTTTTCTTGAGCACTCGGCATAAGAAGGGATTGAATCTCCTCGAGTACGGGCTTTACAACCGTGCGGTGTTCACCGTGTTGACGGGAGACCCGGGAACCGGCAAGACAACATTGTTGAACACAATTCTTGACCAGAGCAGGGGTCGGTTTACCGTTGGAGTCATTACGACGACCCATCCGGATGCCAACAGTCTTCTGCCGTGGGTGGCTGATGCGTTCGGGCTGGAAGGTCCCGTCCAGGATACGGTCGGGTACTTCCGGACACTCACCGCTTTTCTCGGGCGATCATTTTCCGCTGGGCAGCAAGTACTCCTCGTCGTCGATGAGGCTCAAAACCTCAACATCCAAATGCTGGAAGACCTCCGCCTCCTGTCCAACATCAATGACGGTCGACAGAGCAGTATCCAAATCGTTCTGGCAGGGCAACCCGACCTTCGCACATTGCTGACTGGAAGTGATATGCAGCAATTGGCGCAACGCGTGGCAGTGGATTATGCGCTCGAGCCGCTCGATGAAGATGAAGCGAAATCGTATGTGCAACATCGGCTCCGCGTGGCAGGGGGCCGGCCCGATCTCTTGACGGAGTACGCCTGTTCGCTGCTTCACAGGCTCAGCGGTGGCAATCCGCGTTTGATCAATCAATTGTGTGACTTGGCGCTCATGTATGGTTTCGGGCAAGGGGTTGACCGTATTACTGCTGCGTTGTTGTTGCAGGCTGCCGTCGACCGGGCGCACGGCGGCATACTCCCGGCCGTCGTCGATCCTAGGACCATCCTCCTCGACCCAGTTCGGCTCAGTCAGGAATCTCAGGACCAAGTGCCGGCACCTCTGCCGGTTATTGTGCCAGTGCCCGTGCAAAAGGATGCTCCGGCGTCGCCTGCAGCGGTCACCTGCGAGAATGCCTCCACTGAGTTGTATATGGAAGGGCTCGGTTTGAAGAAAGCTGGATTGTATCGTGAGGCACTTAAAAAATTTGAGGCGGCGGCGGGGGACCCAGCCTACCGGTTCAAGGCGACGGCGCAGAGGGGATTTTGTTTTCGAGCGATCGGAAAGCCGGATGACGCCGCCATGTTTTTTCGCCATGCCCTTGCCGTCAACGGTGCGAAGGTAACTGATATCCTGCAGGTCCGCTATGTTTTGGGGCTGACGTTGGATACGTCGGGCCACCGCGATGAAGCGTATGAGCAGTACCGTAAAATTCATGAGGTGGACCCAAATTTTAAAGACATTGCCCGTCGAATCGACTCCGTCGATGAGTCACCCAAGTTCCCTCTCTCTTTGTTGAAGTCGCTTCGCCAGAACTGGCAGCAGTTCAGGGGCACGATAGTGTCAAGTCATCGGCTTCCATAACAGAATGCTGAAAAAGTCCGCCATCGGCATTCTCACATCGCTCAGAGGCTCAACGTGCCGAACGGCGCCTTCGGATTCCGGAATCACTGATGGGAACTTTCCATTCGCAAAGATTCATGTGAAGGGCGAACGGGTCGCACGAGCGGCGGCATGTGCCGTCTCGCCTCTTTGCTCGCTGCGGCTTTGCTGGACGGTCTTTCTGAACAGCCTGCGGGCCATTCAGCTTCCGTCAGTGATCTCAGACGTGGTGTCGTTTCCGGTGTTGTAATCTCATTTGTCAACAAACTGCTAGATGGCCTCTTTGAGCATCCTTCGGTGGCATACTCTCTTTGTCCCAGACATGTGACCCTAGCCCGCATTATTCACGAGCACTTCTGCTGCAATCGCGGATTCGCTGCTGCGACGATCCTTCGGCGGGCAGGCTCGCCGAAGGCTCCCTCGACATACTGTTAAAGTACGCCTCGGGACCGCACGGCTCCGCGTGCCCGTCTCACAACGCGACTGCGCGATTTCGTCCCTCGACTGGACTCGGGACCCTGAGCTAGTCGAAGGGCGACGAACCGTCATGAGTAATGCGGGCTAGTAGCCTGCTGCGCCGAAATAGTATTTCCGCAACCCGCTGAAGCCAGGCTGAGATAGTTGCTCTTCTTTACGAGTTTACCCGCCCTGGATCGCGTCGTAACCTGGCCGTAATCGTTACTCCCTATGCTCCTCAGCCTGGATGGCCATTGCATAGCTTGGTTTGGAGGATGCATGTGTGACCGGGTTTTCACCGTCGCAAGGGGGACATTACGTATCGCTCTCATCGCCATCCTGGTTTCTTTGTGCTGGGGGCGCGACGGGTGGGGAGGTCCGACTGAGGACGTCCTCTTGGAAAATAAACAGATCACCGTCGATCAGTGGGTCCGGCTGAAAGCAGAGGAGGAAAAAAGGGACGCGAAAGCCATAGAGCAAAGCCGAGGGATCAGCGATGTGCCTGTCCGAGAACGATGGTACGAAAAAATCAGCATCCGCGGCTACACCCATTTCCGCTATAACTTCACACCGAACAACGATCTACTGAGCGATTCCCTGGGGGATCGCTCGATCGGCAAGAACAACGAGTTCTTCATGCGCCGTGCCCGCCTCATTGTCAGTGGTCAGCCTCATGATCGGGTGTTTGTCTATCTACAGAGTGAATTTGCAGGCCTCGTGAGTAATTCAGAAGGCACAACAGTGCTTCGCGATGCCTATGCGGATCTCTTTCTAACGGAGAATAAAGAATGGCGGATTCGAGGCGGAATATCGAAGGTGCCGTATTCATTCGAAAACCTGCAATCTAGCCAAAACCGGCTGGCGTTCGACCGCACCGATTCGATGAACAGCGCCTTCCCTGGTGAGCGCAATCTGGGTGTCTTTCTGTATTACACACCGACGGCGGTGCGCGAGCGGTTCCGCCGGTTAGTGGATAGCGGCCTCAAGGGCTCCGGCGACTACGGTATGGTGGGCATCGGTGTTTTCAACGGTCAGGCGGCGAATAAGCGCGATGCGAACAAAGATAAGCACATTGTATTTCATTCGTCGTATCCCTATGAATTTTCGAACGGTCAGATCGTCGAGGTCGGGATGGATGCCTATACCGGACAGGTCGTCGTTCCGACATTTCCCGTCGTGCCTACCGATCCGGCGCTGAACGCAGGACAAAGTGCGGTTCCCCAACTGACGAATGACGGGAATTATCTCGACGAACGAGTCGCGTGGCACGTGGTTGTCTTTCCTCAACCGTTCGGCTTTCAGGCGGAGTATAACATCGGGAGGGGACCTCAATTGAATGCAGCCCGGACCGCGATAGAACTCGGCTCTTTGCGCGGCGGCTATATCCAGCTCTTTTACAATTATAAATGCGACACCTATTGTCAGAACATCTTTCCGTATGTCCGCATGCAGGAATATTTCGGAGGCAGAAAGCTTGAAGACAATGCGCCGAGATACTCGGTACGGGAAACAGAGCTAGGAATTGAATATCAGTTCAATCGCGCGATCGAATTGACCGTCGCCTATTCCTGGTCTCAGCGAACCTCAGGGGAGTCGGCCACCCTTCCTATCACAGGGAGCAATCAGACCTGTGCGAGTCCCGCCTCGCAGATCGCGTGCTTCCAGACCCCCTATCAGCTCCAAAGCGGCAACTTGCTGAGATTCCAACTCCAGTGGAGCTTCTAGCAAACCGGCCCTCGCGCCCGTGAGGCTAAGGAACCGCTCCTGGCTGGGCGGCTGGTTGAGCCCAGGGGTGGGACGGGAGTTGCTTGTATAGCACGATCAATTCGCGCCGGTCTCGCTGAAAGATTATTTCCAAGCCTCCAACGTGTCGCTCCTGCTTGGCTGAATGCGGCTCAAAATACAGGCGGACGTCTTGAGGAGCCAGCGATTGCATCGGTGTCAACCGGTCGTCCTGTGTATCGGCGACCCCAGCATCGGCCATATAGTGAGTCGATGACCGGTAGTTTGCAAGAATCAGATGCAGTTCGTTGCCTCGAATGAATACCCCGCCGGACGTGACTTCTCGCGCGATAGCGGAAGTAGATCGAGTCTGATAGAAGGTTACGATTTCTTCCGACGTGGCTTTGCTGAAAGCTAGCGCAAACAGCGGTGCGAAGAACGCTATTTCTTTGTCAGTGAAGGCCGGATGGACACGTGGAATCGGATCTCCCGGTAGGATATCGCCCCGAATAAGGGCGTGGGGTTCTTCGATCCTTACCCCTTCCAGGACCGCGGCGATGTGTTCAGGCGTGAGCGAGATCGGATGTGAGTGTTCCGTTTCCTTCCTCACCGTCCGATCAAACTCCAATCGGACATAGGTAGTGGGGTTGTCGTAGATTGTGACGGTGGTGAATTGCCTGGGGCTGCAGGCGCCGATCAGTTCGACGCCGACGAAGGCAAGAAAAGCCAGACAGATGAGTTGGTTCATGGGTGAAGTGGCAAGCACGCCCTGACGTGGCGGGTTGGCAATTGTCAACGGGGCCTAGTCACGGACCTTGGCCAATGGCCCTTCAGTAGCCGCAGTTCGCACAGGAGTCGCCCACATCGTGGTCAGTCGGTTAAGTTCCATCGTCGGAAGCGGGTAGTACCCTTGGTTCACGACAATTTTCTGCCCGTGCTGGCTCAGAGCGAACTTCACAATCTCAAAAAGCGGGCCTGGCGGTGCAACTTTCGGTGAGCGATTAATATAAAGATACAGATTGCGTCTCAAAGGGTACGACCCATTTATCGCCGTTTCAAATGTCGGCGCGACGTACCGTCCACCCTTGACTGCGGCCAGGGGGACAGGCTGGACTTGCGATGTCTGATAGCCGATGCTGCAGAATCCAATTCCGAATCGATCCCTCATCAGTTCCATCACAACCGAGGCCGACCCGACGCCCACCGTCATGGGCTTCTTAAAGTCAGCCCCGTTCAGAACGTGCTCTCTGAAGAATGAGGCAGCACCGGAATTCCCATTCCGCCCGTAGATTTGAATGGGCGCTTCTGCCCACTCTTCTTCGAACACCATCGCCTCACCCCACATACGGACAGGATATTCTAACCCGCGTCGCCGTTCTTTGGAGAAGATGGCATCGACCTCGGCGAGGGTCAATCCTTCGATCGGATTATCTTTATGTACGAAGACGGCTAGTGCATCCACGGCAACAGGAATCTCAGTTGGTTCATAACCGAACTCCCGCTTAAATTCAACGATCTCCTGCTGCGTCATACGCCGGGACATCACGGCAATCTGAACTTTCTCCTCCAGCAACGCGGCGACTCCCGTCTCGGATCCGTTGCTTTCTACTTTGATGGTGAGGCCGGGATACAGTTGTCGGAGTTTTGCCGACCACGAGTCCATTAATGGTTTCATGGTGTCAGACCCGGCGACTGAAAGGGTGCCGGCTAGGTTGCTCACCACTTGATAGGGTGGGATCTTGGGATCCAGCAAGGGCATGGTTTGTGCTGAGACTTGGAAGACGGCAGCAAAGAGTAATGTAAGAAAGACAGAGATACCCACCGAGGCTGAACGGGGATAGAGTGTCATCCTTTGTCGGGCTTTCATTCCCGTGTCCTCGAATATGGGCATGGCCTATCCGGTTAGTTTCGTTAAACGAAACATACAAGACAGATTCGGAGAGACTTGCTTCAGCGTTCGACTGAGGAAGGATGCCAGAATGTTGTTTCTGTAAGATCAATGAATTGTTAAATCGGAATTAACTCTAGCCTGAATGTTCTGTCAAAGGATTCATGCGCGTCTGCGCAATTTAACAAATATTAAATCTTGTTGTAACGACATGGTGTTGGGCCTGGCCTACATATGGTGGTGGATCTGGCCGCATATGATCGTGTCATTGTGGTGATCGAGAAATATTCCATGACAAATGTACGTATCTCAGTGCTCATCTTTTTGAAGGCCGAATCGTTCGCACAGTCGGTCAAGAAGGCGATTGAAGCGAGCGGATACCGCAGTATAATTGTGCCCACGGAGTCCGTTGCTCTCTCAGAAGCAGAAGTAAACGTGCCGTCCTTGATCATTCTTGACCGTCACTCCGGAGCCGTCGCCAACCTCCGCCGAATGAGAGTATTGGACAAGGTTCCGATCGTCGTCGTGCAGGAGGGAAGCGCCTCCTGTCAGGATGAAGCGTGTCTTCAAGATTATAATTGTGACATAGACTTGGTCGTGTGCGGCCAGAGTGTTCGTGAGCTTGTCGCGCGGGTGCGTGCCATCATTCGACGCTTAGAGGCAGGCCTCAGGACGAACAGGCAGTATAGTGTGGGGAATCTTCGGATGGATCTCGATCGTCACGAAGTCCAGATGAACGGTCATATCGTCGATTTGACCCCAAAGGAATTCCAGATTCTGAGACAGTTTCTCGAGTCGCCTCGCCGGGTGTTTTCTCGCCAGGAGATGCTCAACCGGGTTTGGGGGGATGGCTATGCGCTTGATGAACACGCGCTCGATGTACACATTCACTCACTGCGGCAGAAGATCGAACAGAATCCAGCCAGTCCAATGTTTCTCCTGACCATCAGGGGCGTGGGATACAAGCTACGGCCTTAAGAGGATAAGGAAAAGTCAGTTCAGTTCAGCAGAGCTGTGATGGCCTGCACGCCTTGGTCGTGATGAGAATATCCACGCACGATACTTAAAAAGTCCACCCAACAAGGTCTCCCTTTCCAATGGTCGCGGAGGGGATGGCCCCTGAGTAAAATTGGGCAGGCAGAGAGCCCCGTCTCCTCCGCACCGGGTGCGGAAGACACGGGGTGGGAAGGAAGTCGGTAAAGGGAAAGGAGTATTGGCGTCTAGAATTCGTCTATAGCGACGGGACGAAGCAGATCGCGGACGGAGAGGGTACCCACCACCGTCCCGCCCTTGGTGACACTCAGGTGGTGGGTCTGGTGCCTATTCATGAGGTCTGCCGCCTCGGTGAGCGGGCGGCGTTCTTCGATCCCAACGATCGGGCTGCTCATGATGTCTTCGACAGGGATAAAGTAGCATGCCTTGTCGGCTCCCACGAATTTCCTTACCACATCCGATTCCGTGACGATGCCGATGATCTGGTGATCGTGAGACACCAACACGCTCCCCACATTGCAGGCTTTCATCAACTTAGCGGCCTCGACGACCGAGGTGCCGGAATCTACCGTCACGAGATCTCGTTTCATGAGTTGACTGACTGTCACCATCTGTTCTCCTCCTTTGATATTTGGTTATATATATTGGCGTGATTCTACCAAGCCGGCATTGCGCCACGGTTAGAGGCTTGTTAATGATGCGTAAATTTCACCGTTTCGGGATGGGATATCGATCTGCGCCAGGCCGTCCTCGGCGCGCGCGGAATCTCAACCCAGCCATAGTGTGGTGTACGCGCGACAGCATTCCTGGCGGAATAGTGCCAAACGGTTCGTGTCGTTGCTGGAGTTAAGCAAATGCTCTCATGTCGTGACCGCTTCTCATCCAGGCACCTCTTGCTGACATGCTGACACACACCTTGTTCGACAGGGGCTTTGCCTGGCGTGGCCCCTCCGTCACGACGTGCGGCCAGTGCGGTAACGAATGCGAGGCCGGACATGATGGTTGTCGCTCGCGTCATGACCTGCGTCATTTTTCACTTTGGTTGTGTGAAACGTGTGATCACTCGCCGTCAGTTCAACCGCACAATCCGCTCTTCAATGGCTGCTGAGAAAGGCTGCGGCAAGCCTTGGACATAGGTGATCAAGGCATCCAAGTCGATCGGACCACCCACTTGATTCTGTCCCTGAGGCAACACCGTGAAGTTGTCGCCGCCCGCCGCCATGAAATTGTTGACGGTCACTGAGAAGCTCGCTTGCCGGTCGATCGGGGCGCCGTTACGGCGCACTTCGACGATGCGATCCCCGATCGGCCGGTTGTTGTCCCACGTATAGGTGAGCCCGGAGCTTTTCATGATGCGCGGGAAGGGTTGATTGAGCCATTGTTGATTCAGTAAGTCGTAAATTTGCTGGCCGGTGAGAGTCATCCGGACCAGACTGTTGCCGAACGGTTGTACTGTGAAAAGTTTGCCGAACGTGACGGGACCTGCCAAGAGATCGGCCCGGATGCCGCCGGGATTCATGAAAGCGAAGTCCGTACCAAGAGCCGTTCGCTGCGCATCGGCAATCAGATTGCCCAGGACCGATTCGCCGGCCGGATTTTCCGTGCGCAGCAGGTCGGTGGCGGCTTCGCCGATCACGCGGTTGATGAGCGGTGCGACCTTGGCTTCGGCCTGCGCGACCACCGCAGCCACCTCAGGGTCCGGCGTGAGGCCTGGTCCTGCGTCCGCAAAGGTCGTCACGATCGCGGCGCTTTTGGCGACGACGTCGCGGGTTTTCCGGTCTATCGTCAGGTCAATGTCTCCGTAGGCTGTGCTGGAAGAGAAAGCTTGGGTGACCAGGATTTCCGCGCCGTTCTGGTTCTTGAGCAAGGTGTTTGTGAATGAATGGGCATGGCCGGATACGACCACATCCACGTCATCGTCCAATCGTGAGACGATATCGACGATGTCTTGACCTGTGACCAGGCCGCCCGGCTGGGTCGGGCCCTGATAGGATGTCTGGGTTCCGCCTTGATGAATCAACACGATAAACGTGTGGATTCCCTCTTCCCGGCGCAGCCATCTCACATAGCGATTGACGCTGTCCGCCTCATCCAAGAATTTCAAGCCGGCCACACCTGTAGGCGTGACGATCGTGGGTGTCTGCTTCAGCACCGCGCCGATGAACGCAAGCCGCACTCCATTGACCTGCTTGATGACGAAGGGGGGGAGGATCGGCTTACCGGTCTTCTCGACAACAACGTTCGCCGAGACGTACGGGAACCGCGCGCCTCGATAGGGGTTTTCTAAGAAAGGTCCTGTCGAGTGGTTGCCGCCATTCAGCAGGCGCATCAGCTCGTCTTTGCCCTCATCAAACTCATGGTTCCCCGGCGTGCCGACCATATTGCATTTTGGATCCATCCGGCGGTCACGGCGGTCGTCCCTCGATTCTTCGATCTCCCACGCGCGCAACCGATCCCGTCCGTCTGTTCGGTCATTGAAGCGGCAAAAGCGGTTGGCCAGCAGGTTCACCACACTGATAGACGGCTCATCTTGCAGGAGCGCCGATTCGGGAGGCGACGCGCCGACATGGTCGCCGGCGTGCACGATGAAAGTGCGATCGCCGAGACGAGGATCGTTCGGATCAGTCTGGGCTGCTGTGAGATACGACGCCAGCACTGCGGCTCCTCCGACCGGGCGATTTGCCACTCGCCGTCCCGCCGAGATCTGTCCGTGAAAATCGTTGATGCCGAGTATCTGCACATGCAGGAGCGAGTCTTTATCCTGTTTGTGAAAATCGGGGTGTTGCCACTCCATTCGCCGTTCGGCGGCGTAGCGCATCTCAATGGTATCGTCGTCCTCGTCGTCGCGGTCCCACTCGTGAGAATAATAACGCTCGACCAAAGTTTCGGCCCAGGCCGATTGGGTGGCGCAGGCGCCGCTCAGGCACAGCGTGCCTAAGACGGCGAGCAGGGCGAAGGGTTTCGGGATGATACCGTCGATATTCATGGATAAACTCCTTTCGTTCGGTTCGTAGCATCGATGGGGGTGCCTGCAACCTCATGAACGATGCAGTGTGATGTGACCGTCCGGTACGTGGGTCGAATAGTCGGCGACAGAAGCTGGAATGAAGGATACGGCAGACGTGTTACAAATCAGTCGGGAAAGGGTCGAGGGGGAGTAAACTCAAGATCAAGACACAGGTGATTTGATTTGAACATATGAACCGGATCCGTTATGAACGGTTCAGCCATAGTAACCTGAGGGGATAGAGAGTCTTTTCTTGAGACATCAGCGGCCATGGAGACTCTAGTCCCAGTTTCACCTTGTCCGCCATTTTCTTAAAAACCATAACAGCGCCATGCCGGAGGAGAAGAAGGCCATGGCAGAAGGAATGGGAACGGCTGCACCAGAAAGAGCCCATGTGTCCGAACGGCGAGGCGGGGTTCGCTCCACCTGTCCCGAGTATGACTTGATAATGTGGCTGCTCGTTCAAGGGGTCTGCGGAAAAATCGAGAAAGAAATCCAATCCGGACAATGGCATGATTCCACTTCCTGAGGCGAAGCCAAAGATCTCTGGATGCGAGTCCTGAAATGCAATGGCGCCGAAGAGGTTCAGAAACTGTGCCCTCCACCAAATTTGTTGACAACCTTCGTCCCTATCAAGAGACGGTCGAAAGTCCCAGTTGCGGTAAAGCGAGGAACCACCGTGCAGATAATCTGGGAGCCAGTCTCCTCGATCGAGTTGGTCATGTTCATCGTTCGGGTGCGAACCGACGTCCCTGTTCACTATGATTCCCATTCATCGCGCAGTTCATCGTATCGATTATCGTGCAAGTAAGCGGCGATGACACTGATGACGGGCACCAGCATCAAGAATAGGATCACCAAAGAAACCTGCCGAGTCGTTTCCAGGACCCTCTTCATCTTCGTCTGAGTATTTCCATCGGGAGTGGTCTGCATTCGTGCTTCCCTTATCCTTGTCAGTCGGATGAGCATATCTGATATTGAGGAGGCAATCGAGCGGGCCGCATCTCCCCCTCTATCCCAGAGGCAGCTGTTTATCACTACACAAGACGGTGCGCTACCATCCCCTGCACTCAATGCTACAGATGTGACGAACAGTATGATCGGGAGGGCATCACGTTGTCCGACTGAAACATGTCTGCTTCATCGAGAACGGCTCCGGTCTCACCTCTTTCCGCTGGAACTCGCCATGCAAGAGGAATGTGCAGCATCCGAAAGGGGTTTCACCGCTCATCTTTTCATCACATCTGTTGTAACGGGTGCATGCATCAGTAGTCCTACCGATCCAGGTTTGTAAATCATGTGAGTACCCTTACGGTGCGGCGCGATAACATGGTACTGGAGAGGTGACGATTCTCTGTATCCCGACTACATGGCCTCGAACTATACTCAACAACTGACAAGACCGTCTGGTGTACAAACAGGAGTCATGAGCGCTTCATCGCTCTCGGCAGGCTGTTCGCCTGAGAGAACGGGAGCCTTAGGACTGTAAGCGAATCCGTTTTTCCGATATCCAGCCCTGTATGCCTTCATCTCCACGCACGAGATACATCCAGTCGCCGGCCTGGAGCTCACCGTCCATGATGGTGAACACAATTCCTGGGCGAACGATCGGTCCGGGCCTGCTGCTGGATGAATTGGCGAACAATGACATGTATTCGCCGGGAGCCCCGCTGTCCGCTATGACGGTCACTTTCTGTCCTTCACTGAACATCGGGCCGAGGGAAGGTGTGGCTGGTGCAGCGGCCCTGGCTGCCGTTTGAGGTGGTGCAACAGCGGCGGGAGGAGTTGGTGGATTAAATGGAGCCGGAGTTCCGTTGCTCGGGTGCGGAGCAGCTTGCGGTGCGG
>JAWXBV010000046.1:0-27261 GCA_034440335.1 Nitrospirota bacterium | reverse complement strand
TTCGACCTCTGAATTTCACCAATCCGACTCACACAACTTGAAACCAGAAACATGAAACTCGAAACACTTACACGAGATACGCCCTTCGACGGGCTCAGGACGTCCCGAGCCTGTCGAGGGACGCTTCACGAGGAACGCGTTTTCCTGGCGATGTCGTCCCTCGACTGTGCTCGGGACGTCCTGAGCTTTGTCGAAGGGCGACGAACCGTCATGAATCATGCGGGCGAGGGGACCTGCTCTTTGCCGTGGCCTACAACGAGTTCTGTGCCCCGACTCTGGAAGAGTCGGTGGAGGAATTGATCGAGAAAGGGGCCACCCACATTACCGTGGCCACGACGATATTTACGCCCGGCGGTTCTCACTCGGAGGTTGAGATTCCTGAAATCCTCGATCATCTGCGGCCACAGTATCCCGGGTTGAACTCCGTTACGTCTGGCCGTTCGACCTGAAGCTTGTTGCCGATACGTTGACGGAGCAGGTGAAACGATTTTCCTGAGCGGGATCGCGGATTGGATCTGTGCGGAAACGGAGTGGAATGAATTCACGACGGAAGGATTCTTTTTTATCCTAGCCGAGTATACAATGGGCGGCCTGACGGTAAGGAAAGATCGAGACTGGAATGCTGTCCCTCAAAGCTAAATTAGCGAACGCCTTTCATGAGACGCAGTCGTTCAAGTGGGACTCTGGGACAGGGTTCACCCTCGCGTCCGGATTGAAGAGTCCCTTCTATGTCGATTGCCGGTCGTTGATGGCCCATCCAGGATCGCGCCGTCTTGTCGCCAACCTGGCGTACGAATCGTTGCGGACGGTCGAATTCGACTGTCTCGGCGGACTGGAAATCGGCGCGATTTCTATCGCCACCAGTATCTCGGACTTTGCGTTCGTGGCCCAGCCAACGCGAACGTGGCGGACCTTCGTGGTGCGGAAGCAGGCGAAGGATCATGGGCTCGGAAAACTCATTGAAGGATCGTTCCAACCAGGGGATCGAGCCGTGATCGTCGATGATGTGCTCACGAGCGGGGGTTCGCTGCTCAAAGCCGTCGCAGCGGCAAGGGGAGCGGGCCTCACTGTCACTCATGCTTTGGTCATTGTGGACCGGAAGGAGCAGGATGGGCGGCGCAAGGTTGAAACTGAGGGACTCGCACTTGTCAGCCTACTGACCATCGACGACTTGACGAGTGCGCAACCGACCCACTCTTAGCACGCTGTTGAAAAAATCCGCCGGCGGCGTTCTCGCATCGTTTAGACCCTCAACGGGGACCCGGCCGCCTCACCACTCGGCGGCGCGCACAGACGTGGCGCTCCTTATTCGTCGCACCGTGCGCCCCAGAGGGTACGCCTCGGCTCTTCACTCGCTGCGGCCTTGCTGGACGAAATTCTTGAACAGCTTGTCGGTTGTTGGCGATCTCCTATTTACACTGAAATTGAATGCCCCACCGGCGCTCCCGCACGGTTTCCTCTGAGCCTGGCACAGGGCTGACTATGCGAGTTCGCCCTTTCGTTTCCCCCTCGCGCACAATGGTATAGGGTCCACCGCATTTCTCCTTCATCAATGCAAGGGCGTCTGTGCGAAAAGAGGAGAGCATCTCTCCCTGCTCTCCCGTGAAGGGATATGCGACGATGCCTCCGTCTTCCCGTTCCTGAAGCAATTTTGCCCCTTCGCCACAACCGGCCAAAGTGAGGACAAGGAGGACGGCGAGGCTTGACCGGATCTTCTCGCATTTTCTATCATAGATATTCATGAGCGTGATCCCAGACGAACGATTTTCCACTCTGCCTGTTGCGAGGAGGCCAACGATGACCACGCGCATTGCCATCACGGTTGTCGGTCTGTTGCTGCTGTCTGCACTCTCGATCGGCGGTGTGTCAGCGCATCATTCCTATTTGCTCACCGTCCAGCAGTTGCGTGCTGGATTGACCAAGGCTCCTGCAATGCCGCAGAAGGGTTTTATTTTGATCGATGTCCGATCTGCAGAAGAGCATGCGGCAGGATTCATTCCCGGAACTGATCTGAACATCGACTTTAGAGCCATTCAGGCTCGGCATCGGGACATCGGAGCCCAGCTGGACGATCATCTGGTGGTCTATTGCCAGTCCGGCCATCGAAGCAACATCGCGGCAGAAACACTGGCCGATTTGGGCTATCGTCATGTCTACAACGTCACCGGCAGCATGAATGCCTGGCTTGCGGCAGGCTTTCCGGTTGAATCGGAGCGCCGTTAATCCAGTCACCTCTCGATACGTTCATTTCTTCACGGTCTTGGAGCCGGCTTGCTCCCGGCGCGGGCTGACTCCAATCACTGCCGGTAGCCCGATATGGGCCACAATGCTGTCTTCTAATAAGGGAATCCAGCTGTGTACACCGGCCTTCTCCGACGTGGCCTGTCGGAGCAAAGGGCCGACCGCGACGTCTGAAGAGGACCCTCCATCCATGGCCATGACTTGGCGTAGAGAGGGAAAGGCGTCCCGCAGACAGGCTCCCAGGGAATAGAGTGACACCGCTTCAGTGGTCTTCAACACGAGAAGATGCCCATTCTCTCCCTCGGCGACGAGGGTCTGCTGGGCGCGTTTCCCGGTTTGGCGCACACGGACTTTTCCGGTCCGGTCGAGGAGCATGAGCGATTGCGCCACCTCTCGATAGGGAGGCTGACGTTCATCGAAACTGTCGAAGGTTAAGTCCAACACCCGCGCGCGTTGCGTACGATCCGCCGCCGGCTCTGCGGCAAACAGCCCGAGCCAGGTCGCATGGCGCTTGCCCCCCAGCGAACGGCCATTTCCATAGAGCAGACCGAGATACGCATAGTTCTCACGAAAAAGCCCGGCATTGAATACCAGATCGTGTCCGGTTCGTTCTTGCCATTGGCGAATATTGAGCGGCTCAGAAAAGCCCTCTTGCTGGTAGTAATGCACCGTGAAGCGATAGCGCTCGGGGTCGATCTCGACGGCGACCAATGGCGCGACGTCGGGGCACTGCGCATGAGGGTCCCAGACTGAAATGGATAAACCGTCTCCGAGTCGATCGCCGGTGAGGGTCTGAGCCCTCGTCGTCGAGGGCCAGCTGAACAACGCGACAGCGAGACCCAGGAGGCACAGAGCCACGCGGAAGAAAGAAACAGACCGGCAGTAGCTATCGTCCCGTACCATACGTCTCCCAGCAGTGAGTATAGAGAGCACCGATCAGGAGCGTCAAATCCTTCAAGGAAGGAGGGCGTCGGTATCGAGCAAATTCCGGACTGCCTGAGCGAGCACTTCTGGAGTGAAGGGCTTTTGTAACAGACGACTCGTGCCCTCTTCTTGTCCAGCGATGAGGCCGACGTCGTTCATATACCCAGATATAAACAGGGCTCGTAAATCCGGATTGATCACAGAGAGACGCTGCGCCAGTTCCCGTCCACCCATGCCGGGCATGACGACGTCGGTCACAAGAAGCTGAATCGATCCTGCTTGTTGTGTCGCCAGTAAGCAGGCTTCAACCCCGTTCTTGGCTTCCAGAACCCGATAGCCCAACTTCCGCAGTTCGTCCCGCATGAGCATCCGTACGCTCGATTCGTCTTCCACCAACAAAATCGTTTCCGTACCCTTCTGAGTCTGCCCCAACGGCTCAGCCGGCATCGTAGCAAGAATGTCGGACTCAACGCTCGGGAAATACAAGTCAAAGCGTGTGCCCCGACCCACTCGACTGGTGACGTCGATGGCGCCGCCGCATTGCGTGACAATCCCAAATACCGTGGAGAGGCCCAAACCGCTGCCCTTTTCTTCCCCTTTCGTGGTGAAGAACGGTTCGAAAATATGAGATTGTGTCTTGTGATCCATACCACAGCCCGTATCGCTGACGGCCAATCGGACATAGGGGCCTGGCCGTAACGGGATAACTTGATACACCGGACTGCGGGTGAGTTCGACCCGCGCCGTTTCGATCGTGAGCGTTCCGCCGTTCGGCATGGCATCCCGCGCATTGATGACGAGATTGACCAGGATCTGTTCAAGCTGGGATTGGTCGCCACACAGCCGCCCATTCGCCGGGTCGAGGGTGCAGACGAGCTGGATATTCTCGCCGATGAGACGACGCAGCAGACTGACCAGACTCGTGACGGCGTCATTGATGCAGAGAACTTTCTGGTCCAAGGGTTGTTTCCTACTGAAGGCGAGTAGTTGTCGGACCAGCGTCGCAGCCCGTTCTCCGGCCTTCCGTGTTTCACGGACCGCTTCATGAAGGGGATGTTGAGGACCGAGCTCCGCCGAGAGGACTTCGCTGTAGCCCATGATGACGGTCAGGAGATTATTGAAGTCATGCGCGATTCCTCCGGCCAACCGACCTACGGCTTCCATCTTCTGGGACTGCCGAAGCTGTTTCTCGGTCTGCCGAAGGGCTTCTTCCGCCCGTTTCCGTTCGGCGCGTTCGTTGAGTTCACGTAAGGCGCGCTGGACCGATGGCACCAGACGCCCAAGCCGTTGCTTGAGCACATAGTCCGTCGCGCCTTGATGCATGGCGTCGATGGCCAATTCCTCTCCGATGGTGCCCGAGACAAAAAGAAAGGGCACGTCAGGACAATACTGACGTGCCAAGGTGAGCGCCGTCATCCCGTCGAATCCCGGAATCGAATAGTCCGCCAGGATAAGATCCTTCCGGCCTTCTTTGAGGGCCGCCACAAATGCCTGACGGGTATCGACGAGTTGCGATCGACAGGAAATATTGCCCTCTACTAATGTGAGCGAAATGAGTTCCGCGTCGAGCGGATCGTCCTCGAGGTGGAGTAGGTGGAGCGGAGTGTTCACAGATCCTTTGGCGAGAGATTACTGGGTCTGGCCAGAACCTTCGGGCGGGGGTTCGTTGACCGTACCCCAAAACACACTCAGTTCTTTCACGGCCCGAATGAACTGCTGAAACTCAACCGGCTTCACCACATAGGCATTGGCACCCGACGCATAGCATTGGGCCAAATCGCGCTCTTCGCGCGAGGACGTCAGCATGACGACGGGAATCGGTCTCAGTTTCTCGTCGTTCTTAATCGTTCTCAAGACTTCGAGCCCATCGACTTTGGGCATCTTGAGATCCAGAAACACGACGACGGGATTACCCTGCTGCCTGGAGGCATAGATTCCACGGCAATAGAGGTAGTCGAGGACTTCGGCTCCGTCACGGCAGACCACCACTTGATCGGCGATGTGGTGCTCTTCCATAGCGGCCAGCGCCAGCTCAGCGTCCCGCGGGTTATCTTCAGCCAGCAGGATGGGCTTCACCGTCGTCATCAGAGAGACCTCGCAAGCGGGAGCGAAAAGTAGAAGGTGGCTCCTTGGCCCACTGCGCCTTCGGCCCAGGTCCGTCCACCATGCCGATGGATGATTCGACGTACGTTGGCGAGACCGATGCCGGTGCCTTCAAACTCGTCGTTTCGATGGAGGCGTTGAAACACACCGAATAACTTATTGACATACTGCATGTCGAATCCTACTCCATTATCGCGCACGAAGATCTCAACGTCACTGGAGCTTTCTTCGGCCACACCGATTTCGATCTTGGCTTCAGGCCTGGTTGCGGTGAACTTGATCGCATTGGAGACCAGATTGATGAACACTTGGCGCAACATGGCCGGATCTCCCGACACATTGGGCAATGGATGCATTGTCCAGGAGATCGCCCGCCCTTGCAAGTCAAGACGTAAATCGTGAAGGACGGTCTTGATGAGTTGGTCCAAGCTGACCGTTGTGTGAAGCATGTCCTGGCGGCCCATACGGGAAAAAACGAGCAGATCGTCGATCAGGTGCCCCATCTGCTTCGCGGAGCTCGAAATCGTGTGGAGATAGTGGCGCGCTTTATCATTGAGCGCGTCACCGGCTGCCTTGGACAACAGAGCCGCATATCCGTCGATATGTCGGAGTGGGGCGCGCAGATCATGCGACACGGAATAGCTGAACGCTTCCAATTCTTTATTGGCGGCCAGGAGTAGCTCGCCCCGGCTCTGCAACTCTGTAGCCACGCGGCGTCGCTCGGTGACATCGTGATGGATGAGCACGTAGACAGAGGCCAAGAGAGCCAGCTGTAAGAACGCGCCGAGCCCGAGCAAGGCGATCGTATTTTTTGTGCTTCCAGCGGATTGTGCCACACGAGCCTGAAGGGCTCGTTGCTCAGCTGCGTTGAGCTCGGCAGTCAGGCGATGGATTCCCTCGATCTCGTTTTTTGCCGCTCCGGAGAGTGCCAGGTGCCGAACGCCTTCATACCCATGCTTTTTGCGTTGAGCGATGGCCCTCGCCTCTGCTTCCAATTGCCTCGCGATGAGCCGTTCGAGTATCGCCACGCGGTCCTGTTGTTGGCCCCCCTCGTTCGTGAGGCCGCTGAGATACCGTAGGGATTCGGGCATTCGTTCGACCACGGTCCGGTAGGATATGAGGTAGGACTCGTCGCCAGTGACGAGATAGCGCCGATGGCCGCTTTCAGCAGCGCCTAGCGCCTCCTCGACGGAGCCGAGTAGCTGGACCAATTCATGACTTTTGCTATCGAGCCGGCTGTTCTCGATCAAAACAGTGGTGTTGCGGTAGGAGATGACGCTGATCACCACAATGCCGACAAAGACGAGCCCAAATCCCCCTAAGACGCGTCGTTCGATCGACCAATGGGTGAACCACTCCATGAGCCAACCGGTCTTGGGAGCCGGTGTCGGACTGTTGTCGGGAACTGGTTCCGATCGAACTGGTGGATGTGGAGCTGCGCATTCTTGCGTGAGAGATTCCATCGTTCACGCGCGCGAATACATGGTGATATAAACCAGCATCGTAGAAACTGTACCCTCCTCTGGGACCCCCTGCAAGCAATATCTCGGTAGAAGGTTCGTTGGACGCTGGGGGACACCTCCAGGGAGAGCGGTCTCGTTACTCAACCCTTCGACATGTTGTACGAGTATGCCTCCGGACTAGGCTGTCGAAGGCCCATCACGGATTTACGTCTGTGTGCGCGTTGCGTCACAGCGTCATGAATCGATGGCGGTCAGCCACCGAAGGGGATGACGGAAGGAGGAATGGGAAGGAATGCGGTCGGTTCAGCCACATGTGAAAATGCCATGATGGCCGCGACAACCCAGTCGGTGACTGGTTGCGGATAGATGCCGATCGCGAGGGTGCCGGCGAGACAGATGTAGACGACGGCTTTGACCGGGCCAGAAATTTTAAGCGGTGATCGGTCGCGGGGTTCGTTGACATACATCTTCTTCACGACGATGAGGTAGTAGTACATGGAAATAACGATGTTGATGAGCCCGACAGTGATGAGCACATAGAGCCCTTCCTTGATGGCCGCAATAAAGATGTAGAGTTTGCCGATGAAGCCGGCAAGCGGGGGCACCCCGGCCAACGACAAGAGGAAGATCAGCATTGAAAAGGCAAGAAAAGGCGACCGGCGGCCCATGCCGCTATAGTCGTCGATGTCATCGCTGCCGATGGCTTCGCTGACGGCGATGACGATGGCAAAGGCACCGAGATTGGCAAACAGATAGGTCAGGAGGTAGAACAGCATCGCGTCGCTGCCCATCTTCGTACCGGTTGCAAGACCGATCAGCACGTTGCCGATCTGGGCAATGCCGGAATAGGCCAAGAGCCGTTTGATATTCTTTTGGGCGATGGCCACGATGTTGCCGTACGTCATGGATAAGACAGAGACGGCAACAAGTAGGAAGACCCAGGTCGGCTTAAAGGTCGCCAAGGAGACGAGGAACATTCTCAGGAGAATGGCAAGCGCCGCGACCTTCGGTGCGATCGAGAGGAATGCCGTCACCGGCGTCGGTGCACCCTGGTAGGTGTCTGGAATCCACGAGTGAAAGGGCACCGCGCCGATCTTGAATCCTAATGCGGCGAAAATCAGCAGGAAGCCGATGGCCAAACCCGGTGTGGCTTGCGCCATGTTCATGTCGGAAAACACCAGCTTGCCTGTTTCTCCATAGACCAAGCTGATGCCATAGGCGAGGAGCGCGGCGGCGAAAATGCCCAGGATGAAAAACTTGATACCCGCTTCGTTCGAGGCCATGTCCTCACGGAGATAGGCGATGAGAGCATAGAAGCCGAGGGAGGAAAATTCCAGGGTGATGAAGAGCGACAGCAGGTCGTTCGCCGAAGCCATGAACATCATCCCGAGGGTCGCCATCACGATCAAGAAATAATATTCTCCACGGAAGACCTTGAATCGATGAATGTAATCGATGGAGAGCAAAATGATGAGGATCGCCGATCCGACGATCAGCATTTTGAAGAACAGCGCCATCCGGTCGAGGACAAACATGTTCCCGAAGAGAGCCCCGGTGATCCCGGCGAAATCGAACCAGGCCAGACAACCGAGGGTACCGACGAGCCCGGCGATGCTGAAATAGGCCAATTGCTCGTTTGGCAGCCGAGGGAACGAGAAGTCGATGATCAGGATAAAACAGAGCCAGGACGTAATCAGGATTTCCGGCAAGAACAGCAGGAGATCGGAGGGAGACATCGGAAGTACAAAGGTCATTCTTTGCCTCGTGAAGCGTGAAGCGTATCGCGTGACGCGTGATCGGAAACGTCCTGCGGTCGGTTCGGCACACCGCCGGTTTGCGCTTCACGTTTCACGCGTAACGTTTCACGATCTTGAGAGGCGACCGGCACGACACGAATGATCTTCGCAATCAAGGGATCGACGCCCGACCGCACCACGTTGTAGAGGTGCATGGGAAAGAAAAAGAACCCGACGCTGACCGTGATCATGATCAAGAGCGGAAGACGATCGGCGAAAGAGACGGCATCGTGCGCGTGACTGTACTTCTGATCCATCGGTCCGAAGAAAAGCCCACGCATCATCTTGAACAAGTAGGCAAAGGTCAAGACAATGCCGACCACGGCTACAATGACTTGGAGCGGATACTTGTTCCAACTACCGACGATGATCATGACTTCGGCGATGAAATTCACCGTGCCGGGCACGCCGATCGAGGCCATGCAGGCAATGACGAAACAGCCGGAAATGAACGGCATGCGATTTGAGAGCCCGCCGAGCGAGGGGATGTCGCGGGAGTGCGTCTGATCGTACACCCAGCCGGCCATGGCAAAGAGCATGCCCGTGGCCATCGCGTGGGCGAACATATACATCACCGCGCCGGTCAAGCTGATGTAGTCCAGGGCGGCCATGCCTAGGAAGACATACCCCATGTGGCTGGAACTGGAATAGCCGATGACGTACTTGGTGTCCTTGGCGTAGAACGCCACCAACCCACCGTACACGATACTGAACATGCAGAGCACCGCCGCGATGGGCATGAGCTCTCTCGTCGTCTCCGGCAGAATCTCGAAGGCCACCCGGATGATGGAAAAATGGCCGAGCTTCATCAGCACGCCGGCGTGCAACATACTCGTGGCGGCCGGCGCAGCTGCATGGCCGACAGGGGACCAGGAGTGCAGCGGCCACAACGGCGCAATCGAGGCAAAGCCGAAAAAGATCAGAATCCAAATGATCTTGTCCAATGTCGTGCCCAAGACTGGAATGTTCATCAAGTGAGCCTGTTCGCGCAGCACCAGAATGTCGAAGGTATTGAGCCCCGAATACTTATAAATCAGCAAAATACCCATTAAGGCTGCGACGGCAAAGGCCGAGAGGAAGAGCACCAGCTTCATCGCGGCGTATTCTTTACTGTTGGACCCGAAGTTGAAGATGAACCCGACTGAATCACGCAGTTTGAGGCCTGCCGGATCCGTCATCTCGTTGTACGTTTTCGTGTGGCTGCCCCACATGCCCAATAAGAGATACATAGGGATGACGGACATTTCATAGAAGAAGAAGAGGAAGAACAGGTCCAACGACATGAACACGCCGATCGTGGCGGCCGCGAGGATGAGTAACCAGATATAGAATTCTTTCATCCGATCTTTGATATGCCAAGACACGAAAATTCCCGCGAACAACAAGATGCTCGACGCCAACACCAGCGGGGTGCCGATCCCATCTACTCCGAGGTGGAGCGAGATGCCCAGTTGGCGGGACCATTCGAATCGCTGGACGAATTGGAAGCCCCCCTTTACGTGATCGTAGGCGTAGAACAGGTAGAGCGAGGCGAGCAAGGAGACAAGGGCCGATCCCGCCGCAATCCCTCGCACCAGCATCGCTTGCCGGTTGGAGACGAAGATCAGGGCGATGGCGCCCACGAATGGAGCAAACAGGATGTAGAGCAGTGGGTCGGCCATACGATTTAATCCACCCTTACCGACTGTTTGGGCTCGATCGACGCCACGGTTCCCCGTTCCAGTCGATCCACCAATGCCTGCACCGATCCGTTCATCATTCTCAAGAAGGGCGCGGGATAGAGGCCGATCCAGAGGATCATCACCGACAAGGCCGTCGCGATAAATATTTCGCGGGGATGCAGATCGCTGATGGAGGCCTTCACGGCCTTGCCGAGCGGACCCAGCATCGACCGCTCGTAGTACCAGAGAAAATAGGCCGCGCCGAAGATGACGCCGGTGACCGCAATCCCACCGTACAGCCAATTGGCCTTGAACGTTCCCAGGAGGATGAGAAACTCACCGACGAAACCGCTGGTGCCAGGCAAGCCGATCGACGCCAGCCCAATGAACAAGAAAAAACTTGCAAGCACGGGGGTCTGTTTGGCCATGCCGCCGAATGAGCCCAATTGGGTGTTCTGTTGTCGTGAGTAGAGAAAGCCCGCGATAAAGAATAATCCTGCCGTGCTGAATCCCAAGTTGATCATGGTGAGCAGGCTCCCTTGAAGCCCCTGAAAGTTGAGAGCGAACAGGCCGATCACCACAAACCCAAGGTGACTGATGCTGCTGAACGCGAGGAGCCGGCGAAAATCTTGCTGGACCAGCGCCATAATCGCCCCATAGAGAATCGCCGCCAGCCCCAGAGCCATGACGATCGAGACGACGGTGTGGCTTTTCGATGCGTCCGGGAGCAATGGAATGCTGAATCGGAGGAAACCGAACGTCCCGAGCTTCAGCCCTGCCAGCACCACCGCCATGCCGATCGGCCCTTCGAGCAATGCGTCTGGAAGCCACGTGTGGAAGGGAAACACCGGCGCCTTGAAGGCGAATCCGAGAAACAACAGCCAGAAAATGAGGATTTGTTGGCTGAGCGGGATCGGAACGGACAGCAGTTCCAATAGGTCAAACGAGTAGGTCGGTTCCAGATGGCGCAGCGTCGCCCACTGGTGATAATTGATGTCCAGGAGGACGATGCCCACCAACATGAAGACGCTGCCAAGCAACGTATAGAGCACGAATTTCAACGCGGCGTGGTGCCGCTCCGCTCCTCCCCCCCAGAGCTTGATCAGAAAATAACTGGGGATGAGCATGAGTTCCCAAAAGACGAAAAAGAGGATCAAGTCGATCGAGACGAAGACCCCCATCGTGGTCGTCTCGAGGGCGAGGAGCGCCATCATGTAGAGCTTCACTTGATGGCGGACAGTGTCCCATGAATAGATGATGATCAGGACCGCGAGGAAGGCGGTGAGTCCGACGAAGAGGACACTGATCCCATCCACCGCAAGGTGGTAGCTGACCCCAAGGGCGGGAATCCACGGCACGTGTTCGGAAAACTGCATGGCGGCAGATTCCGGAATGAATCGCCAAAGCACGAATACGCAGAGGGCCAGCTCCATGAGTGCTATCGCCAAGGCGGAGGTCCGCACCATATCCTCGTCATCGAATAGCCACAGGACGACGGCCCCGATGACGGGGAGAAACAAAATACAGGTGAGGATCGGAAATGTTGATGCCAGTTCTTCTAACATTTCAGTATGTTACAGTTGCATGATGAGCTGAACAATGACGGCCAGCAGGAAAATCCCTGCCACAATAACGGCGGCATAATGGTGGACCATCCCGCTCTGCAGTTGCCGCCATTGGCGGGCGGCGAGATGGTTGCCGTATCCGATCACATTGAGGCCGCCGTAGATCAGGTACTTCTCCGCCCATGTCGAGCCGGCCGCGGCCAAGTCGGCCAGCCGTGCGACGCCGTGCACGAGACCATCGATCACGGTGCGGTCGAACCAATCGAGCAGGCGTCCCAACTGCTTGGTCGGCTCCACCCATACCAAGTCATAGAGTTCATCGACGTAGTACTTGTTGAGTAAGATCTTGTAGCCCGCCTGAAACTTTGCGGCCAAGCGATCCGGCGCCGAGAGATTCACGCTATAAAAGTAGTGCGCGAGGGCCCAGCCCAGCAACGCAATGCCTGTGGCAATCATCATGAGCATCAGTACGAGTCCGGTGCTCACCTCATGTTCTCCTCCCAGGCCTGCGACCGGTGCGAGGAATCGATGGAGCCAGCCATGTTCAGGGGGAAACCCCAGGAACCCACCGAGAATGGACAACACACCTAACACCATGAGCGGCCCAATCATGACCATCGGGGACTCATGGACATGTTGCTCCGTATGATGGTCCATACGAGACGCGCCATAAAACGTCAGATACAGCAGGCGGAACATGTAGAAGGAGGTCAAGAGCGCGCCGACGGCAGCCATGGCATACAGCAGATAGTGGTGCTGCGTGAAGGCATGGGCAAGGATTTCGTCTTTGCTCCAGAAGCCTGCCAGCGGCGGGATGCCCGCAATTGCGACCGTGCCGATTAAAAATAGTCGATGGGTCCATGGGATCTTCGAGCTGAGGCCGCCCATCTTTCGAATGTCTTGTTCACCTGAGAGCGCATGGATCACCGATCCGGCGGTGAGGAACAAGAGCGCCTTGAAGAAGGCATGGGTCATGAGATGAAAGGTGGCGGCCGTATAGGCCCCGATCCCGCACCCGAGAAACATGTACCCGAGCTGGCTCACCGTCGAATAGGCCAAGACGCGCTTGATATCCGTTTGGACGAGGCCGATGGTGGCGGCAAATAACGCGGTCAGTCCGCCGATGACGGCGACGATCGTCATCACCGTCGGCGACAAATCGAAAATGGCATGGTTCCGCACGATCATGTAGACACCGGCCGTCACCATCGTGGCAGCATGGATCAGGGCGCTCACCGGTGTCGGACCTTCCATCGCGTCCGGGAGCCAGGTGTAGAGAGGGAGTTGGGCTGATTTGCCGACGGCTCCGATCAAGAGACAGAGCGCGATCGCCGTGGCCATCTCCGGCGAGAGTTGGCCGACCTGAGCAAACACTTTCGTATAATCGAGCGTCTTGAAATTGACGAAGATCAGGAAGATGGCCAACAAGAAGCCCGCGTCGCCGATGCGGTTCACCACAAAGGCTTTCGAGGCGGCCTTCGCAGCAGAGACCTTCTCGTAGTAGTAGCCGATCAGCAGATAGGAACAGAGTCCCACCCCTTCCCAACCGATGAAGAGCACCACATAGTTGTTCCCCATGACGAGAAGCAACATGGAGACCATGAAGAGGTTCATGTAGGTGAAGAATCGCGTGAACCCGCTTTCCCCATGCATGTAGCCGACGGAGTAGATGTGGATTAGGAGCCCGACTCCCGTGACGACGAGCAACATGATGCACGTAAGAGGATCGACGAGATAGGCGAGATTGACGGTAAGGTCGCCGCCGAAAATCCATTGATAGGCGATGACTTCATGGGACTCGCCGGTCTGCAGAATGTCGACGAACACGGCGATCGTGCAGAGAAACGACAGTCCTACCGATCCCCAGGCAAGCCGGTGCGCCGTCTCGTGGGAATACCGTCGTCCGAGCAACCCGTTGAGGATCACGGCCAGCAGGGGAAACAGCGGAATGAGCTTGATGAGCAGATCGGTCACGTTACCACTTTAAAAAGTTCATCTCGTCCACGTTCGTGGAGATCTTTCCGCGGAACACGACGATGATAATGGCCAGCCCGATCGCCGCTTCCCCGGCGGCGATGGCGATGATAAAGAGAGCCGCCATTTGGCCCGCCATGGATTCCAGGTAGTGGGAAAAGGCGATGAGGTTAATATTCGCCGCGTTCAACATGATCTCGACAGACATCAGCACGATGATGAAGTTCCGTCTGATCAATACGCCGAGTAAGCCGGTGATAAAGAGCACGGCACTGACGGCGACATATGCGCTGAGAGGAATCATAGTGACCCGTGAGGCGTGAGGCGTGAGGCGTGAGGCGCGCGAACCCTCGTCATGTCTGCTGTCGCTCGTCCCTTCACGCCTAATCCCTTACGCCTTACCTTCTCGATTGGCCGATTTCGGCGTTTTTGCCAGGACGATCGCCCCGATGACAGCGCCCAGCAGGAACACACCAACAATCTCGAACTGCAACAGATACTCGCTGAACATCTTGATCCCAACCGCGTGGGTATCGCCGTCCTGAAGTATCGCCACAGTCGTCGCATCGCCCTTTTCACCTCCGAAGGGTGAACGGAGCAGGAGGGTCAACACATACAACGATCCGATCGCTGCCGGAACCAGAAAGTACAGGTAGGAGGAGTGCACATATCGGTCGTCAGTCTTTAAGTTCATGAGCATCAGGACGAAGAGGTACAAGACGAGAATCGCACCAGCGTAGACGATGATCTGTACGGCCCAGAGGAACTCGGCATTGAGGAGAATGAACAGTCCGGAGACATGGACCAGTAGGGCAAGGAGTGCCAGGCCGCAATGCACCGGGTGCCTGAGCGCCACAATCAAGACGCCCGCAGCAATACTGGCCAGTGCAAAATAGGCAAAAAAGACTAAAACCATCGATTGCTTAGCTCAGATGCTTGGGTGGTGGTTGGGTCGGCTTGAGTACCGATTGCGGGAAGTAATACCGATATTCCCGACTTTCCTCAACATTCTGTTCCTGATTGTGCGCATAGAGATATTTCTTCGCATCGTCGAGATGCCGCTCGCCGATTTCGTATAGGCGTTTCTTGTCGAACATCAAGGTGCGTTTATCGTGGGTCGAGAACTCGTACATCTTCGTCATTGCCAATGCGTTGACGGGACAGGCCTCGACGCAATACCCGCAAAAGACGCATTTGGTAATGTCGATGTAAAACTCACTGGCAAATCGCTGCAGTGGACGCTCCGGATCTTCTGAGCTGATGACCTTGATACATCGGGATGGGCAGGCGGCCTCACAGAGGTCACAGCCGACACAGCGTTCCTGGTGATCGTCATAGCGTAAGAGCGCCAGTGCTCCCCGGTGGGTGTCGGGAAGCGTTCGCTGTTCCCGTGGATACTGAAGCGTCATGGGCTTGTGAAACATATGCTTAAATGTCACCTTCATGGCATCCCAGATCTCGTAGAACAAGGCGGCCTGAAGGATTTGCTTTGTCAGTGCAGTAACACTCATGTGCGTTTCCTGCCCCCTCTCATGCCTTTTCGATCGTGACGCGGGTCTGCTTGAACGTGGGAACTCCGGTCGTGGGATCGACCTGGACCGACATCAAGTCCTTCACCGGCGGCTCATTGAAATGCTCAGGGAAGAAGCACGTCTGCGGGGCGATGGATTGATCAGGCTGCACTGCCAATTGCATCGAGCCGGAGTCAGACGTGAGACGTACCGTCGTCCCCTCACCCACTGCGAGCCGCTCCATATCTTGGGGATTCATCCTGAGCCGCCCAGTATTGGGAGCAATCGTGATGAGTCCGATAGCTTCGGTGGACAGCTTACCGGAATGATACAGAACTTGTCCCATCAATAATGTGAAGGGTCTCAGGTGCTTGGAATCGGATGGCACGGTCGCTCGATAGCGCGCCGCCACTTCGGTGGCGTACCCATTGGAGAGATAGCGGTCCACCGTCGGCACAACCTTGCGCGGCTGACCGAGGTTGTAATATCCGGGCAGCAACTTCATGATCTCGGTTTGAATATCGTTCGAGGATTCGTATCCCCATTGACAGCCCAGCGCGTTGGCCAGCGCCGTCATGATGTGCCAGTCCGGCAAACTTTCCCCGATCGGATCGATGGCTTCGCGGACGCGCAAGACTCGGCCTTCCAGATTGGTAAAGGTACCGTCCTTTTCCGCAGAGGTACAAGCCGGCAGCACGGCATGCGCCATACGCGCCGTGTCGGTGAGGAACGGGTCCTGGACGACGAGCAGCTCCAGTCGATCCAGCGCAGCGCGGACCTCCATCGATGCGGGTAACGTGGCGAGTGGATTTTCTCCGATGACATAGAGTGCACGGATCTGACCGCTTCTGCAGCGCTTGAGAATCTCGACGAGATTTGCGCCAGAGCCGGCTGCCGGAAGCGTGACGTCCCAGGCTTTGGCAAAGCGATCACGAGCGGCCGGATCGTTGAACGAAGCTTGACCAGGGAAGAATTCCGGCGCGACACCCATATCCACGGCACCCTGTTCGTTGACCTCTTCTGTCACCGTATTCACCCCACAGCCTGGTTGGCCCAACTTGCCGGTGATCCAGGCGAGGTCGATCAGTTTCAAGACGTTCCGATATCCATCGGCCCGGCGGACGATGCCTTCAGCGCAGAGAATGATGGAGCGGGGCGCTTCCGCGAAGATCGCCGCAGTATCGTTCAACGATTCGACCGACATGCCGGTTTGGGCCGCCACCTGCTCCAACGAGACATGGGCCACGGCGGCCTTCAGAGCTTCGAAGGCGAGAGGATGCCTCTTGACGCTGGCCTCGTCGATCAAGTCTAAGTCCAGGGTAGCCTTCACGAGTCCGTCGATCACGAGTCCTTCCGTTCCAGGCGCGATCAGGACTGGATGGGAGGCGAGCTTGGCCATGTTCGTGACGGCGGAGTCGATGACCACGACTTGCGCGTGATAGATGCGAATCGCTTCTTTGATGCGCACGGCCGTGAGTGGGTTGGTCTCGGTGATGTTGGAGCCGATGAGTATGACGGCTTTCGCATTTGTCAGGTCTTCCCAGTCGTTCGGACTCCGCCCAATCCCCAAGGCCTGCCGAGAGGCATGGATGAAGTTGAGATGGCCGTAGCGTGCGCTGCTGTCGAGGTGGTTGGTCCCGAACCCTGCACGCATGAGTTTCTGGAAAAGATACAGCTCTTCGTTGGTGCAGCGGGCGGTGATCAAGCCGGCAATCGCGTCTGGTCCGTGCTTGCGGCGGACTTCGGAGAACCGATCCACCACTTGGTGCATGGCTTCGAGCCAGGGGACTTCGACGAGCTGATTGCCTTTGCGAAGGAGCGGTTGTTTCAGACGTGCGGCGCTATCGATATACTCGAACCCAAAACGCCCCCGCACGCAGAGCCCGCCGTGCCCCTTGGCCGTCTCGGCTCGATCGCCCCATTTATTCTTCCAGGACAGAGGCGAGGTCACGCGGACGATTTCAGCGTCCTTCGTTTCAAGGTACATCTGGCAACCATCCCCGCAGTAGTTACAGGTCGTCGTGGTTTTCTTCATCTGCCACGGCTTGTAGAGGTACTTCGAGAACTTGTTCGTGATCGCGCCGACCGGGCAGACCGCGAGGCAGTCTCCGCAGAACTCGCAGGATAATGCCAGGTCTCCCTTCGGCACGACTTGATTGAATCCGCCCTTCTTCATGAACTGGAGTGCGTCGATCATCAGCACGTCCTTACAGACGTTGATGCATTCAGCGCAGGCAATGCAGCGATTCATATTGAAATCGAGTACCGGGCTCCGCGTATCTTCAGGAATAAATTTCTGTTTCGCGTTAGCCAGGTTCGTGACCCCGTGTTGGAAGGCCATGTCCTGCAGTTCGCAATGGCCGTCAGCGTCGCAGACCGGGCAGTCGAGCGGATGGACGGAGAGGTGCTTTTCCACTGCTTTCTTCCGGGCTTGAAATAGTTCGTCTCCCTCGGTTCTGACGATCATGCCGGCCGCCGCTTTGGCGGTACAGGAACGTACCGGCGCTTTTTTGCCTTCCTGCATGACCAAGCACATGCCGCAGGAACCGAAGGGATCGAAGGTATAGTGGTAACACATGGCCGGGATGATCTTGCCCGTGCTTGAGATCACGTCGTAGAGCGACACTCCGCTCTTTGCCGTCACGGACTTTCCATCGATCGAGAGTTCGATCGTGGCTGCTTCCACGTCAGGATTCGTTGCCGGCTTTAGTCCCATATTGCCTCAATGTTGAATGGGGAATTATGAATGTTGAATTGAAGAGCCGTCTCTCCATTCAACATTGAACATTCAGCATTCATAATTCCCTTCTCATCGGTCGCACTCCCCCATCACGATATCGTAGGTCCCGAAAATCGTGACCGCATCGGAGATCATGTAGCCTCTAGACATATGGTCGAATGCGCCCATGTGAATGAACGAGGGAGCGCGAATTTTCAAGCGGTAGGGTTTTCCGCCGCCCGTGCTGACGATGTAGAACCCCAGCTCCCCCTTGTGGGCTTCGGTTCCGCAATAGATCTCTCCCCGAGGGGCATCGAAGCCCTGCGAGAAGAGCTTGAATTGCTGGATCATGGATTCCAGATTCGTAAAGACCCGTTGCTTCGGCGGCAACGTGACGCTGGGCACATCGGCCATAATGGGGCCGTCCTGTATCTGTTCCAGACATTGCCGGATGATTTTCACGCTCTCATAGAGTTCCTGAACGCGGATCCAGTACCGATCGTAGGTGTCGCCGTTCTTGCCGAGCGGCACACTGAAGTCGCATTTCGGGTAGGCCGAATAGGGCTGGGCTTTACGGAGGTCATAGCCGACACCGGAGCCGCGGAGCGTCGGCCCGCTTAGGCCGAAACTCACGGCGTCTTCCGCCGAGATGATGGCCACGCCCTTGGTCCGCCCGAGCCAAATTCGGTTTGTCTCCAGGAAGACGATGTACTCGTCGATTTTCGGCGGGAAGTAGTCCAGGAACTGCTTCAGTTTATCGAACAACGCGGTCGTGAAGTCCCGCTCGACTCCGCCGATACGATACCAACTGGTGGTAAGGCGCGCGCCACAGAGCTCGTCGAACCAGTCCATCAGAATTTCCCGATCGCGGAAACAATAGAAAAAGACGGTCATGGCTCCGATATCGAGCGCCTGGGTACCGAGCCAAAACTGATGGCCGACGATCCGTTGAACCTCCGCCACAATTGTGCGCAGATACTCTGCACGGTCCGGCACGGTAATATTCATGAGTTTTTCGACCGCGCGGCAGTACGCAAAATTGTTGTACATCGCGCAGACATAATCGAGCCGGTCCGTATGGGGGATAAATTGGTGATAGGTGCCGTCTTCGGCGAGCTTCTCCACACCGCGGTGCAAATATCCCAACACGGGGGTGGACTTGACGAGGCGTTCCCCTTCCAATTCGAGGATCACTTTCAGCACCCCATGGGTCGCAGGATGCTGGGGGCCCATATTGAGCAGGAGCTCCTCCGTCCGCAGCGTCGGAAGGGTCTCGCTTTCCGGATGGGCCGGATCGATCTTGTAGACGGTTGTTCGCTGATCTTCAAAGGCCATCGTCTGTCCTACCGAGCCGTTTCGTCCAGGAACTCGAATGTGTCGCGCCAGCCCTTGCCACGGAGCGGAAAATCTTTTCGCAAGGGATAGCCTTCGGTGTAATCGTCCGGAAGGAGAATTCGGCGAAGATCCGGATGGTGCCGGAAGCGGATTCCCATCATGTCGTAGACCTCTCGCTCCATAAAATTCGCACCTTTCCAGAGATCCGTCAGAGAATCCACGATGCAGTCCGACTCCGGCACCCTGGTCTTGAGCCTGATCTGATGACGTTTCCTGATCGAGTAGAACTCGTACACGACTTCAAACCGTTCTTCGTCGTCTGGCCAGTCGACCGAACTCACATGCACGATATAGTCGAAGTCCATGGCCGGGTTGTCATGAAGGCACTGTGCGATCTCATGGAGCCGATCTCGCATCACCGTGACCGTAAGCTCCCCGCGCCACTCGGCGGTTTTGACGAGGGCAGCGGAAAAATCCTCACGGAGTCGGCCGGCCAGTTCCGTTAATAACATCGATCTAGACCTATACTTTCAGTCCGGGCTTCACCTGATCCGGCTGTTTCAGAAACACGGGTTTCAGCATGATCCGCTCTTGAAGCTTGAGGATGCCGTCGAAAAGGGCCTCCGGGGTTGGCGGGCAACCGGGCACGTAAATATCGACCGGCACAAAACGGTCGACACCTTGGACAACACTATAACTGTCGTAGATGTTCCCTGACGTCGCGCAAGATCCCATGGCAATGACATATTTCGGTTCGGGCATCTGATCGTACAGTTTTCGGATGACGGGAGCCATGCGCCGGCAGACGGTCCCGGCTACGATCATCAGATCGGACTGGCGCGGTGAGGCCCGAAAGACCCCGGCGCCATAGCGGTCCATGTCGTACCGTGATGAGACTGCGGCGATCATTTCGATCGCGCAGCAGGCCAGGCCGAACGTCATGGGCCACAGCGATCCCTTACGGCCCCAGTTGACGACTTTTTCGATCGTCGTGATGATGACGTCGGACGCCCCGTCCTTGTCATGACGACCGATTTGGATTAATCCCATTCCAGGGCTCCCTTCCGCCAAGCATAGACGTAGGCCACCAAAAACAATCCGATGAAAATCAGCATTTCAATCAACCCAATCAGCTCGATCTTGGTGAACACCACTGCCCAGGGATACAGAAAGATGACCTCGATATCGAAGATCACGAACAGCATCGCAAAAATGTAATATCGAACCGGGAAGGGCATCCGAGCATCCGAGAACGGTTCCGCTCCACACTCATAGGTCGAGAGCTTCTCCGATTCCGGATATTTCGGCTGAACCAGACGACTGATAACCAGCGACCATATGCCGAACGTCAGCGCGAGGATCACAAAAAACAGAATCGGAAAATATCTGGTCAGATACTCAAGAAGTAACTCAGGACCATCCATGGAACTGACCTTTCAACACCTTGATATGTAAGGAAGGCTGGATTTTAGACTTTGGATTACAGGGATAGCAAGCGTCCAAAAGACCTGTGGAGTCGACCCGAAAGTCCTAGGACCTATCGAACATCGTCTTCGGACAAGACGAAGGAGGTGCGACCAGATGCGAAACCTCAGTCCAGGAAAGATCGGAAGCATATTCCTTGCGGGACATCGAGGGTCTATGGGCGGTGATTTCACCCTCCATCTGCCAAGACAGGGGTGAATGTTAGCCGGAGCACCAAGGTTTTCGGGGATGTAGCGAAGTTGCGCCCGGTCCTGGAAACTGCGGGGCCGGAGCCCCGCCGCGGCGAATCGGCACCATTCGCCAAACGAGCCGCTGTGTGAATCAGCCCTCTCACGTGGTCCCCCTATGACCCCAGCCAGAGTCAGTTTCGCCCATGGCAGATCCACAGTGTGTCTCATCCGGAGAACGAATTGGAGTGAGGGTCTCACCATCCTAGCCTTTCATGGCCTGCAGCGCGATTCTTCGAGCGCGTATCGGAGGCGGGAACCAGGAATGGGCGTGCGAGGGAATGATGTGGCTATGGGATGGGGTGGACAGCCTCAAAAATGGCTGACTGATCGAAATCGTCCTGCGGTAGCTCGACCCAACAGACTGGTTCTCAACAGAGCAACGATCATGGAGCGGCTCGCTTCCGCTCTGGCTCCGAGCCGGCATGTTCGGCGTGGGTCTGGAGGTTGGGGTGGAGGCCTTTGTCAGCTGTGGCGGCGACAGCGATGACGCCGCGAAACTTGGGTGTCGGTTGATTGAAGACGAAGGGTTTCCCGTCCGCATCACTGATGACGCCGCCGCTTTCTTCGACGAGCAGGACTCCGGCTGCGAGATCCCATTCGTTTTCCGGTTCAATGGTCAAGGCGGATTGGACGCGGCCGGCGGCCACCAGGGCCAGTGCGTTGGCGATGGAATACATGGGGCGGCATTGAGTGGTCCTGGCAAGCATGGCCCATCGGCCGCTCCGTAACTCCCATGGGCTGACCATGATGACGGGATTACCGTCTTGCACGAGGGAAGGACTGACTCGCGTGCCGTTCAAGAACAGTCCACCTCCGTGCACCGCAGTGAAGAGTTCGTCGGTCGACGGATTGAGGATCGCGGCGAGGATTGGTGCGCCTCGTTCAATCAATGCGATAGAGATGCAGAAGTCGGGTATCCGATTCACCAAGGCCTTGGTGCCGTCGATGGGGTCCACAATCCAGACGCGCCGATTGGTGAGTCGAGCCGAGTCGTCGGGAGACTCTTCCGAGAGCCATCCATCCTGTGGAAACTCCCGGCGCTGCATCTCATGCAGGATGCAGTTGACCTCAAGGTCTACGGTCGTGACCGGCGAACGGTCCGGCTTCGTGTGCACCTCGAATCCATTCCTAACCAATTCACGCACCTTCGCGCCGGCCTTCCGGATCGTTTCGACCAACAGGGCCAATTCTTGTTCCATGGTACGTACCTCACAAGGATGACGGGAAAGAGTAGCAGGTCTTGCTGTATCGGCAAAGAGGAAAAACGGCATCCGCCGACCAGCGCCGACGATCCCCTTGACCATCGCCGAGAACCTGCGTACAAGCAGGGGGTCCTGCGAGGTCTCTATCGATGAAGTTGATCAAAAAACGATCCAGAAAGACGGGGCTTTCCCCTGGTACCCTGGTCCATGTCGGCGAGAAAAAAACGGAGGCGGTCACGATCACGGCGTTCAATTACGCCGGAACCCGCTGCGACGAACGTCCGAACCCGTCGGTCGATGGGTTGGCACCACCGACCGATGAGTCTGTCACGTGGGTGGATGTCGGGGGCGTTCACAAGATGGACATTCTGGAGTCGTTCGGGAAGCAGTTTCAGCTCCATCCCCTTCTCCTCGAAGACATTGCCAACACCGATCAGCGGCCGAAGCTCGACGACTATGAGACTTGCTTGTTTCTCGTGATGAAGATGCTCTCGGTCACCGACCGGCAGGAGATCGTCGTCGAACAGGTAAGCCTGGTCCTCGGGTCGAACTTTGTGCTGTCTTTTCAGGAAAATGGGGCCGATGTTTTCACGCCGGTGCGGGATCGACTTCGTGGGGGGAAAGGACGCTTGCGGCAGTCCGGGGCCGACTATCTGCTCTATGCGCTGGTCGACGCCATTGTCGATCACTATTTCGTGGTTTTGGAGGTGTTGGGCGAAAAGATCGAAACGCTGCAAGATCTGGTGGTCAGCGATCCGACGCCGGAGACACTGCATCAGATTCATGTTTCCAAGCGGCAGTTGCTGTTTCTGCGGCGGGCGGTCTGGCCACTCCGTGAAGCAGCGAACAATCTTTCCCGATCAGATTGCCCCTTCTTGCGGGAGTCCACCAAGGTATTCTTCCGCGATGTGTACGACCACGTGGTTCAAATCGTGGATACCATCGAAACGCTTCGCGAAATGGTTTCATCCGGTCTCGACATCTATTTGTCAAGCATCAGCTATCGGTCGAATGCGATCATCAAAATCCTGACGATCATTACGACGATTTTCATGCCCCTGACTTTCATCGTCGGTATCTACGGGATGAACTTCGAGCACATGCCGGAGCTGAAATGGGAATGGGGCTACCCGCTGGTACTCGGGCTGATGGCGGCGATCGTGATTGCCATGCTAGGATTTTTCAAAATAAAGAAATGGATCTAGCCTGAATGAATTATGTGGGCTCAGGGAACGTGATGAGACGACGGGTTCTCACCCTGACGAGGGGTGCGCTAACGCTTGCTGGGCTGATCCTGGTAGGCCATGGCAGTACGGAAGTGTCAGCGGGGCAAGGAATACCGGACGATCTGCCGGGCGTCATCCAGAATGGAGCCGACGCTCTGCCGGCGGGGCAGCGGTTCGTCATCCTGCCGACCTTCACGAACGACGCGGTGTTCGATAAAAAAACCGGCTTGGTCTGGGAGAAGTCCCCGGATACGGCAAGTGTCAGATGGACGGTGGCTCGCCGCATGTGCCTGGAGAAACGTGTCGGGGGCCAGCAAGGCTGGCGGCTGCCCTCCCTTGAAGAGCTGGCCAGTCTGGTGGATCCCTCCGTTACCCCTCCGAGCCTGGCCCTTTCATCTGGTCATCCATTTCTGGCTATCCGGCCAGCCGTCTATTGGTCGTCAACGAGACCTGGCGAGGATCCTAAAGGTTCGTGGGGCGTACATTTCGGGTTGGGTGGCGGCGCGACCTTCATCAATTGGGCCCATAGCGTCCAAGTCTGGTGTGTGCGCGCGGGCACGAATGCGGATCCGCATTGAGCTTCGGCGATTGAAACGAGGTGGGCACGTGGGACTTGAGTAGACCGGAAGGCGGTTTACTCCGCGACCTCAACGCGATCGACAAAGTAGGCGGTGTCCCCAAAGCACGAGGTGGGGATGTAGCGATACTCTTTGTAGTGCAAGACTAACCGTTTCCCTACGATCTGCGAGAGTTGCGACGCCACTTTCTGGTCCGAAACCGAAAAGCTCCACACGGTCGGGGCCACACCAGGCACCGTCGTCATGGCCAGTTCTCCTTCGTGCGTTTTGCAGACCCATCCCTTGTTGGAAAATTTCTGAATATAGCCGGCTCGGTTTCCGTCGGAATAGCTGTAGTTGAAGGCGACGAGCAGATAGGCCGCGCCGATGAAGAAGAGCAACAGCACAAACAGCTTTATCATCACGCGTTCCCTTGATTCTGACGGAGATCCGTGAATAGCCACGGGGCTTCAGTCTGTCGTCGAGCCTCATAGGAGGTAATAGCCGTCTCCTGTTGCAAGGTCAACCCGATGGCGTCGAGACCTCGATACAAGCAGTCCTTCCTGAAGGGGTCGATCTCGAAGTGTGAGCGGACGCCGTCCGGGGTGGTCACCGTCTGGCTTTCGAGGTCCACTGTCAGTTGGTATCCGGGCGTCGCCAGGACGTCTTTCATCATGGCCAGGACCTCGTCGGCCTTCAACACCACGGGCAACATCCCATTTTGGAAGCAGTTGTTGTAGAAGATGTCGGCGAAGCTCGACCCGACGATACAACGGAAACCCTGGTCGAGGAGCGCCCAGGGGGCATGTTCACGCGACGATCCACAGCCGAAGTTATCGCGCGTCAACAGAATGGTCGCGCCCTGGAAGCGCGGTTGATTCAAAAAGAACGATGGGTCCTGTGAGCCGTCCTTCTGTTTGCGCCAGTCGAAAAACAAGCCTTCGCGGAGCCCGGTCCGCTTGATCGTCTTCAGAAATTGCTTCGGAATGATTTGATCGGTATCGACATTGGCCCGGTCCAATGGGGCAACGAGTCCTGTCAGTGCGGTAAAGGCTTGCATCATGCCCCTCGTGAAACGTGAAAGGTGAAGCGTGAAGCGTCGGACGCGAGATCTCTGTTGCAATCCGTGATCGATCCCCTCACGCCCAGTTCCTGATATCGACGAAATGGCCTTCGATCGCTGCGGCTACTGCCATGGCCGGCGACACCAGATGCGTACGACCGCCGGCCCCCTGGCGCCCTTCGAAATTTCGATTGCTGGTTGAGGCACAGCGCTCCCCAGGCTGAAGCACGTCGGCATTCATCGCCAGACACATACTGCAGCCGGCCTCCCGCCACTCGAATCCCGCCTCTTTGAACAGGCGGTCGAGCCCTTCCTGTTCAGCTTGCTGTTTGACGAGACCGGAACCAGGCACGACCATCGCATGAACGGTTTTCGCCACATGTTTGCCCTTGGCCAAACTTGCGGCCAGGCGGAGATCTTCGATGCGCGCATTGGTGCAGGATCCGATGAAGACCTTGTCGATGGCGATATCGGTCATGGGCATGTTCGGGGTGAGGCCCATATATTCCAATGCCCGAGCTGTAGCCTGACGTTGGTTCTCGTCGGTCATTGTTCGCGGATCCGGCACCCGTTGATCGATGCCGGTCACCATTCCAGGACTTGTGCCCCAGCTGACTTGCGGTGCGATGTCTTCGGCCCGCAACGTGACAATCCTATCGTATGTCGCGTCCGCATCGGTCTTGAGCTGCTGCCAGGCCTGCACAGCCTCCTCGAACAATGCCCCCTTCGGAGCCAACGGACGCCCTGTGATATAGGCAATGGTGTGTTCGTCCGGCGCGACCATCCCGGCGCGTGCGCCACCCTCGATGGACATATTGCAGAGCGTCATGCGCCCTTCCATGCTGAGGGAACGGATTGCCGAGCCAGTGTACTCGATGACATAGCCGGTTCCGCCGGCTGTGCCGATCTTGCCGATAATGGCCAGAATCACGTCCTTCGCCGAGCAGTGAGCCGGCAATACCCCATCGACGCGGACCTCCATGGTCTTGGGTCGTTTCTGCACCAAGCACTGAGTGGCCAACACATGCTCCACTTCGCTGGTGCCGATGCCAAAGGCCAGCGCACCGAACGCGCCATGCGTCGAGGTATGCGAATCGCCGCACACGATGGTCGTTCCCGGCAGGGTAAAGCCCTGTTCAGGTCCTATGATATGCACCACGCCCTGTCGGATGTCGTTCATGCCGAAGAGTGTAATGCCGAAGTCGCGGCAATTTTCCTCCAACGTCCTGATCTGTATCGCACTAAGGGGATCGGCGATGCCAAGGGTCCGGTCGGTAGTCGGGACGTTGTGATCCGGCACCGCCAATATGGCGCCGGGACGTCGAGGCCGGCGGCCCGAGAGCTTAAGTCCTTCGAACGCCTGCGGCGACGTCACTTCGTGGACGAGTTGCCGGTCGATATAGAGCAGGGTGGTCCCGTCAGGCTCTGAGCGGACGACGTGGGATTCCCAGATTTTCTCGAAGAGGGTCAGAGCGGCCATGGTGATTCCTCCGGTCTCTCCCGGATAGTACATACGAGAGAACGCACATTATACAGAATCCTCCCATAGTCTGTACAAGAGTGATCACCACTTTCTTGCGTTGACCGATCGGACGTGGTACGAGGCCCTGTCCCTGTGACTCCAGAAGAGGATTGTGCCGTGACGTCTCAGAGCTGGACGAATCCTACCGTCGTCGAATGGTCGCAACTGCTCCTCAACAGTTTCCGTCACTGGACCGACCGTGAACTACTCGAACGCGTGGGAGATCGGGCCTCTCAAGCCCAGGCGCTCTTCCGGTCTCCCTTTGTCGTCGTCTCCCACGGGATGGAAGAAGACCCTCTACTCAATTACGGAAATCACATTGCGTTGGAGCTGTGGGAACTGACGTGGCAACAACTCCTGAAGACCCCGTCACGGCTGACGGCTGAGCCGAGCAATCGCGCCGAGCGGGAATGGATGTTAGAACAAGCGAAAACCAGCGGCTATCTCGACACCTATCGGGGTGTACGAATCTCTTCGACCGGCCGACGGTTTCTTGTTGAGAACGCCCTCATCTGGAATGTCGTGGATGCAGAGGGGCGAAGAGTCGGGCAGGCTGCCACCTTCTCGCAATGGACCTGGTTGACCTAACAGGATGCGGAAAAAGTCCGCCAGCATCGTTCTCGCATCGCTCAGAGGCTCAACGTACCGAAGCGTACGCCTCGCCTCTTCGCTCGCTGCGGCCTT
>JAWXBV010000045.1:0-8734 GCA_034440335.1 Nitrospirota bacterium | reverse complement strand
TTCGGCATTGTCGCCGGTGGGGACGTTTGAAGAGGGCAAGAGTCCCTATGGCATCTATGACATGGCTGGGAATGTCTGGGAGTGGGTCAGCGATTGGTACGATCCGGAATATTACAAGACCAGCCCGCCGCAAAACCCGTCAGGACCGCGAAGGGGTTCGCAGAAAGTGGTCCGTGGCGGCTCCTGGGGCAGCAACGGCATCACTGACCTGCGCGCCTCAGATCGGGAGATCCATGTGCCGTCGTTCCGGGGATTCGGCACCGGGTTCCGGTGCGCGAAGACACCATAGGATTCGGTTCTTGGGAAAAGAAACGAGGGCCGTCTACTGCTCCGGACTACACAACCCCCTGGTGCAATGACCGAGCGTTCAGTTCGACCATTCCGCCTCGTCCTTTCCGCCCTTCATATTCGGAAATAACCGTTCCAAGCTCGCTTCTCTTTCTCTCTTCAGGGGTAGCCTAGTCGATCCTCGCTTATGCGCGTTTCGCGAGCAAGGAGGGCACCAGGCCGCTCCCTCCTGATCCTTTCCGCGACCACGCGGTGCGTGAGCACAGGAGCACATCCAGTCTGCCCTTTCACGCTTTTCCCAAGCTCGCTTGTTTCTCCTCCCTGGGAATGGCACGTGTGCCTGATCCCACTGCGCGCGTCGAACGAGCACTTTCTTATCCTGCGCGTTCCGTGACCACAGGATCAGCATGCCGGTCATTCCTTTCCTCGCTTCCACTTGATGCTGCACCCAATGCCGGCCTTCTGATTGCCGTCGACCGGCTTCCCGGCGAGCGCCGCGTCGATCGCCGTGCGTAGATCGCGACCCGTGACCGGCTTGTTGCCGCCGGGGCGGCTGTCATCGAATTGCCCACGATAGATGAGCCGCCGTTCCCGGTCGAAGAGATAGAAATCCGGGGTGCAGGCCGCTCGATAGGCCTTGGCAATGTCTTGGGTTTCGTCAAAGCAGAAGGGGAAGCTGAAGCCCAAGCGTTCGGCCATTTCTTTCAGCCGTGGCAGCGCGTCTTCTGGATACTGCACTGGATCATTGCTGCTGATGCCGACGATACCAAGCCTTGTGTCCTTGTAATCCTGCCCTATCTGGGCGATCCCTTGCTCGACATGCACGACATAGGGACAGTGACGGCACAGAAACATGACCAGCAAGGCGGTCTTGTCGTTAAATGAGTCGAGAGAGTAGACCTCCTCGCTCACCACATCGTGCAATGCAAACGGAGGAGCGGGTGTTCCGAGCGGGAGCATGACAGACGCGATGGCCATGGTGCCTCCTTCATGAAACTCCCCGCAGCAGCCTACTCCGCCGAAGTAGCCACTTCGGCTACGAAGGCCGGAAGCTGCGGGGTATCGTGCGAAATTCTGCGAAGCCACGACCCTCCTTCGCCGAAGTAGTCACTTTAGCTACGAAGGCTGGACGCTACGGGATATTCGGCGAAGGAGAATAATCTTTGCTGAAGGATGCCGCACGGTGACTGCTTCGTCAAGAGGCGCGCCCATCTTCAATGCACCGGCATCGAAGTCCTGTTCCCACTATGGTAGGCTCGTGGCGCATCGCATCGCATCACGAGGGGGCCTATTGATGAAACAGGGGTATCGGTTGATCATTGTGGATAAGGCCGGTGTGCTGGTCTCTGAATTCCAACTGACGGAGAATGCACTGGATCAGCCAGAGGCCTTTGTTTCAGCGCTGAAACAGTCGATCGAGGACATCGAAGAGGAGGAGTCGTGAGTGTCCTCCATTCGTCCCATCTGCATCCCACCATTCATGTGCTTGTGTGACAAGGGGTCCTGCCTATGCAATACGTTCATCTCGGTCGATCAGGAGTGAAAGTCAGCCGACTCTGTCTCGGCACGATGAATTTCGGGCCTGAGACCAGCGAGGCGGACAGTTTCGCCATCATGGATCGGGCACTGGAACTGGGCCTCAACTTTTTCGATACGGCGGACGTCTATGGCTGGAAAGTGGGGGAGGGGTGGACCGAGCAGATCCTGGGCCGTTGGTTTGCCCAGGGCGGGGGACGGCGTGAAAAAGTCGTCCTGGCAACGAAAGTGTTCGGCCGGATGGGCGTATGGCCGAATCAGTCTCGCTTGTCGTCCCTGCATATTAAGAGGGCCTGCGAGGCGAGCCTGCGGCGCCTGCAGACAGACTGCATCGACCTCTATCAGATGCATCACATCGATCGAGAGACACCGTGGGAAGAAATCTGGCAGGCGATGGAACAGTTGGTCAGGGAAGGCAAGGTGCTTTATATCGGCAGCAGCAATTTTGCCGGCTGGCATATGGCCCAGGCGCAAGAACTCGCTCGCAGCCGTCACTTTCTAGGTCTCGTGTCGGAGCAGAGTCTCTATAATTTGAACGAGCGGACAATCGAGTTAGAAGTGATTCCAGCCTGTGAGGCCTACGGCATCGGCCTGATTCCCTGGAGCCCGCTCGCGCGTGGGTTGTTAGCGGGAGCCTTGGAACCGGCGACGGTCGGTCGACGTGCGAACGAGGATGTGAAGAAAGACATCGAGAAGCATCGTCCGAGGCTGGAAACCTATGAGACGCTGTGCGTACAACTCGGCGAGCGCCCGGCTGATGTGGCCCTCGCCTGGTTGTTGCACCAAAAGATCGTGACCGCGCCGATTATTGGACCGCGCACGATGGAGCAATTGAACGACACGATGCGGGTCTTGAGTCTCACGTTGAGCCAGAACACACTGAAACGGCTCGATGAAATCTTCCCCGGCCCTGGTGGGCCTGCCCCAGAAGCGTATGCATGGTGATCACGGCTCAACGATCATGAGCCGTGCATCTCTTGCAGCAAGGAGCCAGTCCGTCGCATTCGTACGATCGCAACCAGGGACCATGACGCACGATGTGCGGAACAGAACAAGATGAGCGAGCCAGCCTAATGGGATAATGATTTATAATTTCCCATTACACACAGCATGGTTACATGTACAAGCTCAAGTGATGGTTAATGATAAAAAGATGTCACGTCGGACGAGTCGATGTTCAACCTGAGCCTCAACCGTAACGCCTGTTGTGCGAGCACAGGGGGGTAAGAGGCCCAGTTCCACTCTCTATTCTGAGAGTGAGGAAGCCGCAGGGCGCTCAGGCGACAGGGTCAATTTCTCCACCGGCGTCGCGTCAGGGTTTTGGATCTTCATGGGCATCCCTCCTTCAATGACAGAGCGTTCTTCCTTAAATATACCAGCCGGCCCGTCACGTTGCGTCCTGAGGGGCAGTGGTCTTGCATCCCCAATCTCGCCACTCTTAGAATATGCCACATTGGGAGGCCACTCCATGCCCTTTACGATTCTCCCTGATCGTCGTGCCCCGCTGCCATGGTCTGTCGCTCCTCGCGTGGGACCATTCCTCAAGCCGTCTCGGGCCTACGTGCTAAGTTTCTGGTTGCTGATTGCGCTCCTGACGCTGAGTAGTGGACCAGTGTATGCGGAGTGGGTGTTAACGAGTGGCGACGACGAAGCAGGATTGGCGGTGTACGTCGATCCTGACACCATTCGTCGCAAGGGGAGTCTGGCGAAGATGTGGCAATTGTACGACTACAAAACCGTTCAAACCGTGGCGGGTGATTCGCTGCTGTCGATGAAGCGATTCAACGAATACGATTGTACGGATGCGCGTACACGGACGCTTGGATATACGTGGTTCTCGGGCAATATGGGAAGCGGTAACGTGGTGTACAGTACGCCTGAAGTTCAACAGTGGGAACCGGTTGTCCCACGGACGATCAATCGCACGCTCTGGAAAGTAGCCTGCGATAAGAAGTGATCTGCCTGAGTGCCGTCCCGTCAATCACAGACTGGTGAAAGACTGGTGCCCCACCAAGAGGTTCTTCGGCGCGCGACGTAGAGATGGATCACAGGCACGATTGCCGCCACAGAGAAGCACGGACAGGGTATGGGGTGAGTGACTGCCGCCGGACACATGAATGCAATACCCCCCTCGATTCACCTCTATTGTTACGTTCCTGTCTCGTGCCCCGCGACGTGCAATGCCCCCTACCGCTAAGCGCGTACATCACGAGAGCGAGTGATGCCGACGGTCATAGTAAAAATCCTGTCAGGTCGGGCGCGCACCGGCAGGAGTCTATGGGACGCAATCCGATGTCTCACGTTGGGGGAGATGCTCCAAGGGTCGGCAGAACTCGCCGCTGTGCTCAGTCTTCTCGTTGTAGCAATCATCTGGTTCATCACCTGGTTCAAGCCCAATCCAGATGTCCGTGTCAGTGCAGCCTTGTACACGTATGAGCGTGGTTTCATCCTGGAGGGAACCACCAAAACGACTCTCTCTCACATGCGGAACCTTCTTTCTAATTGCACCGTCTGGCGATTCCCGCCAATGGCGCCCCAAAACAGCCTAAAGGTCACTGATTTACACTCATGGGTCTTGAGCAAGTATCTTCTTGAAAATCTGTCGGACCAGGGCATCACCAACCTCCGTATGGGGGTTGTTTCTCCTCTTCTGAATCAGTTCACAGTCTTGTCGGCTTCTTCAAGCGTCGAAGCCACGGGGACTGTCGAGTCACGTTCTCAAGATGTCCTCCTCAAGTATGTGATCGCGCTCTCCGCCCTCGCGCCTCACGCGTCGGTGATGCTCAGCCTCCAGACCCCCATCAACGACACCATGCGGCACGCCTTGTACGACGAACCTCACACCTTTCGTATTCCCGCAGCATTTCTATCGGGTGATCAGCTCTGGAACGTTCACCCGACCGTCACCCGCATCAGCGACTCAACCATGGTGAAGTTGGAGAAGGAACTGCGAACCGAGGATCGAGGAATATCCGTGACTGAACAGATTGAGAGCTGGATTCTGGCCCCCTCGGATCCGGCACTGTTAGAGGAAGACCTGTCCTATCGACTTCTGCCGACGGAACCGATTTGCCCAAAGGACGTTGGGGGGTAACTGGTAGAACTCGGCGCTCAAAGCAGCAGCCTACTCCGCGAAGTCGTCACTTCAGCTACGAAGGCTGGAAGCTGCGGGATATTCGGCGAATGAGAATACATATGAACGTATGAACAGGGCCGCCCCCTACGCGAGAGCCTCTGTCTCGACGAAGCGACCAGTTCCAACAAGACGCAGTGGGGTCATGGCATTCTTCTGACGCTCGTACGAGATCGACCTGAGGTCGTGATGCTCGATGGGTGAGTGAGACGTCGATCGCGACTGTCACGCGCGTCACGGTTCGACAGGCTCACCGTCTCGAGCTAAGTCGAGTGGCGCGCTACGGCCTGTGGCGCTGGCGGATTTTTTGCGCATCCTGTTAGAATGTCTCCCGTATGAATGCCGCGCCTGCTCACTCCCTCTCCGGTCTCTATATCATTCTCGATCCTTCGGTCTGTCCTACTCGTCCCTTGGTCGAGGTGTTGAAAACGGCGGCTGAGGCCGGCGCGTGCCTCTTTCAATATCGCAATAAGCGCGCATCGATGAAGGACGCCTACGAGGAAGCCCTAGCGCTCCGGCACGTTGCGGCTGAAGCAGGCGTCCTCTTCATCGTCAACGATCGCTGCGATTTGGCCTTGGCGGTGGACGCCGATGGCGTGCATTTGGGGCAGGGCGACCTACCGCTCGGTTTGGCGAGGAAGGTGCTGGGCCCAAACAAGCTGATCGGGATCTCCACGCACAATCCCGACCAAGTGCGGGAAGACACTGTCGGAAAACCAGACTACCTTGGCTTTGGTCCCATCTTCACCCCTGGTTCCAAACAAGACCACGACCCGTTGGTTGGGCTTGAGGGGCTACGTGCGATGCGCTCGCTCACGTCATTGCCCGTCTTCGCAATCGGTGGAATTCAGGTCGATCAGGTGAGGCAAGCCATGGGGGCTGGAGCTGACGGGGTGGCGGTGATCTCAGCCATTCTCAAGGCCACGGATATCAGCCAGGCGGTAAAATCATTCCTCACGCAGATGTGAGCCATCATGGTTCCTGATGTGTTCCGCTGCAGGCGCGGATACGCGGCCGTGACAAGCAGTCTCGCCGTTCAGCCCTTCGACATACTGCACGAGTAGGCCTCAGAGCTTCACGCTTCCGAGTGCCCGTCTCCCTTCGCGTTTGCGCGCGTTCGCGACGAACCGCCATGAATCATGGGGGCGAGGACCAGCCTCGCCAGTTTCGTGATGGGAGCGGTCTTCGCGAGGCGCGCCAAGCCCTCGTTCCAATTTCGATGTACGGTAGCACTATAGGGGACTGGACCCACCACGGGAACTCCGGCCAGCCGTCGAAGGAGATGTACCGTCGACTGTTCCTGCGCACAAGCGGTCTTTGTATCGAGCGGTCGAGGTTGATTCAAGACCAACGCCACGACAGGAATATGTCGCCGACGGAGCGCATGCAGCGTCAATAACGCGTGATTGACTCCCCCTAAGCCCGATTGTCCGATCACGATGGCTGGTAACCTCATTTCATAGATGATGTCTGAGAGGTTAAGTAGCGGTGTAATTGGTACATAGACGCCTCCAACTCCCTCCACAGCCATAAACTCGTGCTTCTGATGCAGGGTATGGAAGACTCGCATGATCGTCGCCACCCGCACAGTCGCCCTTTCCGCTCGTGCAGCAGAAAGGGGTGCCGCTGGAAGTCGAAAGACATAGGGGCATACCTCTGCCATCGAATCATCGGTTCCAGCTGCTTGTCGCAGCCTTGCTCCATCTGACTGCGCCCTAGTTGATCGCGAAACCCCAGTCTCAATCGGCTTCATGACGCCGACATCGATTCCCCGTTGAACCAGACAGGTCACGAGCGCAGAGGTGATGAGCGTTTTCCCGACAGCCGTATCGGTCGCCGTGATAAACACCCCTCGCGGAACTGAATCGTACGCGTGCCGTTTCATTCGTTGCATAATGTGTATTTCAGTAGGCTGAAAATTCTTCGGTGGTCTCTACTCCCGCAGGATGCTCAAAAAGTTCTTCCAGCAAGGCCGCAGCGAGTGAAGGACCGGAGGCGTACCCTCTGGGGCGCACGGTGCGACGAATAAGGAGCACCACGTCTGTGCGCGCCGCCGAGTGGTGAGGCGGCCGGGTCCCCGTTGAGGACCTGTTCAAGGTGAGAACGACGCGGGAAGAATTTTTCAGCATCCTGTTAAAGGATTCGGCTGTCACAGTTCCACACCTGCCCCGACACATCGTTCAGTTGCGCCAGATGCATGACCGTCTTGGCCACTTCCTCTCGTGACGGTGGCCGACCCAAGGCATGACCGTTCCAGCTCTCGTCTGTCGGCATGACTCCTGTCGTCAGCCCCGTCTTCTGCCAGCCAGGTAAGAGGAGATTCACACGGACGTTGCCGGCTCCCCACTCAAGCGCTGCGCTGCGCACCAGACCGCTAAGACCGGCTTTTGACGCTGCGTAGGCAGCCTGCCCAATTGAACCATGGAATCCGGCATGCGAACCAATCACAACGATCGAGCCGCCGCCGCGAGCGAGGAGGGGAGGGACCATGGCACGGAGGCAGTGAAATGTTCCCGTCAGATTTGTGGCGATAACTTCAGCCCAGTCTTCTTCACGTTGCCGAAGCAGGAGATGGCTTCCTCCAATTCCGGCATTGCAGATCAACACCGACGGCACAGGCATCCGGCGGCAGGACGCGTCCACCATCTGCTGCACCGCATGCGGCTCACGAATATCGGCTTCGTAGAGCGCTCCGGTTCCACCGACGGCTACCACCTGAGCAAGTGTGTCCTCGGCGGCTGCCTTGTTTCGATGGTAATGGACCCCGACTGACCAGCCGGCTGTTGCAAAGGCCAGGCTGATCGCTCGACCAATTCCTCCGGACGCGCCTGTCACCAGCACCGCCTGTCTTTGGTCTATCTGGTCTATCTGGTTCATCTGGTTCATTTGGTTTGTTTCGTTTGTCGTGTTTATTCGGTTGAACCAGATGAACTAAATAAACCAGACAACGATCCGATTATGGGTTGGCTATTGTACGAAGGCAAGCCTACAGACGCACTCATTCCGTCCTGCGCTTCACGCTTCACGCTTCACGAACGATGGTTACGCAATAGAGTCGGTTTCATTCCCTTGCCGCTTCCGGGACTCCTATGGTACGGTCATCGCATTATTCAATGAGTGGAGGATCTCGCGCATGCCGATGACGAAACCGGGGTACCGATGTGCTGTTATCGCAGGCGCCATGTTGCTGCTCGGCTGTGCTCCCTGGTCAACGCTCTTTGCAGCGGAAGACACCAGCGTCATTGCCCAGTCCGCCGACTATTTCCCCGATCAGGTTGGAAATACGTGGCACTATCGAGGCCAGATTTCTGAAGGACCTCTGCAAACAGTTGAATATAAATTTTTCTCCAACGTGTCCTCGGTTACCGGCACGAAAGTCATCAAGGGCATGACGGTCACCGTGTTCCACGACGACAATCCAGGCAACCATGGCCCAATGGATAGTTTCTACCGGCGCGATAGCGTCGGCATCGTGTATCACGGCTCGGAACCAGGCACACCGTTAGAAAAACAGCTCGTACCCTATCAGATCGTCCGTTTTCCGCTGAAAATATCGTCGTCCTTTCCACAATTCGACCGTAAGGCACTCGATTTTGGCTCCGATCTGGATCGGGACGGCATCAACGAAAAGATCGATACGCAGGGCGATGCCACGGTGCTGGGTCGGGATTCGGTCACGGTGCCGGCCGGCACCTTCAAGGATGCCGTGAAGGTAGAAGCGCGGATGCACATGCAGATTCATCTCTCCGGTGCGAAGAGAACCGCAATCGGGATCGA
>JAWXBV010000044.1:0-22996 GCA_034440335.1 Nitrospirota bacterium | reverse complement strand
ACTCTCTGCTGCGCTTCACGAGGAACGCGTTTTCCTGGCGATTTCGTCCCTCGACTGTGCTCGGGACCCTGAGCTTTGTCGAAGGGCGACGAACCGTCAATCATACGGGTTAGCCCACCTCGTCAGCTGGTTCGGCTTCATCACCCTGTCCACCTGCTTGCCCAATACCTCAAGATATCCCTCTTCCATATCCTGGAAATCAACATTGCAATCACTGTCATGAATGGAGTGGTCGGTGGGGGGAGATGGACAGAACCAGGGCATGGACGGTATCGACGAAGGAAAGACAACGAGCTGGTCGCACGGTGTGAAGAAGCCGACTAGCTCAACCAGCCCTGCAAGCTAGTCTCGATGATCAAAAACCCTGCCGGAAAATAGTCACGGCTTTCGCCGGATCAGCTGAAACGTTTTTTTGAGGATTGCCGACGTGGTCGGCCTCTCGAAGAACGACCGAAAAATGTCATGCACGACGGTCCGATGGGCCGTATGGTCGGTTTGAAATTGCTTGAGGGCGTCCGATCGATTCGCCCCCCTATAGCCCATACGGATCGCGCAACGCTCGAGTTTATCCTGCCGATCCGGCAACGCGTGTGTTTGCATATCGTGCACCATCTGCAGTTTATGCTCGACGTCTCGGAGAAACCGATAGGCGCGGGTCAGGCCGCTCTGTTGTTTCGCTGAAAGGATGCCCGCCTTGTGAAGTCGCGCTAACGATCCAATCGTCCCCCGGTCCAAGATCCCTGGCAATCGACGACCGGCAAGCACTTGGATCGTTTGGACGAAAAACTCGACCTCTCGGATGCCTCCGTCGCCCAGCTTCACGTTGCGCTGCTCATGCCCGAGCTCCGCCATCTTCGCATCGATCCGCTCCTTGACCGATCGGACCTCCTCCACGATGGCAAGCCCCTGTTCAATATCCGGCCGTTTCGATGAGGCCGTCAGCACAAAGGGCCGCACCAGCTTGACGAACGATTTCCCGACCTCCTGCGATCCGGCGATAGGCCAGGCTTTCATCAAGGCCAACCGTTCCCATACTTGTCCTCTCGCCCGATAGTACTTGTCATACTCACCGAGCGAGCGAGTGAGCTGGCCCACCGAACCTTCTGCCCGCAAGCGGAGGTCCACACGATAGAGGTATCCTTCACGGGTCTGTTCGGTCAGCGCCTTCGTCAGCTCTCGCGCGAGAATTTCAAAGTATTCTTCATTGGACAGCCCGCCCCGCACAGCACTCTTCGCCTTCCTGCGTCCTGATGCAGTCGGCCGAGTTTCCCCTTCATGGGATTCACAGACATAGAGGACATCCACGTCAGAGCTATAGTTGAGTTCATGTCCGCCCAACTTCCCCATCCCAATAACCGTGAAACCGGTCTCCACCCACCGCCCCTGCCGATTCCGGTGCATGGGAATGCCGTACTCAGCTCGTAGACCGGCATCCACAATACGATAGGCGGTGTCGATCAGGACCGACGCCAGGTCTGAGAGGGAAGCGGTGGTTTCCTCCACGTCCGCCAAGCGGAGAAGATCGCGCACGCCGATGCGCAACATCTCTCGACGACGAAATCGTCTGAGCACGTCCAACTTGAGTTCAGTGGCGATGACACTGTCCAGACTGTTCCGGACCGCACGGTCCATCCCCGCCTTAGTCGGCGCGGTGGACAACACATTCTGTTGGGCCAGCCAATACAGCAACAGAGGATCGTGGACGAGGGTGAAGGCGAGCGAGTTACTGTTCCCGAATATCGAACAGACCAGGTCCAGCATGCGGGGAGCGCTGCTCAGGTATTCCAACACCGCCGACCGACTGACTCCGCTCGCGAGCCAGCGTTCCCATTGGTTTAAGGCCAGGTCTGGATCGGCGGTCCTCCCAATGGCCTCAAGCAGCGCAGGCAGGAGGCCTGCCAACTGGCGCCGCTGATGTGGATCGCCCGCCATCGACTGCAGATTCGCATCGGCATCCTGAATGCGCTGGAGTCCATAGCATGTAAGAATGGCTTCCACCTGGGCTGGTTCCAGCCCAGGGGCTAAGAGGACGGGGGTTGGATCTGGTCGAGTCACCCGCTCCAACATAGGAAAGGGACGATTGCGCAGCACTGGCTTCTCGGGACGAGCGGTCATGGGCAGACATTATACTGATACCTTGGCGCTCGCACAACGAACCGCTCTTCGGCTATACTCCCGACCATGATGGATGGGCCTGGATCACGCGAGTCGATCATCAAGACCCAGGCCTCTCTTTGTCCTGATGTCGATGAGGAGGTCGTTCAGGATTTTGTGTCTCGGATGGACCCCGAGTACTTTGAGCGGTTCCAACCGGACACCATCGCGCACCATATTCAGCTTGCCGGCCGACTGACACCGGACCACCCCTGCGAATTATCGGTGGTCGACAAACAGGCCGGGCGATCGGAAATCAGCATCGTTGCCTACGATTACTTTTCAGAATTCGCCGCCATCTGCGGTGTGCTCTCAGCCTTTGGACTCAATATTGAAGAGGGCCGGATCTATACCTTTCTGGAAGCCACGCCCCCGTCCTTGTCGGCCGGCCGATTAAAAGGCCGGCCCGGCCTCAGCCGCAAGAAAATCGTCGATGTCTTCCTCGTCCATCCCCTAGACCGCACAGGCTTTCCCACACCCCAACACCATGCCCTCCGACAGACGGTCAGTGAAATCGTGCAACTGTTGGATGCCGGTCAGTTCGACGAGGCACGCCAATACGTCAACCGCCGACTCGTCGAACGATTAGACAAGCAACGGAGCGCCTTCACCGGCCTGCTGGATACGGTGCAGATTACCTTCGACAATAGCCAATCATCGACCGATACGATCATGGACATCCAATCGGACGATACGCCGGCCTTCCTCTACGCGCTGGCGAACGCCCTGGCCATGCGCAACATTTACATTACGAAGGCCCAGATCGAATGCGACGGCACCAAGCTACATGATCGCTTCCTTGTCAGGAATCGTGATGGGCAGAAACTGCTCGACCCTGCCGATCAGCAGCAACTGCGGCTGACCGCCGTGCTCATCAAACAATTCACACATGCCTTGACCTGGGCCTCCGACCCGGCGAAGGCGCTGGCCTCGTTCGACCAGTTCCTGGATCTCATCGTGAAAGACCAGGGCAAGAAGGGCAAGAGCCAGGCGCTCGACTTCGTCAGCGATAAAAAAACGTTTCCGTTGCTCGCGCAACTGCTCGGCGCCAGTGACTTCTTGTGGGAGGATTTCCTCCGACGCCAGCACGACAACCTCCTTCCGCTACTCACGGAATATCGGGATGCACTGCTGATCAAGCCGCAGGCGACCCTCCGGAAAGAACTGGGCCATCTGGTCAGACGAGCCAAAACAGACGACGCGCGAAAAGATGCGTTGAACCGGTTTAAAGACCGTGAGATGTTCCGGATCGACATCAAGCACATCGTCGAACCCTCGAGTAATTTCCCTGACTTTTCGCTCGCACTCACGGAATTGGCAGAAGTCATCATGGAGCAGAGCCTCGTAGATTGCAGCGCCAAGCTGGAGAAATCGTATGGGCGTCCACGGCTCGCGAACGAGAAACCTTGCCCCTTTGCCGTCATGGGGCTGGGCAAATTCGGAGGGCGAGAGCTCGGCTATGCCTCTGACATTGAGGTCCTGTTCGTCTACGGGGGATCAGGTACTACAAACGGGAATGAGAGAATTGAAAACAGCGAATACTTCGAACGGCTGGCGCAGGAACTATTGGGGTGGATCGAAGCCAGGCAGGAAGGCATCTTTCGCATCGATGTCCGGCTCCGACCGCACGGGGGCAAAGGCGCGTTAGCCAATGCCTTCGAGGAGGTCTGCCGCTATTACAGTCCAACCGGACTTGCCGCCCCATTCGAGCGGCAAGCCCTGATTAAGTTACGACATATCACCGGCAACTCCACATTGGGCCATCGACTGGAAACACACCGAGACTCCTTCGTCTACGGAGACGCGCCCTGGGACATTCCCACGGCGCTGGAGCTCCGGAGACAGCAGCTGAAACAACTGGTCGAGCCGGGAAAGATCAATGTGAAGTATAGCGCAGGAGGACTCATCGACATTGAATATGCCGCGCAATACCTGCAAGTGATGCATGGGCACAACCACCCAACCCTACGTACGCCGAATACCCTGCAGGCGCTCACCGCGCTGGTGAATGAAGGGTTGGTCGCGCGCGCAGCTGGAGCAGGCCTCCGGAAAGCCTACGTCTTCATCCGGATGTTGGTCGACGGATTGCGCATGGTCAGAGGAAACACCAAGGACCTTGTGCTTCCTCCTCTCGATTCAGAAGAGTTTGTCTCTCTTGCTCGCCGCGTCGGCTACACGAGAGACGACTGGCGGGCCGGCGCGCGCGATTTACAGTCGGACATCGAACAGCATATGACCCTCACCAAGCAGTTCTTCGAACGGACGTTCGGAAAACTCTAGTGAACGGTTGAACCGCCACGCCGGCATCGCATAGAGGCTCGAAACAGGAAAAAATACAACGGCGTCCATCTCCCTTTCAAAGGAGACGGACGCCGTTTTCGTAGTTGTCTATGTCGAGAGCCCAACCGAGGGGCATGACGCGCGGGCTGAAGTGTCAGGGTCTTCAAACTCAGCACTCCGCACTTCGTGTCTTACCAGCCGCGCTTGTCCCGCCAGTCTCGCCCATCCCGCAACACCATTCTACACATCGTAATACAGAACATATTCATACGGATGAGGGCGCAACCGCATAGGATCGACCTCCTTCTTACGTTTGTAGCTGATCCAGCTTTCAATCAGATCCTTGCTGAACACGCCGCCCTTGAGCAGAAACTGATGGTCCTGTTCGAGATTGCGCAACGCTTCGTCGAGACTGCCCGGCATCGTACGAATCGCCGCCGCTTCCTCCGGCTCAAGATCGTACAGATCCTTCTCAGCCGGCTCACCTGGATTGATTTTATTCTCAATTCCATCCAAGCCTGCCATGAGCATGGCAGAAAATGCGAGGTAGGGATTCGCCGTCGGATCGGGAAAACGCACCTCGATCCGCTTGGCTTTCGGGCTCGGTGAGTACATAGGAATTCTGATGCCGGCCGATCGATTCCGGCTGGAATAGGCCAGCAGCACCGGCGCTTCGTAGCCGGGGGTCAGCCGCTTATAGGAATTAGTCGTCGGATTGGTGAAGGCTGCCAGAGCCGGCGCATGCTTCAAGATACCGCCGATATAGTAGAGACAGAGCTGCGAGATGCCGGCATATTCCTTCCCTGCAAACAGGGGCTTCCCCTCTTTCCAGATGCTCTGGTGCGTATGCATGCCGGTCCCGTTGTCTCCAAATATCGGCTTGGGCATGAAGGTGGCGGTTTTGCCGTGCCGGCGGGCCACGTTCTTGACGATGTACTTGTACATCATCAATTGATCGGCCGTCTTGACCAACGAACCGAAACGAATATCGATTTCCGCTTGGCCCGCCGTGGCTGTCTCATGGTGGTGCTTCTCAACGGAGATCCCAGCCTTTTGCATCTCCAGGACCATCTCGCTGCGGATATCCTGTTGCGTGTCGATCGGCGGAGCGGGAAAGTAGCCTTCCTTGTGGCGGATCTTTCCTCCCAGGTTGTGGCCTTCCTGTCCCGTGTTCCAGGCGCCTTCTTCCGAATCGATGAAGTAATAGCCGCTGTGGCCCGTCTGATCGTACCGGACCTGATCGAAGATGAAGAACTCCGCCTCCGGCCCCCAGTAGGAAATATCGCCGATCTTCGTACTCTGAAGATATTTTTCCGCCTTCTGCGCCACAAACCGCGGATCGCGATCGTAGGGCTCGCGCGTAATCGGATCGACGACGTTGCCGATGAGGCTCATTGTCGGCACCGCACAGAACGGATCGAGACAAGCCGTGGTGGGATCGGGGATCATGAGTAAATCGCTGTCGTTAATCGCCTTCCAACCCCGGATCGACGAACCGTCCAACCCGGATCCATCCTTGAAGAGCCCTTCAGTCAGCTCTTCCACAGGAATGGAGAAATGCTGCCAGGTGCCGATCAAGTCTACGAACTTTAAATCCACAATCTGTATCTTGTTCTTCTTCGCAAATTCCAATGCCTCGCGGGGATTCATTCCGGTCCTCCTCCATACGCCCAATTTATGATGGTATTCCGGTGGATACGCCTTCCGACGCATCGACTGGCTGGCCCATGAACAGATCGATATCTCGCTTAATGGTCGAGCGGATGGCGTCCAATCGAGCGTGCTCCTCGATCTTGGCTCCATCCCGGTCCGTCACATAAAACACGTCGACCACCTGGTGCCTGCCGACCGTGCGCAAGGACTGCTGGATGTCGTCATCCAATCTGGTCGAAATCCTGGCCGCATGGACCGATAGGCCGAGTTCAAAGATGGCATGCGTGATGACATACAGTAGTCCTTGCGTATCGTCGGCAAACACATCGAGCACCGTGAACCGATCGCAGATTCCGTTATCGATTTCCACCTCAGTGGCATGGTGGGTGCCAGGCAATCGGTGCGCCGTGGAGAAGCGGGTATTCCTGCGCATCAACTCGTCAAGCGCCTCTTCGCCCTTTAATACCCGGATGATCGCGTCGGCAACGGACGCACGGCGGTCCTCCGGAGGAACGCCCACGTAATCTGGGTCGGACGCCTGGAAAGTGTTCACGACAATCCCGTCTTCTCTGGTAATAATCTGGGCGTCTAAAATATCGAGCCTCTCTGCAGCCATTGCGCCGGCCATTTTCGAGAAGATGCCTGGGGTGAGGTTGTCGTGGGTCACCACCGTGTACTCGCACATGCCCAGTTCCTCGTTGAAGGTCTCTTCAACCAAGACATCCCCTGCCTGCAGCCTTCCGATCGCCCCCAGATGGGCAGCAATCCGCTTCGGAGGCGTCCCATGCAGGTAGCGCAAAGGAAACTGGCTCAGCTGCAATTCGATCCAGTCGAGACCCACGGTCTCTGTGTTCGTGAACTCGCGCGCCACCTCGCTCACCAATTCCTTGAGGCATTCAGGACCGACCGTCTTATCCTGCTCACCCAAGACAACCGGCAGCGCACGCAGATAGAGCTGAATGAGTAAGGACTCCTTCCACTTCGTGAGCACACCTGGCCCCACCGCCGCAATATCGGCAGCAGTCAGGACCAACAACTTGCGGAGGATCTCCGGCGTCCCTACCTCTTCCGCAAAAGGCACGAGCACCTTCTGGTCATACGGATCGCGCCGGAACGCCGTGTTGGCCATCAGCAGATGCTTATGCACGAGAAAGACCAGCGTCCTCGTCTCTTGCTCGTCGAGGCCTAACCGGGCCGCCGTCTCTTCCGCAATCACCTTGCCCACTTCGCTGTGATCTTCTTTTCGTCCCTTCCCTAAATCATGCAACAGGACCGCCAGATGCACGAGGTCCTTCCGCCTGATCTCCTGATACACTTCCCCGATAACCCCAGACTCCAAGGCGAGCGCTTCGGCATTGGCCACAGCCAACAGAGTATGTTCGTCCACCGTGTACTTGTGATATTGGTTGAATTGCATCAGCCCTCGGAGCGTGGCAAAGACCGGGATGAGTTTCTCCAACAGATGGGCGCCATGCATCGCTTTAAGGGTGGCCGCCACTGCGTCCGGTCCTGCGAGGATCTTCAGAAAAACCCGGCTGACTTCGGGAGTCCGGAAGGCCTCGCTTGACACGCTATCCATGTGGCTGTGAATTTCGTCCAACAGATCGGTATCGATCTTGAGACGCCGGGACCTCGCCAGGTCGAACAGGCGGAGGAGCAGGTCTGGACTATCCAGGACCCGAGCCCGCAGCTCAGAGGGAACAGTCAGATGGCGGCCCGTGACCACGAAATAGCCATCCACCATGACAGCCGGGAGGGCACGAGGCGATCGGCGCTTTACAGATATGGCCTGGCAACGGTCCACAAATCGGAGCATGGTCTCATGGAGTCCCATCGTATGCCGATAATACTGCTGCATGAACTGCTCGACCCCCAGGAGGTGAGGCCGATCCTCAAATCCGTAGAGAGAGGCGATCCGGACCTGTTCATCGAACGACAGAATTTCCTGCGCCGTCCCGGCTTCGACGTGTAATAACGCCCGGACACGCCACAGAAAGTCACGCGCCTCCGTCACTGAGAGAAAGTCCTGTCTGGAAAGGAGACTGCGATCTGCCAAATCTTGCAGCGTCGCAGCCACGAACCTGGCCATGCCGACCCACCGAAGCAGATGGAAGTCCCGCAATCCTCCTTTGCTTTTTTTCAGATTTGGCTCCAGGAGATAAATCGTCTTGCCAAACTTCACATATTCACGTTGTCGTTCTTCCATCTTCTGCTCGATAAATCGCCCCACTCCGCGGCCGACGACCTCCTTGGCATACTGCCGATGGAACTTCTGAAACAGGGTCGGGCTTCCGGCCAAAAACCTGGCTGTCATCATCGCAGTACGGACCGTTAGGTCCTGCCCTGCCAGCTCGATGCAATCGTGAATCGTCCTCATACTATGGCCGACCTGGAAACCAAGATCCCACAGATGGTGTAGCACCTCGCGGAACAATATCGGCGCAGCCTCTCCCGCTTCCTCGCTGTAGAGAAACATGATATCGATGTCGGAATAGGGGGCCAACTCCCGCAAGCCATAGCCTCCCAGCGCAATCAGACAGCAATGCTGAGCCCCTGCAACCTGTGCGCCCTCCCCGGCCTGCTTCATGGCGGTCCGGTACCGGTCTCTCACCAGCCCATCCACAAACTCCGTCAGGGCCGCCATGACCTCGGCCCCCGTGGCCCCGTCCACGAGTCGTTGCTTGAGAGCCTGCCTGTGCCAAGCCAAGGCGGAGACCGGCGTGGTCTCCGCCCCAGGCACAAGCTCAGCCGACGACCCCTTGTCCGGTGTCATGGTCACAGAGCGCTTTCCCCCATCTCTCCGGTCCTGATCCGCACCACGTTGGCAATATCCGACACGAAGATCTTCCCATCCCCGACCGTGCCGGTCTTCGCAGCGCGCGTAATGGTTTCGATCACCCGCGCCGCCTGATTATCTGCGACGTATACTTCGATCTTGATCTTGGGCAGGAAGTCAGTCGTATATTCTGCCCCCCGGTAGGTTTCCTTGCTCCCCTTCTGGCGTCCAAATCCCTTGACTTCCGTCACCGTCATCCCCTGTACACCTATTTCCACCAACGCTTCCTTCACTTCATCCAGCTTGAACGGCTTGATCACGGCCTCAATCATCTTCATGTCGATACCTCCCTTTACAGGCTCCCCCGCGAACGCTGCATCAGCAGCATCCGCGGGGACTGCCGGCACGATTGTTTCGCCGATTGTACCATGGGCCGTGTCTTAAACGTGATAGGCCTTTTCACCGTGCTGACTGGTATCCAAGCCTTCCTGCTCCTCATCTTTCGTCACACGCAGACCCATGATCACATCGATGATCTTGAGAATAATCCAGGTGCCGATCATAGAAAAGGCCGCCACCGCGCCGATCATGATGAGCTGCACCATCAGTTGTTTTGGATTGCCAAAGAACAGCCCGTCGTTCCCGGCTGCATTGATCGCCTTCGAGGCAAATAATCCTGCCCCAACGAGGCCGAGCGCTCCGCCCACCCCGTGAACCCCCACGACATCGAGTGAATCGTCGAAACCGAGGGCCGGCTTCACGATGCTGACGCAGATATAGCAGACAATTCCAGCCGCTAGGCCGATCATGATCGCCCCGAACAATCCGACATACCCGGCAGCAGGGGTAATGGTAGCCAACCCGGCGATCGCCCCGGTCGCGCAACCGAGCGCGGTGGGCTTCCCACGGTGCGCCCACTCGATCAGCATCCACACCACCGTTGCCACACAGGCTGCGATGTGGGTGGCCACGAAGGCGCTGGCCGCCAGCCCATTCGCGCCCAACGCGCTGCCCGCATTGAACCCAAACCAGCCGAACCAGAGCAGGCCCGCCCCCAACAACACCGTGGGGAGGTTATGAGGAGGCATAGGAGTTCCCGGATAGCCCATACGCTTTCCGAGCATAATGCAGGCGACCAGAGCAGAGGTTGCGGAACTGACGTGTACGACTGCGCCCCCGGCAAAGTCTAATGCGCCCATCTGCGCCAACCATCCACCACCCCAAATCCAATGGCAGACAGGATAGTAAATCACGATCGACCAGATGCCGAGAAACCAGAGCATTGAGGAGAACCTGATGCGTTCCGCAATCGCCCCCGTCATCAGCGCCGGAGTAATGGCAGCGAACATCATCTGGTACAGCATGAATACTTCGTGGGGAATCGTGGTGCCATAGACCGGATGGGGATCGGCTCCCACCCCACGCAGCCCTGCCCAATCCAAGTTCCCGATGAAGCCGCCGACATCGGGACCAAAAGAAAGGCTGTATCCAAACAACACCCACGCGACACTGGCCAGACAGAGACAAATGAAGCTATGCAAGACCGTACTCAGGATATTTTTTTGCCTGGTGAGTCCTCCATAGAAGAGCGCCAACCCCGGCAGCGTCATCATCATCACCAGCGCCGAGGAGGCAAGAATCCAAGCCGTGTCCCCCGTATCGACCTTCAGCACGGCTGGAGCTGCGGCAGCCTCCGCCGCTGGAGCCTCAGCCGCTGGAACCTGCGCGGCGACATCCGGCACATTGAGAGCCAGCCCTCCTGCTAATAGGGTAAGACAAATCAGGAGGACCGGCAGAATCTTCTTCATACTGGTCATACGCAATACCATTGTTGTATCCTTTCATCCCCTGGTTCAGGACGAGGTTGACATGACGATCATTGAAATCTTCCAGCCCGGACTATTCATGAATACCTGCTACGTCGTCCGATCCACTGCTCTTGCGCGTAACGCGTCGTTCGGGAGTGGCATTGCTGGTTTCTCGTTTCAGGTTTCATGTTGTCAGGAAACCTGCTCCGAAAACTAGAAACTTGGAACCTGAAACGCTTTACTCGGAACATGATTTCGCGACGGCATTCATGAATAATCCGGGCTAGCGGCCCTCCTGGTTCCCTCACGATCCTTCTTTGTCGGACTGGGTTGCGGCGCCTTCACAGGTCGCGATACCCAAAAGATCATCCTCCATCCACCTGGCCACCGGTCTTGCTCCGATGCAGACATGATCGGCGGCCCTTCTTATGATGGCTCCCTTCCTGGACCGGTCCACGAAGGGAGCCATCTGTCACAATTCAACTGCCTTCAGAATCCCGTCGCTTAGAACAGATAGACGACTGAGAATCCGAGGGTCGATTGATTGTCCACTGCTCGAGTGCCATACAGGAACGCATCCTTGGTGGAAATGTCGTGCCGGAATTCCGCCCGCGTCAGCAGAGAAGGCGCCGGCTTCCATTGAAACGTAAGGGTGTACGACTGGAGTGTCTGAACAAGCCCTCCACCCGTTTGAAGATTAAACCCACCAGGAGCTCCAGCTAAAAAACCACCCGGCCCACCGGCACAGGTATTTGAGCCACCGTTGAAATTCGCGCCTCCGACACAGGTACGGGCTCCACCGGCATCCTCGAAGAGTTCTCCACGAACCCGGATACTCATGGCATGGGGCTGTGTTTGATCGTTGAAGTCATGGGTGTAATAGGCGAGGATCGCATTCCAGCGAGCTCTAATCACGCTGGCGTTGTCCTCGTTCCCGTAATAGGGCTCAATGATCAGGGTGTCCCTGTCGGTCGGCTTGATCGTGATGAGCGCGCCCACCACCGTTCGCTTGGCGTCAGGATTGCATCCGAGGGTCCCGTTCGCACAGACGCCGGTGGCGGCATTGCCAAATTGAGCATTGCCGTTCGACTGTTCGGATCCGTAGGACCCGTACACAGTAAACCCGAACTTCTCGTGCGGCGTCAGAGCCACGTTCCACGTGACTGTTTTGCCCCGGTTGTTGTCCTCAATGTTGTCCCACCCATTGACGAGTCCAACTGCCGCGGTCGCCCATGAACTAAACGGATAGGTGAACCGGATGCCGGTCTCGGTGAAGGCTTGCGCCAGACCGAACGTGAAGCTGCGGGAGAAGTTGGGATTCTCCCAGCTGTTGATTACCTCGAGCCCGATCAAGGTATTGATCTTCCCCGCTTGAATCTTTAGGCCGTTGCCGATCGGCACGATGTACTCTGCATAGAGTTCATGGACATCCAGCTCATTGTTGTCCGTGCCTGGTTGATAATTCGTGCGGGCTCGCGAGAACCTGGACTGGGCTCCGAAATTGACCCTTGCGCGAAAGCCGATCCGATCCGCGGCGCTGCCTGCCGTGGCAGGCCGTTCCACCATGAACTGCGCCACCTGCGGCACAAAGGAGTTGGCCTGCGAATCGAATATACGGAGTTGATTCAGGTTGGTGCTGGGATTATTGAAATTCTGCGTATAGGAGGCTTCCGCCGCCCCGGAAAACTTAAAGCCCAATTCCTTCCAGGTGGTGTCTGCATCCGCCGCTAAGACCGCATTGCCACCCAGCAGCGAGACCATCGCGCACATGCCTATACCTATTCCGATACGACTACGTACTGACTTCATAACGTCGTCCTCCTCGTCCGATTTGGTGATTCGGTTTGCTCCCTTGCCACTCTCACCTCGACCCCATTGTCGACACGCACGCCATTGTGCGTCACACACAGGCGCCTCTGCGCCTTTCCGCCACTGACTAGACCGCGACTTCTACCGGCAGGCTACTCAAACCATCCGCCGATATACATGTCATGACTCCATAAACTTCACTATCATACTTCGCTCAAAACAAGTAGATAACATGGAATGCCAACGTTTCCTGATGGTTGGTCGGCCGTTGGCCATAGAAAAACACGTTCTGATCCGACTTGTCATACCGGAACTCCGCCCTCGTGATGAGCGACGGGGCCGGCTTGTATTGGAGTGTCCAGGTGCCCTCCCAGAGAGTCTGACGAGTTCCATCACCCACCGCACGATTAAACACACCCCCAACAGGCACAAAACCTCTGGCAGCCGGGTACGTCGCGCAGGTATTGGCGCCACCGCTGACGTTCGTGCCTCCGAGACAGGTCCTGGCCCCGCCGGCATCCTCGAAGATTTCTCCACGCATGCGGAAGCTGAACGCATGGGGCTGCTGTTGATCATTGAAGTCGTGCGTGTAATAGACCAGGAAGGCATTCCAGCGGGCGTTCCGGGAACCACTGGTCAGACTGGCATTCGCCTCATTTCCATAATAAGGCTCCAGCACAAGAGTATCCCTCTCGGTCGGCTTGATCGTGATGAGCCCGCCCACCACGGTCCGCTTGGCCCTGGGATCACACAGTGTTGCGCCGCTCGTACAGACCCCAACGCCTGCATCGCCAAAGATCGCATTGCCATTCGACTGTTCGGCGCCGTACGTCCCATAGACACTGAACCCGAACTTCTCGTGCGGCGTCAGGGCTACGAGATATTCGAATGTTTTGCTCTTATTGTTGTCTTCGATGTTGTCCCAGCCATTGTTGACTCCCACAGACACAGTCGCCCAAGACGTAAAGGGATATACCAAGCGGATGCCGGTCACCGCAAAGGGTTGCGACAGGCCGAACGTAAAACTGCGCGAGAAATTTGGGTTCTCGTAGCTATTGACCACTTCATACCCGATCAACGGATACATCTCCCCCGCTAGGATCTTCAGGCCGTTGCCGATCGGAACGATGTACTCTACATAGAGTTCTTGGACATCCAGCTCGTGGTCGTTTGTGCCAGGCTGGTAATTCGGACGGTTCCGCGAAAATCTGGCATCGGCGCCGAAACCGATCCGCGCACGAAAACCCAGCCGATCCAGGGCGCTGCCTGCTGTAGCAGGCCGTTCCACCCCGATAATCATCATGTGGGGCACGAAGGAGTTGGCTTGGCTGTCGAAAATACGCAATTGATTGAGGTTCGTGTTGGGGTTATTGAAATTGTGGGTATAGGCCACATCCGCTGATCCCGAAAACTTAAAGCCCAAGGTCTTCCAAATGGACTCGGCATCCTCAGCAGCGAAGGCGACATTGCCGCCCAAGAGCAAAGCCAGCGCACAGATTCCTATTTTAATCCCGATACAACTGCGCACTGACTTCATGCCATCATCCTCCCGTTCCTCCTCTTCCGATCAGTGAATCGATTGCCCTACTCCTTGCCCCACTGACCGGATTCCCACCGGCCCGTCATGACACAATTCGAGCAATAAAAAACGTCCTCAAGCCCGCTGGGGCCGGAGGACGCCATTGTCCAATCCGCACTATCGTGAAGCCGGTGGGAAACGCCATTGTTTCCCTCTTTCCAGGGCACCCAGTGGGAGCCCCAATACTGGGCGCTCTTATACATGCCCTATGGGAAATCTGTCAATGCTTATCTCCGGTTATACGGGCGTGACGGGAAGTTCCGCAAACCTTGAACCTTGAACCTCGAACCCCTCCCGCTTGTCGCGCCAGTCCCCTTCGTTCCGCCGCTCCGCGAGAGAAGCAACCGTCAGTAGCAGACAGAGATACATCTGTGCTATTTTTCCGCCGACCATTTTCGGCCACGCAGCGGAGGGCAGGAACCTCTCGTAGCTGCGGGCATAATTCATACGTGACAATTCCATCCAATCTAGGAGTGGCCTGATTATGAACAGACAGATCCCCTCACGCTATTCGATCGTGGGACCAGCGAGAAAACTCCTCCTGGCGCTCTTTCTCGCCATCGTGGTTGTCCCATGTCCCCTGCTGCCGTTCGCTTCGCCGACGGTGTGGGCAGAGGTGCAGGAAGATTTCCGAATCTGGGGAAACGTGACGGCACGAGGAAACTTTGGGTTGATCGATCCTGACCTCAAGCGCTGGCGTTGGTGGATGGAAGTGCAACCCCGGGCGCGAGAATCGGGGAAGGAAATGGACCAACTGTTGATTCGTCCCGGGATCGGCTATGCGCTTACTGACCACTCTACTCTGTGGATGGGGTATGCTCACGTCACAAACTACCCGGCAGTCGGCGACGAGATCCATGAAAACAGGTTCTGGCAGCAATATATTTGGTCGGGACCGACAGTTCTCGGCGCCTTTAGCAGTCGAACCAGATTGGAACAGCGCTGGCAAGATAACGGGAACGATACCGGGGGACGGTTTCGTCAATTTTTCAAGTTCAACTGGCCGTTCTCGTTTCATCCGGCGGCAAGTTTCGTCACGTGGGATGAGATGTTCGTTCACCTGAATTCGACCGACTGGGGAGCGAGGCAAGGGTTCGATCAAAACCGTGGATTTGTCGGTCTCGGCTATCGTTGGCAGCCCCAGATTTTGACTGAAATCGGGTATCTCAACCAATATATCAACACGGCCAACACCGATCGCATGAATCACATCCTCTCGCTGAATGTGTTCCTCGATTTTTGAAGAGACTGGGCTCAGGAGCTGATCCAGTACCCGCACATCGACACAACTTCCGTCACCTATTTCCTGTAGTCCGTAGGATGACAGAGAGACATTGACAGGTTTTTTTGCGACGTGTTATAAGCACCCATCGGAGTAGGGAAATAATGTCGTTCCCCCCAGGCCCCAAGGCAAAATAGACGGCGTGGACAAAGGCGTCCTCCGGCCCCAACGGGCTAGAGGGCGTTTTTTTATCCTCGCAAGTCGCGCCGCATGGCCGCGTGAATCATGATCGTGGCTTGTGTACAATATTGACTATCCGGACGGATAGGAAGAATCTTTCGCCAGAGTGACGGCATCGACCATTAGACACTGGGTCATCAAGGCCACGGTCAGCGCACAACATAGGACGCCACGTGGAAAATTAATAAAGGAGGCATATCGTGAGGAAGCTGATTGCAAGCACGGTTGGGTTGGCGATGATGACGCTTCTCAGTCCTCTGGTTTGGGCACAGGATAGCACCCCGCCGGTCAAAACACAGGCTGTGCCACTTCCTTACGACGCGCCCCACTGGGACTACCACGGCGAAAGGGGCCATCAGTTCTGGGGCAAACTCGATCCGGCCTTTTCGCTCTGCGATAAGGGCCATAACCAGTCGCCTATCGATATTGCCGAAACTTCTCCGGCCACGTTGCCGAAACTCCTATCCAATTTCAGCCCGGCGAAGCTACAGATCGTGCATCACGAGCACATCGCCGACGAGATCAATAACGGGCATACCATCCAGGTCAACTATTCAGAAGGCGATACCCTCACCATCGGAGACACCAACTACGAGCTGATCCAGTTCCACTTCCATGCTCCGAGTGAGCACACTGTCCGTGGCAAGCATTACCCGATGGAAATGCATTTCGTGCACAAATCCCCGTCAGGCGCCCTGGCGGTTGTCGCCGTGTTCATCGAGAAAGGCATACACAATGCGGCCTTCGACCCTATCTGGGCAAACCTTCCGAAGAAACAGGGGGTCGTATCACACTACGAGCATGTCCAGGTAAATGTGGACGACCTCCTGCCGCAGAGTAACAAGAGCTACCGTTACGACGGTTCGCTGACCACCCCGCCTTGTTCGGAGGTGGTGGAGTGGATCGTGATGCAGTCGCCCATCCATCTCTCAGCGGCGCAGATATGGAGATTCTCGACGGTCATCGAGGAAAACAATCGACCGGTGCAACCCTTACACGACCGCGTGACCGTGAGCGATGCCGTGGCAGAAGAAGTGGTGGTACGGTGACGATCTAACTGTTGGCACGCACCGAGGTAGGTGGAGCATTGCGCTGCGTCGAATGTCCATCTTTGGGTTTGGGTCGCCATCCTCCTGACAATGACTGATCGTCTGTGCTAGATTCGCTGACATCTATGGCTTTCGTACCACCGGCTTGGGGACGACAACGGTCTTGCGCGGCTTCACTCGTGCTCGCCCTCCTCTGTCTCGTCGGTGCCGCCTGCAGCACGACGGACAAGAATATCACGATCCTCTTTGATGATCCGCGCGGAACCGTGTCTCTTCAGGCGATGCCGGATCAATCGGTTCACGCCACTCATCCGATCACGCTGGATCCAACTCTTATCGCTCAGATATTGAGGGGCATAGCGGTTCACGATCAGGAGCGCGGCCTTCAGAAAATACTTGGAGGAATGGCAGCTCCTACTCCCGCCTTCTCGGACGATCAGATCCAGTTTCTCGCTCCATTGCTCGCAGAGGGCTTACGCACGGCAACGCCGGATCAGCGTATCGGCTATCGGGTCGAGACCACACACAAGGCTCGTTCCTGGAATCTTCAACCACGGAAACCACAGTCGGTTCTCTCTATGCCTATGGCCGACAGCTCTACGTCATCCTCTCTCAATATCGATATTCGCCGACGCGGACAAACCTCACGACCTTCGGCGACATGGCCTATCGATCGCGTTCACCTGATTCTTCAGGCCTCCGAAACCGTATTCTGTTGTTCACCCCAAGCGCCGCGGAACGGTCCGCCGCCTTTGATCCACCAACAGGGGGAAAGTCGACCGACAGATTTCTCGCTATCGATTTTGGGCTTCTGCAACAGCCGCCGGCAGCAACAGCCGCACCTCAGGTAGATCAGACGACCCCACCGACTCGCGAGGCTCCAGTAGGCGCGAGAACGTCCGACCCCCCGGCTCATTCCACAGAAGCCCTAGCTCAAGAAGTAGAAACTCTCAGGAAGGAACTGCAATCGGTTCAACAGCAACTCGGCAACCAGCCCGCCAAACAAGACAGCCCAAAGCGGAAAGTCATACCGCAGAAAAAATGACGGCCGAGGTTCGAAGCGAAAGCTTCCGGAACTCGAACTTCAGTCTTCCGCGCCCTCAGCCTTTCCCATCAGGATGCTCAAAAGGCCCGTTCAGCAAGGCCGCAAGCGAATCGAAACCGGAGGCGTACCCTCAGGGGTACGTTGAGGATTTCGATGAGCTGAGAACGATGCTGGCGGGACTTTTCAGCATCCTGTTAAGAATTGCGATAGCCGTTCGTAATCGGCATCCGCCGATCCTTCCCCAAGGCCCGGTGCGTGATCTTGATGCCGATCGGCGCCTGCCGGCGCTTATACTCGCTGCCATCCACCATCGCCATCACGCGCGCCACCGTCGCACGATCGTACCCCACTTCGACGATCTCTTCGAGCGACCGGTCTTCTTCCACATAGGCTTGGAGAATGGGGTCCAGGATCTCGTAGGGAGGCAGCGAGTCTTCATCCTTTTGGTTGAGCCTCAGTTCGGCGGTGGGCGGACGGTCTAACGTCCGTTTGGGAATTACCGGGGTTGTGCCGCGAAGGTTACGGAGTCGCGCCAGGTCATAGACCATCGTCTTGGGCACATCTTTGATCACCGCGAAACCGCCGGCCATATCGCCATACAACGTGGCATACCCCACGCTCATCTCGCTCTTGTTGCCGGTCGTGAGCACCAGATGGCCGAACTTGTTGGAAAAGGCCATGAGGAGATTGCCACGAATACGGGCTTGGAGATTCTCTTCTGTCGTATCTGGCGCACGCCCCTCGAACGTCTCCGCGAGCGCATGCCGATAGTGCTCGAACAACGTCGTGATCGGAATCGTCCGGACGGAGATCGCAAGTCTAGTCCCCAATTCAGCGACATCGTCATAACTATCTTGCGACGTATAGGGCGAGGGCATGAACAGGCCCCACACGTTTTCTGCGCCCAGCGCATCGACGGCAAACACGGCGGTCAGCGCCGAATCCACTCCGCCGCTCAAGCCAATCACCACACGCGTAAATCCGTTTTTCCTCACGTAGTCGCGCACCCCTAGGGTGAGAGCCAGATAGACTTCCTCCAGCGGATCAAGAATCTCCACCACAGTGGGAACCGCACGGACCCGATGTTTTCGAACAGATGGAAGCGGCGCGGCATGGAGCGTCACCGAAGAAGCAACGTGCCGCGGCAAGAGCTTTTTCCTGCTGGTTCGTCTCGCCCGCGCGACCGCCTCCATGTTGAGGTCTGCCACGATCAGATCTTCTTCAAAGGCTTTTCCACGCGCGATGACTTCACCCTGGTGATCGAGAATCACACTATTCCCATCGAACACCAATTCATCCTGAGCGCCGACTGCGTTGGTATAGGTGAGCACCACGCCGTTTTCCCTCGCGCGGGTTGCCAGCATCTGCTCACGCACCCGGCTCTTACCCAGATGAAACGGCGAGGCATTGATATTCACAATGACTTCAGCGCCTGCTGCCGCCTGGAACCTGGTCGGACCATCCGGCAGCCACACATCCTCACAAACATTGACCCCGACCACCGTGCCGCGCAGACGGATGAGCGGCAAGCGCCGGCCCGGATGAAAGTAGCGGCTCTCATCGAACACGCCGTAGTTCGGCAAATACCGCTTGCAATAGGTTGTGATGAGCCTCTGATCTGCGATGACCGCTGCCGCGTTGTAGAGTTCGTGCGCGCCGCCCTGCACGACCGACGAGCGAGCCGGCTTCGGATCGAGTCCATCGCTCTGGCTCACATAGCCCACCACCGCGGCAAGACCTCGACAATGGCGGACGATTTCTAGAAGCGCACGACGGTTATCGGCAATAAAACGTGGCTTCAATAAAAGATCTTCAGGCGGATAGCCGGTAATCGCCAGTTCTGGGAAGGCGACCAAGTCGGCCTTCGCCTTCTTCGCTTCGCGCAGCCAGCCGGTGATCCGGCGAACGTTTCCATCCAGATCCCCGACCGTCGCATTCATCTGCACCATGGCGATACGAAAGGTACGCATAGTTACCACCAGGTTGGTGAAAATGACCTCCAACTTCGTTCTCGGCTCGCAAGCATCCTCAACGTACCCCACTCGGGAAAGAGCTGTCTTGGCAGCTCGGGGTGGGAGGGTGAGAACTAGTACGCCTGCGGTACTTGCGTCGCCTGCGGCCTCGTTGGAATGTCATTTTGACCAACTGGATATCACACGTGTTGCGGGAGTATCAAATAACCTCTAACCAGGAATCTCGTTGACTCAATACCGTCGCAAATTTGGGACCGGAAGATCCCACAGCTCTCGTCGAATTGCTGCCCAGATTGCCTCCAACGTCTCGGTAAGATCCGGCGCCGAGCGGGCAACGAGTTTGACCACGACACCAGGGGCTGCAGGAGTGGATACTCCTCCCAACACCAGACCGGGACGCTGCTCCAGAATCGTCGCGATGACAAGATCGAGACCAGTCCACCTATCGGCATCGACCGCATCGCCGATGATAAACATCGACGCCACATAGTCCCAACTCTCGACAAGTCCTACCGAATCAGGCAGTTGGCCGGGAACCAGACCATACCGTTCGACGACCGACCCATTTATAGCTGTTCTGATGCAGATCTCATTTTCCACCGATGCAAAGGCCCAGCGCTCCTCCTTGGCGACCCGGCCTGAGGCCATGGCATCCCACAGTACCACCGTCGCGCCTGGCGCCAGATCCACATGGATCGATTGATGAAAGCGGGATCCGGCAAAGGGGATTGTCACCTCTGGTAACCATTCAAGCCTCGCGTCAGGGCCGACCGAAAGACGAATTTCTTGTCGTGCCGGCTCAGACAGACTCCGATAGACACGATTGGCAGAGGGGCTCGTCATGAGCACGTGCGTCCCGGCACCGAGCTGCGCCTCCACCGAGACATGGTCGCCGCCGACCAAGCCACCGGATTGATTGACGAGCCAGGTGTAGGCACAGCCGCTGTCGTCCAGATAGGAAGGGGGAAAATGATGCCAAGGAGTCGTGCAGGATGAGCGTGTGAGTACCGTTCGTGGCCCCTCCCGTTCGAATTCATAGGACAGGGCTCCACGCCGACCAACTTGGGATGCGTGAAGCGTGAAACGTGAAGCGTGAAACGTGTCGGGGTGGAGCACGGGGACTGGCGCCCTTCTTCCTGGTGCCTGTCCCCGTCTGGGTAGCAGCGGGACAGGCACCGCCGCAGACGTCGGAGCCAGTCCCCTGGATTCACGTTTCACGTTTTACCTTTCACGGACCTGGCTCGCTGCGGCACAAGCCGCTCCACCCACGCGACGACCTGATCGAGCCCCTGTCCTGTCTTGAGATTCGTAAAGAGGTAGGGCAAGTCGCCTCTCATCCGCTTGCTGTCCCGATCCATCACGGATAGATCGGCCCCGACGTGCGGCGCAAGGTCGATCTTGTTGATCACCAGCAGATCGGACCTGGTAATCCCTGGCCCACCCTTGCGCGGGATCTTGTCGCCGGCCGCCACATCGATGACATAGATCACCTTGTCCGCAAGTTCAGGGCTGAAGGTGGCAGCCAGATTGTCGCCGCCGCTCTCGACGAACATCAGCTCGACATCGGGATGGCGCTTGAACAAATCGTCCAAGGCCTCCTGATTATGCGAGGCATCTTCACGGATCGCCGTATGAGGGCAGCCGCCGGTTTCGACGCCGAGAATGCGGTCTTGAGGCAACGCGCCCTGGCGCGTGAGAAACTCTGCATCCTCCTTGGTGAAGATGTCATTGGTGACCACCGCCAGACTCACGCGATCGCGCAGACGAAGGCAGAGGGCTTCGACCAGCGCGGTCTTTCCCGACCCCACCGGCCCCCCGACACCGATCACGGGAATATGACGGGCCCGCGCCGCCGTGACGCGGCCGTTGCCTGAGAAATGTTCATCAGCTCGATGCATCGTTCCACCTCACGAAGCGGACTCGCCTATATAGCGCTCTCAAGATGACGGCGTCAAATCGGTGGCGCTGATCGTGACGCGCAGTTTGGTTTCTTCGTTGACCGACGTGGCGTCCAGACCGGTGCCACGATCACTTCTGCCAGTGATCGTCACCGTTTCACTGACCGAGGCAGAAGATGTGGGATCATGGCTTGCCTGTGCGCTACTCCAACCTCTGGGGGTTGTTGCCGCCGGAGCACAATCGATCCGAGCGCGTTCGGAACATTGTTCATCGAAGTGCAATGTCAAACAATCCCCCCAATCTCTCGAAGGAGAGACGATGTTGAAGCGGACTCTGGTTATGTTGGTTCTCGTCGGATGGAATGGGGTCACGTCGGATGGAATGGGGTCAGGCCTGAGTATTGATTTGATAGTGGCGATGGGCGTAAGATCCATCCCCAATGGCCCGTAAACCACGTATCGACTTCGCCGGCGCCTTCTATCATGTGATCGTCCGCGGCAACCGCCGTGCGACTATTTTCCATGATGAGGAGGATTATACCGCCTATCTGAACCGCCTCGAACGCTATCGCCGACGCGATGGCGTCACGGTCCAGGCCTACGTCCTCATGGCCAATCATGTCCATCTCCTACTGGAGACAGGAAGCCACCCCCTGTCTCGCACGATGCAATCGCTCCAGTTTACCTACAGTCAGTACTACAATCGTCGCCATGACAAAACCGGCCACGTCTTTCAGGGGCGCTTCCAGGCCATCCTGTGCGATCAAGAGGCCTATCTCTTGGAGCTGGTACGATACCTCCATCTCAACCCCGCCAGGATTCGTACGCCGGTGAGCCCCTGGACATACCCCTGGAGCAGTCATGCGGCCTATGTGGGCCGATCCAGTCCGGTGCAGGTGAATGCCGCGGCGGTCTTGGGATCGTTCCATCGGCAGGTCGGCCCGGCGCGGCAGGCCTATCGACGGTTTATGCGAGAAGGCCTGGCCCACGGGCACCAAGACCGGTTCTACGAGACAGTGGATCAACGGTTTCTCGGAGACGAACGATTTATCGAGGAGGCAGATCGTCGCACCGCCTCAACGCGCGACGTGATCACTCGCCCACCGCGGGTCGCATTTGGATCGCTTCTCACTGCTGTCGCGGATGCCTACGACGTCAGCCCTCGAGAGATACTCGCTCCAGGACGACAGCGGGCGCTGGTTCCTGCTCGCGCCCTGCTCGTACACCTCGCGCGTGAAGGGAGCCGCTTGACGACCAACGAACTGGGGCGGCGCCTGCACCGGGACCCATCGATGATCAGCCGCCTGGCAGCCACCTACGCCGCCCACCGCAATCCGACGACCGAAGCGCGCGTCCGACGGGCCATCGCGTCGCATAATCATAAATGAAGCTCCCCGCAGCAGCCTACTCTGCCGAAGTAGCCACTTCGGCTACGAAGGCCGGAAGCTGCGGGGTATCTTGCGAAATTCTCCGAAGCCACTACCCTCCTTCGCCAAGGCTACGGAGGGTT
>JAWXBV010000043.1:0-3544 GCA_034440335.1 Nitrospirota bacterium | reverse complement strand
GGCCCGCCACGCGCAGCCTTCCCGCATCTTGCCGTCGTGATCTGGCACTCGTGTGTGCGCAAGAGCACTCCACCAACGACCTTACGTCCGGATTAGGGTAGTGGTGTGCCTGTGGAAATTGAGGAAAGCCTGTGGATAACCACAAATGATGAGAAAACACAGACTTCGGAGAATTTAGACTGATTTATTCACAGAATTTCGACCGAAAATAGGCCCCTATTTACCATTCACAGGCGACCAACGCACAAAAAACTAAAACACCCGGCGACCAAGGGCCAGAATGGCTTCATCCACTCCCTCAACAGGAATGAACTGGCTGCCGATGCCGATCACCACGACACGAGTACCCAACACCGTGGTTTCAAACCGGCTGAGGAGACCCCAATTTTGACGCAGGGTGCGCGGTCGGACCAGGCTATTGAGCAGCTCCTCACTATGCCGGCGAAAGATATTTCTCACCATCGCTCCTTCCGCTCCTTCCCGTTCGGGTGTGGACTGATCCATTCGATCCATGGCCTTGGTGAGTTCGGCTTGCACGAAGGCCAAATATTGATCCATGGTGGGATTCATCAGTGCCAGTACGACACTCACAGCTAATACTGCCACAACCAGGCTTAAACGCAGAAGACTCATATCAGACCCTTCGTGGTGACTGTACCGAAGCCACAATGGCTTCGGTGAAAACGGAGGTACGCAGCGCCTCTTTGACAAACGACAGCCGGATGACTAGCCTAGCCCATGAGGTTTATGGCAGCAACCATGCTGCTCCCACTGCTTGTATCTGGAGGATCAACATGTTTGTCTGGAGCAAACGCCTTGTCGGCGCATTATTAGGGCTTTTTGTGCTCATGTTAGGGATCGTATTGCTCAATAGAGCGCCGGACAACACGAGCGACCTCACGATGTATACAACCGGCTGGATGGCCCTCAACTATATCGGCTTGATCCTGTGGGTGTTTGTCTGGATGATCGATCAAGCCCGCATGCGGGGGAAGAATTTCTGGGTGTGGCTGGTCCCCTTCATCCTGGCGCCCCTTCCGACGTTGATGCTGTTTGTTTTGTTCCTCCAGAGACGCATCTAGGAGCCTGTCCGACATGGACCGTTCTACTGCGGCGAACGATCCGCGGCCATCTGCGTCGTTCTCGGCCCGGAAAAATCCTCAACGTACTCCAGTGAATACGCCTCCGGTTTTTCCGGGCCTGCGGCCTTGCATCTCGCCACAGCTCCTTCGCCTCGTCACGGACAGCCATGTCGGACAGGCTCCCAGCCGTCATAGATCGGCTGAGCCGGCTCCGGCTTGTGCATCTCGACCAGCATCGCGATGCAACTGCGTTCGAAGTGCCCACACCAACCAGATGCCTGGTAGCGCGACCACGAACGACCAGAAGAAAAATTGCGCCCATCCGACCATGTCAACCAATTCAGCTGACGGACGACCGGAGAACACTCGCCCGAGCGCTTCGAGCGATGAGAGCAAGGCAAACTGCGTGGCCGTATAGCGATGGTCGCACAGCGACATAATCAGTGCGACAAACGCGACCGTGCCCATGCCGCCGGTCACGTTCTCGACAAGAATCGACGCCATGAGCGCCGCGTAACTCTTGCCCATCCAGGCGAGCCACATGAAGCCCAAGTTTGAAACCGCTTGCAAGAGGCCAAAGAGCAGGAGTGAGCGAACCATTCCGAGCTTCGCCATGGCGACGCCACCAGCCAATGCGCCGATCAGAGTGGCGCCAATCCCAAGACCCTTCACGTAGCCGACATCACTGACAGAGAAGCCCATCCCTCCAATAAGAAAAGCCGTTTGAAGCGAGGCCGCGACGGCATCTCCAAATTTATAGAACACGATAAGGGCGAGCAGCCCGACTACCCCTGGGCGCGTAAAGAATTCTTTCAGCGGCCCTCCAACCGCCTCGGCCAGACTCGTCGGTATCGCACTTGGCTTTGACGGTTCCGGACTAACGAGAATGGTAAAGACTCCTACCAACATGAGCGCAGCAAGCAGCAAATAGGTGTTTTGCCATCCGATATGATCGGCCAACAGCAGGGCTCCGGCACTCGCCAGTAACAGCGCACATCGATAGCCGTTTACCCACACCGCTGCGCCGAATCCCCGTTCCTGGTGTAACAGCACATCGGTCCGATAGGCATCGAAGACAATGTCGAGTGAGGCAGAGAGGAAGGCCACCACAAGGGCCACGGCCCCGAGTATTTCCGGACGCTGGCCTGGCCCAGTCACCGCCATGGCCGCCAAACCGAGCGCCACACTCATCTGCGTCACCAACATCCATCCACGCCGCCGTCCCAGCCAGGGAGGGACCAGACGATCCATCACTGGGGCCCACAAGAATTTCAATGTGTATGGAAGGCCGACGAGCGTAAAGATGCCGATGGTCTTCAGGTCGAGCCCTGCAACCGTCAGCCAAGCCTGCAGCGTCCCAGATGTGAGGGCCAAGGGCAACCCCGAGGCAAAACCCAGGGGCAACATGATGGCGATCCGTCGGTTCGCAAAGATCTGAATGAACGAGCCTGTTTTCATCGAGGCGCTTTAGCAGGTTGCGGAAAACTCGGTTTATTCATAAAACGTTAATGGAGTCATCCATATGACGCTGATAGCAACATAGTTGCAGGATGCTCCAAATGGCCGTCCAGCAAGGCCGCAGCGAGCGAAGAGGCGAGGAGGTACGGACCGCACTTCGTGGAGCCGTTCGCCCGTGCAATCGATCTTGGCGAACGGAAAAGCCCCTCCAGTGATTCCGATTTCCGAACGACTCTCGTTGAACCTCTGAGCGAAGCGAGAACGACGCTGGCGGACTTTTTCAGCATCCTGTAGTACACATGAGGGAGCAGCATATCATCGGAAGGGAAGGGCGGCTCAGACATTCTCGAAATCTGATCTATCGGAGGAAGGAGAGGCAGGGCGAAGAGGCTTCAAGGAACCATCCTACGCAGGCGCATCGAATCTCAGCAGGGTTGTCCATTAAAGGCGCAGGGCTTGTAGCGTGAAATATCAAACTCGATATTTTCTTGGTACACCCGTTCATTCCCGTTCACGCCATCCTGCTCCGGATCGTTATACATGGTGTGGTTCCACCAGTAGAACAACGGGTAGGCCTCCGTTCGATAGACAGGATTTCCATAGCTGCTGCGGGAGTAATCCTCCACTAACCGGCCCGTCACGTAGTCGACTTGGCCATTCCCCTGCAGCGAGTAGAACGTAAGAAAGAGTCGGGCTTCGTGATCGTAGTGCTCGTCGATTCTCGTCGCAAGGTCAGGTTCGAGAGGCAAGAGATCCTTCGTCCATCCACCGGACGCAGAGAGTAGGAGAAAAAGAGAGACCATGAAGATGGAAACCGCCGACGGTGAAGGTCTCACAACAGACTCACGATAATGGAGTGGGTAGGCCGACGAACTGTACCATGGCCTTTTGAAGCCTTCAAGCGAGAGCCTCTTCCAATATGAAATGAGTCTGAAGCCGGGTCGTATTTCCAACGAGCCATGAGTCTGAGCGGCGGCTGTGCTGAATCGGTCATGATGCAAGGC
>JAWXBV010000042.1:0-23991 GCA_034440335.1 Nitrospirota bacterium | reverse complement strand
TTCGACCTCTGAATTTCACCAATCCGACTCACACAACTTGAAACCAGAAACATGAAACTCGAAACACTTACACGAGATACGCCCTTCGACGGGCTCAGGGCGTCCCGAGCCTGTCGAGGGACGCTTCACTCTCTGCTGCGAAACGATCCCCTTCAAGATCTAGCCTGTCGAAGACTCCTGGCACATTGTTTTCTTCGAATGCCACGGATTGACAGGTTTTGGACCGACGACCATACTGCGCTGATCGTTGAGAGATCCTGGGCGATGCACGCTATGATCAAACACTGCGTCAAGGTCCTTCGTGAAGTTTTCTGAGTTGGTAAGATTGTTGGAACACAATGGGTTTACACTCATCAAAGGGAAAGGCTCCATTCGTTATTATGGCAAGCCTGGAAATAGATCGTCTGGTCCGCATTGATTATCATGGCTCCAAGGAAGTGCCGACCGGGACCTGTCATGCTATCCTTAGAGCAGCTGGGCTCGAGCACCGGAAGGAATAACATGATCAACCTCAAGTACTCGCTTGTGATCGAGGCAACGGACGATCCCACCTTCTTTGGGTTTTACTCCCCCGATCTTCACGGATTCAGCGGAGTAGGCCACTCCATCGAGGATTGTCTGTACCAGGCACGGTGGGGGATGGAAGAGCACCTAGTCCTTCTGAATGAAAATGGGCTACCCATTCCCACCCCAAGCCAAAATCCCACCATCGTCATTCAAGACGAAAAGCGAGTTGGTCAAGCGGTATAAAACGGCGGCTGGCGAAGCCAATGCGGCCGTTGCTTAATTTTGCCCTCCCCTGCCAGCCATTGGCGACCTTACTCCAGCACAAATGACTCATAACCGGAGGCGTATTCACTGGAATACGTTGAGGTTTTTTTCTGGCCGAGAACGGCGCAGGTGGTTGCCGATCGTTCGCCGCAGTAGAACGGTCAATGTCAGTCAGGCTCCCAACACTGACTGAACCCGCGCGATTGACTCATCGCAGCTGAGAGAATTCCAGAAGGATTTCCGCCGGGACGCGCCTGGAAGGGTCGCTCCAAGAGGCAGGGAGCACGATGGCTGGCAGGGGAGGGCAGGATACGATACCACAAGGATCGGACGACTGAAGACTTGCTCTATCGTCTGTAGATTTCCCTTCGGTGTCCCACGCGCAGGATGATGATCTGATCCCCTTCAAGATCAAACACGACACGATAGTCACCGATACGAAATCGGTATGAGCCTAACTCCGATTGCTTGAGAGGTTCGGCATGCGGGAGAGGGTCGAGTTCGTAGCGAAGGAGGGTTTTACCGATGCGCTGTTTCGCCGTGGTATCAAGCGCTTCAATATCTCTGATGGCACGGTGAGTGTAGACCAGCCGGTGCTTCACCGGCCAAACACTTCGCCATGAGACTTCACTTTGCCCGACTTGAAGTCTCGTCGAGCATCCCGAATGCTTTGAAGATATTCCGGAGAGGTCGCCGCGATGAGATCCTCCATAAACGCTTGCCGCGCCGATTTCTTCATTCCCTTCACTGCCCTGATAATCGTTTCGGGGCTCACTTCCATCTTTACAGCAGTCGGCATCTTGCACCTTCCTTCGTTCGCATAAACAAATGGTCCGATACCATCAGTGGTTTCCTCGGCTATTATCTGTGAGGCCCTCGGTGGGGTCAAGCAATCGAGGGAACGAAGTGAACGCTTCGCTCACCACTCCCCTGCAGGCCATCGGCGACCTTGCCCCAGCCCAGATGACTCATGAACTGTTCTGCTGCAATCGACGATCCGCTGCTACGACGGGCCTTCGGCCAGCGGGCTCGCCCCTCGGACCCTCACCGTACTTGGGGACAGGCGCCCTTCTGCCGGGCGCCTTATCCTAAAAGCGGGACAGGCACTGCCGCAGACGGCGGAGCCAGTTCCCTGGGCTCCGCGCGCTGGTCTCGCAACGCGGCTCAGCGATTTCGCCACAAACTGTCATGGGTAATGTGGACTAGGAGCGGGGCCCCACCGAGGCGCGGCCCGAAAGGAAAGCTGGAACTGACCGAGTCCCCGAGGGAATTTCTGAAGGCTTCCGCCAGCATAAGAAGATCGTTATTTTGTTTGTTTCGTTTATCTTGTTTATTTGGTTGAACCAGACCAACCCGATGAACGAAACAAACCAAATAGACCGAATGAACCAGACAGACCGCGCACGAAGTGCGCTGTGGAGGCGCCGAGCGGGGTCGAACCGCTGCATCGCAGTTTTGCAGACTGCTCCCTTAACCACTTGGGTACGGCGCCCTGCGGGCATTATAGTCCGGGCAATGGGTGAGAGGCTAGAGGCGAGAGAAGAGATCTATTGCTTACTGGAGAGGACTGGAATTTCTTTTCCGAGCGTCGACGGTCGATCAGAGTCAGGCGCGAGAGATTCCCACCCTTCGTTCGAAGGAGCGACGGTTTCCCCATTTCCTTCAGCCTCTTTTTCCTTGGCCATCAGCTCAACCTCGTAAATCAATGTGTCCATCAATTCTTCGATCGGCACCTTGCGGACGAGCTTGCCCTTCTTGAATAAGATGCCTTTGCCTTCGCCGCCGGCGATCCCGATATCCGCTTCCTTCCCTTCGCCGATCCCGTTCACGACACAGCCAAGGACAGACACATTAAGCGGGGTCTTGATATGGCCCAACTTCTTTTCCAGTTCGTTGGCCAGCTTCACGACATCGATCTCCACGCGGCCACAGGTAGGACAGGCAATCACATTGATGCCTCGATGTCGCAGTTCGAGCGACTTCAAGATCTCGAACCCCACCTTTACTTCTTCAACCGGATCGGCAGCGAGTGACACACGCAAGGTGTCGCCGATCCCCTGCGAGAGCAAGTACCCAAGCCCCATGGTGGATTTGACCGCCCCGGTCATCGCCGTGCCGGCCTCTGTAATGCCGATGTGCAAGGGATAGTCGGACTGGTGCGCAAACAACCAATAGGCATCGATCGCATGGTGCACGTCCGACGCCTTCAGCGACACCTTCATGTTCGTGAATCCCACGTCTTCCAATGCGTGGACGGCATTGAGCGCCGATTCTGCCAAGGCTTCGGGAGAAGGCCAGCCATATTTATCCAACAGATCCCGTTCCAGCGAGCCGCCATTGACCCCGACGCGGATCGGAATGCCCCGCTCATTCACGGCCTTGATGACCTCTTCAACTTTCCACCAGGCCCCAATGTTGCCGGGATTGATTCGGACACAGTCCACGACCTCTGCCGCTTTCAATGCCAGTCGATGGTCGAAATGAATATCCGCAATCAGCGGCACTGTCATCGCGGCCTTGATCTTGGGCAAGGCCGCAGCTGCCTCGTCGTCCGGCACGGCCACGCGGATCACTTCGCACCCTGCGGCCTCCAGCTGACGAATCTGCTCAATCGTCGCCACAGTATCGCGCGTGTCGGTGGAACACATCGACTGCACGGAGATGGGTGCGTCTCCGCCGATCTTGAGCTTACCGATCGTGATCTGTCTGGTTTTTCGTCTAGTGATGTGCATCGTGTCTCTTTGCTAATCTCGTTTTACGTTTCACGTTTCACGTCTTCAATCAACTCCCCTGTTCATCTCCATGCGGCAGCCGATCGCTCGCTGAAGCCAGGGTGAGTTCCTCCCGCGAGGAAGCCGGTGTCTTGCCGATGAGTTCCTTCACCGTCTGATAAATTCCTTCAGCCGTCAACCCGTATCGTTCGCGCAGGAAATCCTGGGGTCCTTGTTCGATGTACCAATCCGGTAGACCTATGACCTTCGTCGTCACGTTCGTCACGCCGCCGTCGGATAGGGCTTCGAGCACGGCTGACCCAAACCCACCCATCTTGCAGCCCTCTTCAACCGTCACCACATAACGAACGCGCTTGGCGACGTCGACGATCAAATCCTGATCCAGCGGCTTCACAAAACGCGCGTTGACCACCGCCGTGGAAATACCCTCTGCTTCAAGCCGTTTTGCCGCTGTCACTGCGTGCGAAACCGACACGCCGATGGCCACGATCGCCACATCCGTCCCCTCGCGCAACAGCTCGCCCTTCCCGATCGGTAAGGCCTTTGCCTCCTGATCCATCGTCACGCCCAGACTCAATCCACGCGGGTACCGCACCGAGGCAGGCCCGTCAGACTGAATACAGGTCTTCAGCATATGCTGCAACTCGTTTTCATCCTTCGGGGCCATGACGACCATGTTCGGCATGTGGCGCAGATAGGCAAAATCGAATGCGCCGTGGTGGGTGGTCCCGTCTTCCGCAACCAGTCCGCCACGATCGATGCAAAAGGTCACCGGGAGATTTTGCGTGGCGACATCGTGTACAACCTGATCGTAGGCGCGCTGCAAAAAGGTGGCATACATCGCCACCACGGGGCGAAGGCCCTGTGCGGCAAGACCCGCCGCAAATGTCACCGCATGCTGCTCGGCAATCCCCACGTCGTAAATCCGGTCCGGAAACTCTTTTTCGAAAATATTGAGGCCGGTCCCTTCGCACATGGCCGCCGTGATCGCGACGATCCGCTTGTCCGCGCGGGCCAGCTTGACCAACGATTCGATGGCGATCTGTGTGTAGGAGGGTCGCGCCGCTTTCTTGGCCGGGGCTCCGGTTTCCCGAACGAAAGGCGGACAGGCATGGAACCACACCGGATTCTTCACCGCAGGCTCATAGCCCAGCCCTTTTTTCGTAATAACATGGAGCAAGACCGGCCCCTTCATCTTCAGCGCATTCTCCAAGGTGGGCAACAGATGCTCGAAGTTATGTCCGTCGATCGGACCCGCATACCTGAACCCCAGCTCCTCAAAGAGCAAACCAGGAAGAATCGCGCCCTTGGCCAGCTCTTCAGCCCGGCGAGCCCACTTCTGTACATCCTGCCCGATATGGGGAATCTTGCCTAACAGTTGCCCGGTCTCCTCCCGCATCTTGGCGTAAAACTCACCGGTAAAGGTCCGATTCAAATAGGAAGAGATCGCGCCGACGTTTTTCGAGATGGACATTTGGTTGTCGTTCAGAATGACCAGGAAGTCTTTCCCCAGGCCTCCGGCATGGTGCAGGCCTTCCAGGGTCATACCGGCCGTCATGGCGCCGTCACCGACGATACACACGACCTTGTGTCGCTGTTTCAACTGCTCACGCGCCTCGACCATACCGTACGCCGCGGAGACGCCGGTTCCCGCGTGACCTGCATTGAACGTATCGTAGATGCTTTCTTCACGTTTGGTAAATCCGCTCAACCCCCCGTACTGTCGAAGCGTGTGAAACTGTTCTCGACGCCCGGTGAGGAGTTTATGCGCATAGGCTTGATTACTCGTGTCCCATACGATCTTATCCTTGGGAGAATTGAGCAGGTAGTGCAACGCCACCGTGAGTTCTATCACTCCAAGATTTGAGGCGAGGTGCCCTCCGACATTGGACACCACACTGATAATCTGCTCCCGCAGCTCCTGGCATAGGTCAGGAAACTGCGTCGGTGACAGCCGCTTCAGATCTGCCGGGCTTTGAATGGTCTTCAAAATCGACATGGCAAATGCTCCTTTGCGTCAATACCTACGCCTATCACAACGAGAACGATCTGGGCTGAAACTCGCGCTGGCGAAGCCCTGTGACAGTATGAACGTTTGCAGGGGGAGTTTCACACGAGAGTCCCATGATGTCAAGGGGTTAGCCTGATTTGGTTACTGAGAGTTCCGTCGCGTCATGGCTCGAATCGATAGGTCATCAATGTTGAGATCGTGACGTCTGGGGCGCTCCCGGTAATAAAGTCGAGATTCTCGACTGCGTAGCCTTGCCACAACAGATGTCGCGTAAGACGATAGCTGAATCCCGCCACCGATTCTGTCACGCCCTTGTCCAGCACTTGCGTGCCTACACCACGAAATGGTGTGGAGTAATAATCGAACTGCGCCGTGAAGGAAAGATTCTCCGACCACAGATACTCGACTGCGACAAGCCCCGATAGTGTGGGATGGAGAGCTAACCCCGCAACCCGCCCGGTTGGAACCACTCCGTTGACGTTACCGTAGACCACCCAGCGGCCGGCGAATCCTTTTTCAGCTGCCAGCCCGAACCCAAAATCCGGGCTGCCGCTTCCGAAGAATTGCCCTTCATCACCCGTAGGCAGCTTGAGCGCCGTACGGATCGACACCGCCGGCATCGATGCAGATTCCAATAGCAGTTGGTACTTACTCATGACCATGCTGTCACCCAACCCTACCGCTCCCTCACGCCCGCTCGCGATGGTGCGTCCTCCGCGCGAGATGTCGAAGATATAACCGGGGCCCAGCGCCTTTCGAGCCGGCGCCACGCCGGTTGTCGCCCGTTCTACTGCCTCAATGGCTCCGTCCATGAACCCGCGAGAGCGATACAGCACCGGAACCTCTACAGAGACTTCCCATCGCTCCGCCGCTCCGTATCGAAGAAACAAACCGGAGCGCAGGGTCTCAAACTTCATCGTTGTGACGGCCTGTGGGGAGTTATCGCGAAACACCGTCGCCGTTTCGGCAAGCTCCAATCGAACATCCAGCACGCCCTCCTTCAACACGGCGGCGCGATCCCCCGGCATACTCAAGACCAGCTGCTGGATCGGGTGAAAGTTTCTGACAGGGAATGGGCCGAACCCTTCGGCCCAAACCAGTGCAGGCTCGAACCCAATGGAGAGGAGGAATGACGCGAGGATGACTCGATACACCATCGGCCCAAATAGGACTTTCACACTCACCCCTGCTCCCGAAAAAATCAAGGCGTTGAGTGCAACAAAACCTCTTCGAGGACAGGCTGTCAACTTTACGCTGACTGGCGGCATCCGTGAACAGACAGTCACCCATCTACTCCGTACGATCTCAATAAATTTGTTGTTGCCCAAGCGCGACACCATCCGCCGCAGGGTAGTGCAAGAAGAGGGCGCTTCACCATCCCTCAAGAGGGGGGGCTGATAGACAATACGCCGGGTACGGCTCACACATCACCGTAGATGTTGGTCGAGCCCATCTGATTCGTTTCGTTCAACCAAGCACAGGAAACAGACCGAATAGACCAGATGAACGACTGAAACTCCCCGCATGAAGCTCTCCGCTGTAGCCTACCCCACCGAAGTAGCCCTTCGGCTACGAAGGCCGGAAGCGACCTCGTATTCGGCGAAGGAGAACACACAAGACAAGCTGACGGACTTTTTCAGCATCCTGTTGACGCACCCAGCCATCAGTACGGGAAGTCCAACCCCGCAAAGATCGCACCCCCTTCACGGCTGTAGCCGTAATCGACGCGCCCGACGACGTTGGGTTTGACGATTCCACGGAACCCTATGCCAGGGGTCACGCGATAGTCCTTGAAATTGACATCTCTGAAATCACTGAAGACCTGCCCTGAATCCACAAACGGCGCGATCTCAAAATCCGCCGTCACCCCGGCAATCTTCGTGCGCATCAGGTGAATCCGTTCTTCGATACTTATGGACACGAGATGTTTATTGATGAAACGATCGACACCGAACCCACGGAGATTGTTTTGCCCGCCCAAGGAACTTTGCTCGAAAAACGGCACCTGCGTCCCGATCGTCGCCTGAAGGTCCGCTCGCGCAACGAGAATGGCGCGCTTCGACTCGCTCGGAAATAGCTTCTTCACCTCGATCGCATACCGTGAATAGACTGGATGATCGCCGTTTCGGAGATTCTGATTCAGCTCCGCATAGGCGGTCACCGCCATCCCATCGGTCGGCGAGATGAGATTGTTGCGTGTATCGTAATAAAACGTCGCCCGGTGTCCGAGAATGAGCGACTCGCCTTGCACCCCATCGACCGTAGGAAAACGGTCGCCGGTAAAGGGAAGATCGGTGGCGCCTCTCTGCAGACGCACATCGCGAAAACGCTGGCCGACGGCAATCTGGGTGACTTCGTTGGCGTAAATCCCAAATCGCCAGTTCGCCCGCGCTTCGCGGGCCGTGTAATTGGTTTGTGTCGACTCCGATGTCGCCTCCCCGATGCCGAAAAACCGAGCGGTGGCGTCCTTGAAAAACGACGCGCCGAAGTTCAACGAGTAACGCCCCTGACTGAAGGCCGGATCGGAGTAACTGAACATCACTCTCCGCTCGATCTGCTCGGTAAAGGACCCGGTGAACCGAATTTCACGCCCCCCTTGATCATAGCGAAACACATTGAACACGCCGCGTGTCCCGACGATGGAATTGCGAATGATCATCGGGGCGATGACGTATTTGAGCTCCCCATCGGGGTCGGTAATCAGAACCGGAACGATCAACCCGACATCGTTCCCATCATTCTTGCTGGTAGACACGGAAGGAATCGGGAAATATTCGACGCCGGCTCTTGCATCCTCCGACAGCGCGACGATGCTCAACGCAAGGCACATGAGCGCCACGGCACTGAAGCCGCGCCGGCTTAGCATGGAATTCATGAGAGGAATTATGAGGCGTTATGCTTGACGGTTTTCTTGCGAAGCTGCTCCATCAAATCGGCGAAACTCGAAGAACGGAGAATTTTCGAGAACTGCCCTCTGTAATTATTCACGAGGCTCACACCGTCTACGACGACGTCATACACCCGCCAATCGGCGCCTTTGTTCAGCATGCGATAGTCGAGCGGAATTTCAACCTTACCGGTCAACACCTTTGTCCGAACTTCGGCATACTCCTTCTCCGTTCGCTCATTGAGATACTGCACACCTTCTCCGGAATAGGTTTCGATCTTGTCGGCATACGACGTGATCAAGAGGTTCCTGAACAACGCAACAAACTCTTCTTTATCTTTGTCGGACAATGTATTCCAGGGGGCCCCCAACGCCCGTCTCGACATCTCCTGATAGTCGAACCGATCCCCGACAACCTGTTCCAATTTCCGGCGACGTTCCTCAGCTCTGCTGGGCTGCTTAAGATCCTTGTCCTGGATGATCTTCAGCGTCTCGTCGATGGTGCTTCTCATGGCGTCGGTCGCGCCGCCTGCCGCTGCCGACTGGACCGCAACTCCGCCGAGCAACAAGACCAGACAGACTATCCCGCTTGCGAGGCCACCCCAACTCCATCTCCGCCCTTGTACCGTAGCGGATCCCTGAGTCTCCATGTATCCTCCTCCTGTATCAAGATGTTGTTTGGTTTATTTAGTTTGTCTGGTTATTTGGTTGAACGAAACTAACCGGATGAACCAAATGAACAAAGCAAACCAAATCAACCAAAGAAACCAGATCGATCACTTCACTTTGCCATGCACATACTGACTCACCAGTTCCTCAAGGTCCAGGCCCGATTCGGTGTCACGAATCATTTCCCCCGGTTTAAGGGGATCGCCGCCCCCTCCGGGCGACAGGGCCAAGAATTTCTCTCCGATGATGCCCCGCGTCTTGATGGACGCAAAGGTGTCCGTGTAGAGCTTGACGGTGTTGTTGACCGCCAGTTTCACCTTCGCACGATCTTCGATGAGCGTGATCCCTCGAACCCTGCCGACTTCGACGCCGGCGATTTCGATTGCCGAACCAGGCTTGAGCCCCGACGCGCTGTTGAACTGGGCCTCCACTTCGTAGACCGCCCCACCGATCAACTCGAGCTTCCCAAGCTTGATCGACAAATAGCCGAGGCACAACATTCCGACGAGCACAAACACGCCGACCACCAGTTCCAACTTTGTTTTTTCCATCCTCGGTACCCCCTCTCAGCCAACGAGCGACCCAGGCAGCGACACAGTCCCACCGACCGAAATGAATTCTTGAATTTCCGGATCGGTCGTGCGCTGAAACTCCGCAGCCGTGGCCATCAGGACAATCTTGCCTTTCCGAAGCATCGCCACCCAATCGGAAATCCCGAATATCTCAGGAATTTCATGGCTGACCATGACGGCGGTAAAGCCGAACCGACGCTGCATCGCAACAATCAAATCATGAATGGATTTTGCCATCAACGGGTCCAACCCTGTCGTCGGCTCATCGAACAGAATAATCTCCGGCTCCATCACCAACGCCCGCGCCAAGCCGGCCCGCTTTCGCATCCCTCCGCTCAACTCGGCGGGAAACTTGTGCCCCATCCCGGCTAACCCGACTTCTTCCAGCTTCTCCTCGACTCGTTGCGACACGGCTGGCCCCTTCATCCGCAACTTCTCTCGCAACGGAAACGCCACGTTCTCGAAGACCGACAACGAATCGAACAGCGCGGCGCCCTGAAAGAGCATCGCGAACCGTTTCCGCACATCGTTCAAGCGCGTGCCGGACAGCCGAGAGATCTCCGTGTCGCCGACCCACACCTCACCACGGTCCGGCTGCAAGAGCCCGATCATGTGCTTGAGGAGCACACTCTTTCCCGATCCGCTGCCACCGATAATGGTTGTGAGTTTGCCGACCGGAATCGAAAGATCGACGCCCTGGAGCACCGGCTGCCCACCCAACGTTTTTTCAACGCCGACCAGCTTGATCATCGAACACCCGTGATGAGTGATGTGTGACGAGTGGCGCGTGACAAGAAATAGCCGCACACCTGCCCAAAACTGGAACCATCTTTCCACCCATCACACTTCACGTATCACACATCACCTCTTCTTCAGAGCAGCAACGACGTCAAGAGATAGTCACAGACGAGGATGAGCACCGACGACAAGACCACCGCCTCCGTCGTCGCCCTCCCAAGGCCTTCGGCGCTCTGCCTCGTGTAGAACCCTTTATAGCAGCAGATCCAACTGATGATCAGTCCAAAGCTGACCGACTTGAGCATGCCGCCGTACACATCTTTCCACTCCACGGCCGATTCGACCGAGTTCCAATAGGCTCCTTCGCTTATTCCCAACAAGTCCACTCCGACGAGAGAGCCACCGTAGATCCCGACCACATCGAAGATGGCCACGAGCAACGGGACCCCGAGCACGCCGGCCACCAGTTTCGGGGCGATCAGATATTGCTGCGGATTGATCGCCATGGTATCGAGCGCATCGATCTGTTCCGTAATGCGCATGATGCCGATTTCAGCAGTCATGGCTGATCCGGCCCGCGCTGTCACCATCAACGCCGCCAACACCGGCCCCAATTCCCGGATCATGCTCAACGCTACCGCGGAGCCCAGCAACCCCTCGGAACCAAACTTCCGCAAGCTGTAATACCCTTGCAGCGCCAGCACCATCCCCGTAAACGCCGCCGTGAGCACGACGACAAACGTGGATTTATACCCGATAAAGTGGAGCTGTTTCATGATCTGATGGAATCGAAACGGAGGCCGGACGAGCCAGGCACATGCCGACAGCACAAACAACAGCATGCGGCCCATTTCCCGTACGCGAAACACGGCCCACGCACCCAACTGTTCAATCACGTTCGTCATCGATTACCTGGAAGATCGAAGCGATTCACTGCCTGTCTCCGCATAGCGCTGAAACCATTCTGTCAGTCGATCTGCCGCTACCCTGCTCTGTCTTCGAAGCCGATTCAACCCCGCAAGGCTGGAAGGGCGGACGATGATCGCCTGCATCCCCTTCATCCAGCCAGTGGGCCTGAGAAACAGATTGAAGTCAAGAGGGAGGTCTTCATCTGCTAAATCGGACACCGTCCGGACGATCGCCATCGGTGCGCCTCGCTCCTTCGCCGCCGCCGCCAACGCTGCACTTTCCATATCGAGCCCGGTCGCCTCGGTCGCACGGTACAGCCGACGCTTCTCTTCAGCCTGCCACACGACGGATCCCGATGACACGACCGTCCCGACCCGCGCAACCAACCCCGCATCCTGCGCCACGATGAGAATGCCCGCACGTGCAGCCCCATCGCAGAGCACACAATCTCCCCCCATCGCCCAGGTTCCGTCAACTTGCACAGAAGACACGGCTGTGCCGACGATGAGGTCTCCCACCTGAGCCGGAACGAGCGCGCAGGCAAAGCCTGTCGAGAGGACCAGCGACATGGCCTGTGCGCTCAGCACCCTTCCCGCGACAGCACGTGCCGCAACAGGACCGACCCCGGTTTGGATAAGCCAGTAGGTGCGACCCCCTTGCTGCCCAATGTGACAGCGCACTCCGGCGATTGTCTCCACACGATCTATCGCGAGCGCGCGGCGAACGGCCTGGAGTTCCCAGCGAGTCGCGGCAAAGATGGCAATGGGGTTCGCCGAAGATCCTGAGAGGGGTTCACACGCGCCAACGGATGACGCGGGCGGACTGTTCAACGATCGTCTCGATGACACCCGGACGCGCGTACGTATTGCCGAACCTCGTCGGCTCGCATCTTCCCGCGCGTCCGTAGATTCCGATACATAGCCAAGGCCCACAAGGGAAAGTATTGGCAGTACCAATGGTAGCGGAGATAAAACACTCGCGGAAATCCCGTGCCTGTATGGCGCACCTCTTCCCACGATCCATCTTTCATTTGATGACGGAGCAGATATTGAATGCCGCGAGCCACACTGATGGCATCGATCATCCCCGCCGACATGAGTCCCATGATGGCCCAGGCCGTTTGAGAAGGCGAACTCTCCCCTTTCCCGCTCCATGCTGGGTCGTCGTAAGACAGGCACGACTCGCCCCACCCGCCGTCGGAATTCTGCTTCGACTCCAGCCAGGCAGCGGCACGGCGAATAGAGGGCTCCGAGAGATCCACGCCGATCGCACGGAGACCGGCCAGGACGGACCAGGTGCCGTAAATATAATTGACGCCCCACCGGCCGTACCAACTTCCATCGGCTTCCTGCTCTCGCTTGAGAAACCGGAGAGCCGGCGCCACGGCTGGGTGGGTCTGATCGTAACCCAACGCCGCAAGCATTTCGAGGCAGCGTCCGGTCAAGTCGGATGTGCTGGGATCGAGTAAGGCATGGTGGTCGGCAAAGGGAATATAGTTGAACACAATACGATTGTTGTCCTTGTCGTACGCGCCCCACCCTCCATCGGATCCTTGCATCGCGAGCACCCAATCAGTCCCCCGCTGGATAGATTCCTTCAAGCCGGTGGCCGGAGCCATCCGAACTTTCGACAGCGCCATGAGCACCACTGCCGAGTCGTCCACATCGGGATAAAATTCGTTCTCAAACTGGAAGTACCAGCCGCCCGGTTCCGCGTCGGGAGACGAAAACTTCCAATCGCCGACCGTGTTCGTTTGGCGTGAGACCAGGTAGGCGCAGGCCTTTTGGAGTGCCGGGTGGTCTTGCGGCATCCCGGTTTCAATGAGGGCGTTCATGAACAATGCCGTATCCCAGATGGGAGAGTGGCACGGCTGAAGATGCAGGGCCTCGACGCGCTGCTCGCCGATCAACACCGTGTCGTAGACTTCCAACGATTCGATTTCCTGGAGCGCCTTTCGCACCAAGGGGTCATCCACCTGATAGCCGAGACAGCGAAGGGCCACGATCGAATTCGCCATGGCCGGATAAATGGCTCCCAGCCCGCCGCTCCCCTGCATGTGTTCCAACATCCAGGCAGCAGTTTTTTGCAAGGCCTTTTCCCGCAACCAGTTTAAGGGCATCCGGTCGTACAGTTTCAGCACCCGGTCCAGCTGGACAAAGAAATTATGCGGCGTGAACCACCGTTGATCTTTATTGAAGGGTGGCACGTCGCGATAATGAATCTCCGATCGAGGCGTGAGATAGATCTCGTCGATCCCCTGTTCCTTGGGGATACGACAAACAGGCTGATGCGCAAATACGACCAGCAACGGAATCAACACGGCACGAGACCAATAGGAAATGGCATAGATGCTGAAGTAGAACCGCTTCGGCAAGAGCATGATTTCTGGCGGCATACTCGGGATGCCCTTCCAATCGTATTGCTCGAATAACGCCAGAGTGATCTTGGTGAAGACATTGGCAGATACGACGCCGCCCATTGCCACAATACGGTCACGGGCTCGAAGCATCGCGGGATCGTCTGCTGAAATACCGCTCAATTTCAGGGCGAAATAGGCTTTGACGGACGCGCTGATCTCCGAAGGCCCTCCATAGAAAATCGGCCAGCCGCCATCGGGCAATTGCATGGCACGGAGATAGCGGACCGCCTTGCGCTCTCGCTCAGGATCGACCCGATCGAGAAACCGCCGCAACATGAGATACTCAGCGGTCAGTGTCGTATCGGCTTCAAGCTCTGCAACCCAGTACCCCTCTGTTGCATGTTGTCTGGATAACAACCAGGCTTGGCTGCGCCGAACGGCGTCGTCGAGCACATCGACTGGACTCATCGCATGGCTGGCGGGGCGGCGTGTTGTCGTGTCGACCGGCACTGCAAGCAGGGGTTTGTCCGATACCAGTCGTAGCGGGGGAACGTTGGACGGCTCTGTCGCCAACTCTAGCTTCTCCGACACGGAGACGAAGAAGCTCTCGGAGAGACGATCCAGAAGCGTTCGAATCAGCTTCATTATATCGGTCTGTGAAACACTGTAGGTGGAGGGGACAATATGGGCGATTCGCTTCGCCCCCGCCCCGTTAACATACACACGGCTTGGTCTACGAGCGACCTGCTCCTAGACCTATCCGTCTAGGGCTATATAGCAGACCCTCTGCTCGAAGGTCAAGAAATAGAGAGACGGAAGTCCTCTGAAACATGAATGTTTTCGCCGGTCAAGCCTGCTTAAACCGGCTGCAAATTACCCAGCCTGACTGAGAGGATTTTTGAGATGCCAGGCTCTTCCATGGTGACCCCAAACAACGAGTCTGCAACGGCCATCGTTTGCTTGCTATGGGTGATGACCATGAACTGCGCGCCTTCGGATAGTTCATGCAAGACACTGGTAAAGCGCCCGATGTTCTCTTCGTCCAGCGGCGCATCAATTTCGTCGAGAATACAGAACGGCGTCGGCCTGATCAAGAAACTCGCAAAGAGCAGGGCCATCGCCGTCAAGGTCTTCTCTCCGCCCGAAAGCATCGTGATACTCTTCAAGCGTTTGCCCGGTGGTTGCACCACGATATCGACTCCCGGCTCCTGCGGCCCCTGGCTTTCCGCCATCTCATCCACCGATACCTCGACCAACTGGAGTTCGGCCCGACCACCGGGGAAGAACTTCACGAACACCTCACTGAATTTCTGTTGAAGCTCGGCAAAGGTGCCGGCAAACATGTCTTTCGTGGTGCGGTTGATGCGCTGAATGATTTCTTTGAGCGAACCAATGGAGGTGGAGAGATCCTGTTCCTGTGTCGTCAGGAATCGATGCCGTTCATCCAGCTCTTGATGTTCCTGGATGGCCGCCAAATTGATCGGCCCTAGGCGATCGAGCTTTTCGCGAATCTTCTGGAGTTGCTCCCGTAGCGCGGCTTCAGTGACTGCCGGTTGGCTTTCCTGGATCGGTTCCTCCCCGATAAACAGCTGTGCCGGTGTCATCTCCACGGTCGGCGAATCGAACAGCGTTGCAAGATCGACCTGGTAGGTTCCCACGAGCGTGGATTCGACCGTCCCCAACTGCATCCGAATTTCCGCCTTCTTCACCTCCACCGCCATGCGAGATTCGCGAAGAGAGGATACTGCACGGCGCACGTCCTCCAGCTCGGCATCGAGCTGGTGCGCCGCCGCCATATCCTCCGCCTGCGACTCTTGTAGTGTGACCAACTGCGCCTTCACCTGAGCGGACGACTCACCGAACTCACGACAACGCGTTTCTTGATGTTCACGTTCAGCCCGGCTCTGTTCGAGCGAGGTCGCGAGCCCCTCGACATGGCGCGTCAGGGTCTCAATGCGCGTGATCGCGTCGTGCTGCTGTTGCTGAATCCGCTGAAGATCGTGATGGCGATGCTCACGGGTTGTCCGGATTCCCTGTGCCGCCAATTGCGCTTCCGTGACCCGCTGCTGAGACCCCTGCATATCGTCGTCAAGCTGTCCTACCCGTTCGCGCACACGACTCAGCCCGGCTTCCAGACCGGCCTTCTCCGCCGTCCACTGTTCGAGCTGCGCTTCGCCGGAGCGCAGGTCTTGATGAAGCCGCTGCGCCTCCATCGATCCTCGTTGCGCATCGCCCATCAAGGTATCGAGTCGTTGAGTGAGATCTCCCAGCACATGCTGGAGTCCCGCTACGTCTTTCCGCAATGAGAGTTCCTGCATTTCTGCGTCACGCAACGATTCCACGAGTTGCCGGCCCTGCTCGCGCAACTCTTGTCCCTGCGCCTGCAATCGTTCACGTCGCTGCTTCCCTTCTTCGACGCATCCCGTCAGTGAGACACTCTGGGCTTCCAAGCGAAGCACCTCTCGGCGACGTTGCAACACCCCTCCCGTTGCGCTCGTCTGTCCACCCGTGACCACTCCGGCAGCATCCAAGATCTCTCCGGCACGCGTGACGAGGATGGGGCCATCGGGAGCCGCATAGGGCTGTTGTGCCCACAGAGTCGTTGCATCCTTCAGAGTGTCGACGAATACCATTCGATCGAATAAATAGTCACGGGCCGCTTCTCGCCCCCCCTCTACCTGGATCATATCGACCGCACGTCCAACCACACCGGGCCGGCCCTCTATCGCGGGCCACCAGGGACGAGAGACCCTGTCCCAAGGTGTCCAGCGGGGCTGCTGTGGAATGAACGTGCCCCGCCCGAGATCCTTCCCTTTGAGAAACTCGACCGCTTCACAGGCGGCGGTGGGGTCATCGACGAACCATCCTCTCACCCGTTCGCCCAACATCGCCTCCACTGCACGATCCCATCCGGGAGGCACAACCAACCACTCGGCAATCGCATCGTGAACCCCGATACAGGTTTTGAGTGCCGTCGATTCTTCGTTGCCGCGCCGCCCATACCCCATATCTTCTTGCAGCACGCCTTGCAACGTTCTGAGATGAGAGTCTACGGCGGCCAACTCTTCCGACTGACGAAACACCGATCGGTCGACTTCGGCTAACTCGACCGACAGGCGCTCGTTCTCGTCCTCGACCGCCTGCCGCCGGCGACGCAGATCAGCCACCGATTGCTCCGCGTCGTGGGAAGCCTGTTGGAGCGCCTCGCGCTTATCCATTGTCGTGGCATGCTGCAGGCGAACGTCTTCGCGCTCACGAGTCAGCCGGTCTTCACGATCCGCCGCCTCGTGAATGCGAGCGGCCAATTGCACCAAGGTGTGTTCAGTATTCGCCACCAAGACCGCCAGGTTGAGGACGTCACGACGCCCTCGTTCTTCTTCAGCCAAGGTCGCAGTTCGTTGATGAACCAGTTCTTTCATTTCTCCGTCGAGCGTTGTACAGACCTGCTCCCGCTCCACACATTCACGCTCGAGTGCGGCCAGCGTCTCCTCGATGGCCGTCGCCTCCGCCGCGCCCTGCTGCTGTTCCTGGATGAGGCGCTCGAGCTCCTCCCCTCCCTGACTCTGCTGCTGGGCATAGAGTTCTCCGCGATTGCGCTCGACTTCTGCCGCCGTCAGCGCCCGCGCCTGTTGCTGTTCAACCTTCGATAGTTCCTCACGCTGCTGCCCAATCGCCTCGTTCGCAATGGCCATCGCGAGCTCGATCCGTTCAAGTTCCGCATTCAGACGCGCCAGCTCGGCGGACTGCTCGGACTCCTGGTCCCCCAACATCTGCAACTCTGACTCCACCTCCTTGATCGTGGTTCGGAGGACACGGTATTCGTCGGTCAGCAGCTGAATCTCTAACGACTTGGCCTCTTGGTGCAACGTCTGATAGGACCGTGCCTGCCTCGCTTGGCGGTCGAGGGAGTTCAACTGCTTTTTGACCTCAGCCACGATGTCCCGCACCCGCAAGAGGTTTTGCTGCGTCGCATCCAATTTGCGCAACGCTTCAGCCTTCTGTTTCTTGTAACGAATGATACCGGCGGTTTCTTCGATCAACTCACGCCGATCTTGCGGTGAGGCGTTCAGGATCTGATCGATTTGCCCCTGCGCAATGACGGTATGTCCTTTTGTCCCGGCCCTGGTATCCAGCAGAATGTTCCGGATGTCCTTCAACCGGCAGGCGGTCTTATTAATGAGGTATTCGCTCTCGCCATTGCGATACAGACGGCGCGTGATCATGAGTTCTTGATACTCCGACAGCCGGCTCGAAAGATTCGACAGGGGATCGACAGTGATCCGATCCAGCCCGCTGATCACGAGCGACACTTCGGCGAGGCCGAGCGGCTTCCGCATTTCGGTCCCGTTAAAGATCACATCTTCCATCTTCTCGCTACGCAGGGCCTTCGTGCTCTGCTCACCGAGTACCCACAGAATCGCATCGACGACATTACTTTTCCCGCTCCCATTCGGCCCCACGATGGCAGTGACGCCCTCAGGGAATTCGATCCGGGCTTCCGCGAACGACTTAAATCCCGTCATCTCAAGGGATTTCAAATACATCGGCGACTCCTTATTCCGCAGCCTGTTTCAAGAGGATTCACTGGTATTTTATCGGGTGATTTTGTAGCACGGACCACCGGTAGAAATCAAAGAAAAATACTGCCGGTGGTAGGCGTGAGAGGAGAACCCACAACATTTGGAGGGAGGAACATAGCGAGGAATGTAGCTATCCCACCTGGGTCCCAACAGATTTATTGGAAGAATCAATGGTGATCAATTCCTTGGGGAGAAGAAACTCCACGTCTTCTTCGATCACGGTCAGGTCGTGGACCTCTGCGGTCCCAAAGGTCTTGAGGTACGTCACCAGTTCTTCGACCAACACCTCGGGCGCTGACGCGCCGGCTGTGATCCCGACCGCTTGCACGTTCGTGAGCCAGAGTGGATTGATATCGGACGCGGCATCGATGAGGTAGGACGCGATGCCACACTGTTCCCCCAACTCACGGAGGCGGTTGGAATTTGAGCTGTTCGGGGAACCGATCACGAGAATGACATCCACCAGCTTGGAGAGTTCCTTCACCGCATTCTGGCGGTTCTGCGTGGCGTAACAAATATCTTCCTGATGCGGCCCCTTGATGTGCGGAAACCGTTCATGGAGCGCGCCGACAATATCCCGGCACTCATCGACGCTCAGCGTCGTTTGCGTGACGTATGAGAGATCGTGGACGTTATCGACCTGCAGCTTCTCAACATCGGCCACGGAGGAGACCAGGTGGAACTTGTCCGGGATCTGTCCCAGCGTCCCGATCACTTCGGGGTGGCCCGCATGGCCGATCAGAATGAGATCGTACCCCTGCGTATAGTCGCGGTTGACCTCGTTGTGCACTTTGATGACCAACGGACAGGTGGCATCGATCACATGCAGCCGCCGCCGATTGGCTTCGTCCCAGACCGACTTGGCGACCCCATGGGCGCTGAAGATCACGACCGAACCTTCCGGCACTTCCCCCAACTCTTCCACAAACACGGCGCCCTTGGTACGGAGCGAGTTCACGACATGTCGGCTATGGACGATTTCGTGTCGAACATAAATGGGCGCCCCATACTTCTTCAGCGAAAGATCGACGATATCGATCGCCCGGTCGACTCCGGCGCAAAACCCTCGTGGATTGGCGAGATAAATCTTCATAGTCGTCCCCTTCTCCCTCACTCCGTACAGAGCCATATTCCTGTTCGCGTACTCATCGATCGCTGGGAGCCAGCTTACGTCAGAGCAGCGGACCTCGTCAACACAATTGGCCCGATTATGGGACTCACCAACTCGGATCGATCAGCAGTGCCTCTTGAAAAGCGACCCGCTTCGTCTTGTGAGTCGGATCAGAACTCTGGCGCCGTTTTCATCAAGCCCGCTAGGGAATCTTCTCGGTATGAAGTATCCCACGGTTGGGAGATTCGACGGGTCGGCACACAATAGCGGATGACCAAACCAAGAATTCGTTGTTTCAGTTTTTCCATTAGCACCACAGTGGAATGGGGACCGCATGATGGGGACCGCACGTTCTATTGAGTAATCTTGTCGGCCGATCTGAAGAATTCTCATCGCAAGAGTCAGCATGACCTCACACGACACCACGTCGTCGGTGGGTAAAGAGAACGGACTGTCCCTCTGCATGTGAAACAGACGGACCGTGGCGAGCTTGACAGAATTCTCACGCCCTCGTAGGCTCATACCACCGCCATGTCGAACCCTGCGAGCAAGAAGATCCTCATTGTCGAAGACGAGCCCGACATTCTCCAACTCCTCACGCTGTATTTAGAAAAAGAAGGCTATCGAACGGTATCGGCCGCATCCGGCATGGAAGGCCTTCGGCAAGTGAAGCAGGAGAAGCCCGATTTGGTCGTGCTCGACTTGATGCTGCCCGAGATCGACGGCCTCGAGGTCTGTCGGCGCCTTCGATCGGTTCCAGCAACCGCGATGCTCCCTATCATTATGTTGACCGCCAAAGCCGAAGAATCGGACACGATCATTGGCCTGGAGCTGGGAGCAGACGACTATGTGACCAAACCGTTCAGCCCCAAGACCCTGGTGGCCCGCATTAAGGCCCTCTTTCGACGACTTGAACGAAAACAGGACGAGAGCCAGGCCCACTATCGCTACGGCGATCTCGTCATGGATCTTGGGCGACATGAGGTCACGGTACATAAAACCGAGGTTCCCCTCACGGCAAAAGAGTTCGGCCTACTCGAACATCTCTTGCGCAATCCCGGCAGAGTCCTGACCAGAGACATCCTCCTCAATACCGTCTGGGGCTACGACTACTATGGAACGACGCGAACGGTCGACGTCCACATCCGAAGACTCAAGCAGAAACTCCCCTCGCTCAACGAGGCCATTCTGTCGGTTAAATCCCTAGGATATAAGCTCAAAGAGTTGGATCGTTCAGCATGACCCTCTCCATACGATGGAAGGTCACGATCGGAGCCCTGCTGGTCCTCGCATGTGGGCTTCTCGTCGCCTGGGTCTTGACTATTCGCTCCCTCGATCAACAAGAACTCCTTCAATCGAGCCACATACTGGAGGCTCGAACCAATCTCGTCGCCTACGGGCTGCAGCCGTTTTTGACACAATCGGGGACCCTGTCCTCGACTCCTCAATTACAGGCAGCGGTGCGAGATCTCAGCGTGCGAGCCCTCGCGCGCGTGTCCCTCATTGCTCCGGATGGACAGGTGCTGGCCGACAGCGCCGTCCCGGACAGCAACCTCGCGACGGTTGAAAACCACAGGTCGCGACCGGAAATCCTGCAAGCCATCGCGACCGGGCGAGGAACGGACCTCCGTATCAGTCGCACCACCGGCGAGCGCACACTGTATGTGGCGGTCGGTCTGAACGGCGCACACCAGACAACACCATCCGCCTTCTTAAGGCTGGGGTTACCGATGGCGACGCGCGACCGTGACGTGGCCGGGCTGCAACGAAACGTGGCCTTCGCCTTCGGCATGGCATTCCTGATGGCCGGCGCGCTGAGCCTATGGCTCGCCCGCAGCATCACGAAACCCCTCTCCGATATCGTGATCGCAGCGCAGCAACTGACGACAGGTGACCATACGGCCCGTATTTGGACCGGAGCACGGGACGAAGTCGGCCTTCTCGCCGACACGCTCAACCAGATGACGGATCAACTGAGAGCGAGAATCGATGACCTCTCCGAAGATCGGTCCCAGCTCTTGGCCATGCTGACCTCGATGGTCGAAGGTGTGATGGTGCTGGACCGTCGAGGCCGCGTGCTGCAAATCAATCCGGCGTTGGAACGGATGTTCGGCGTCGCCAGGGCGGACGCACGAGGACGCCCCTGCTCCGATGTCTTCCGGCATCCGCAGCTGGACACCTTACTCTCATCGGTTCTGGCGACACGCAAGAACGAAGAAGATGAAATCTTCCTGCGCCCGAGTGGACGCTGTCTCCAGATCCAGGCCTCGGCCACTGAATCGGATCGAGAGGGCGAAGCCAGCGCGGTGCTGGTCTTTCACGACATGACAGAATTACGCCGCCTGGAAATTATCCGAAAAGATTTCGTCGCCAACGTGTCCCATGAGCTGAGGACCCCGCTCACGTCGATCAAGGGCTACATCGAAGCCTTGCTCGATGGCGCCAAAGACGATCCGGACACCAGCACACAGTTCCTGAACATCATTCTCAAGCAAAGCGACCGACTCAATCTGATTCTGGAAGACCTTCTCCAGCTCTCGAAGATCGAGTCCGGACAGGTGCTGTTCAAACGAGAGCCGCTGCATATTCCGAGTATCATCGAGCGAACGCTGGCCATGATCAAGCCCCTAGCAGACAAGAAAGGGCACCGGCTCGTCTCCTTTGTGGAGGACCATCTGCCCGCTGTGCTCGGCGATGAAGACCGGCTGATGCAGGTCTTGTCCAACTTGCTCGATAACGCCATCAAATATACCCCTGAGAAAGGGACTATCACCGTCGCGGCCCACCCGGTATCGGACGATGCAGAGCAGCCCTCAATGGTCACAACCGTGGAATTGAGCGTGACCGATACCGGCATGGGAATTCCTGAACTCGATCGCCCGCGCGTCTTCGAACGATTCTATCGAGTCGATAAGGCCCGCTCACGGGAGTTAGGTGGAACAGGGCTCGGACTGGCGATTGTCAGGCACCTCGCTGAAGGTCTTGGCGGGCGGGTGTGGGTCGAAGCGAACATGCCGACCGGCAGCCGTTTTGTCGTCCGGCTGCCGGCACAGCCGATCGGCTAAATAGGATTTGGAATACGCGAGATCGACGAGACTAACGGGAAAAGCGAGACAGGCGGGGAGGCAATTTTACACGTCATGCGAGTCGCGCGCATCTCGCTCGGTTCGCTGATGTCACCACCGAACCACCCCTGCTGCCCAGGTCACGCCGCCGCCGAAACTGCCGAGCACAACCATGTCGTGGGGCAAGATTTTTCCTGAACGGACTGCATCGTCGAGCGCAATCGGCAATGACGCCGATGAGGTATTCCCATAGCGTCCGATGACGGAACAGACCCGCTCCGGCAAGATCCCCAGCCGCTTCGTCAGCTGGTCGAGAATCCGCCCGTTGGCTTGGTGCAAGACCAACTGCGCGACATCTTGCAGCTCGACACCGAACTCTTTCATGACCTCGAGAATCACTTGCTCCAATCGCTTGACCGCCAGACGAAAGAGCGGCCCCCCTTGCATTCGCAACGTATGGCTCTTCGCCTCGACAGTTTCCAGTGTCGTCGGTCGACGCGATCCGCCTGTGGGAATCGTAATTAAGCCATGCTGGGAGCCGTCAGCACGGAGACGGAGCCCCAAGAGCCCTTGGCTCAACCGCCCTGCCTCTGGTTCACCCCGCAACACGACTGCACCGGCTCCATCGCCGAACAAGAACGCCGTATCGTTATCGGCAGGATCGACGGAACGAGACTTCACCTCCGCAGCCACCACCAAACAGGTCTTGACCTGCCCACTCCGAATCATCGCATCGGCGATCGAGAGTCCATAGAGAAAGCCCGAACAGGAAGCCGCCACGTCAAATGCCGGTATCGAGGAACAACCAAGCATGCGCTGAACATGGCAGGCGGTTGAGGGGAACACCGTATCGGGAGAGGTAGTCGACAGCACGATCGCCCCCAACTCAGAAGCCGGAAGTCCGGCAGCCTCAAGCGCCGGTCGAGCGGCTTCCGCCGCCAGATCTGAAGTGGCTTGGGACGCCGAAGCCCTGCGCCGCTCCTGAATGCCTGTCAAGCGAGAGATCGCCTCCGGCTCGATGCCCGCCGAGGCCCCCATCTCATGATTCGACACCACCAATTCAGGGAGGTATGAGCCCGTTCCGATAATTCTCGTTCGTATCATCATTATCTACAGGCTACGGCTGCGGAGGCGCACGGCTATCCTGGCGGAATTATAGGTCTCGGTGCTACAGGGGTCAACTGACCCTACCGTATTCACGAACGCTTCTCCTGCAACCCTCGACCCGCCGCTGCGACAGGCCTCTAGCAGGATGCTGAAAAAATCCGCCAGCATCGTTCTCGCATCGCTCAGGGGCTCAACGAGAGTTGTTCGGAAATCGGAAGCACTGAAGGGGCTTTTCCGTTCGCCAAGATTCATTCTAGGGGCGAACGGCCCCACGAAGTGCGGTTGGTACCTCCTCGCCTCTTCGCTCACTGCGGCCTTGCCCGCGGAACGGCGCGTCCTTGGGCAACAAGCCTGTCTTGGCAGGCTCAGGGCGGGAGGGTGAACTAGTGCTTAATTGCGTAAGTTAACGATAGTGTTTTTGAGTTGAGAACCTTTGACTTCTCTCTTGCGCCAGACAAACGGTTTAGCGGTGGGGCCATA
>JAWXBV010000041.1:0-21991 GCA_034440335.1 Nitrospirota bacterium | reverse complement strand
CTCAGAGGCTCAACGAGAGTTGTTCGGAAATCGGAAGTACTGGAGGGGCTCTTCCGTTCGCCAAGACCTATTGTAAGGGCAAACGGCCCCACGAAGTGCGGTCCGTACCTCCTTGCCTCTTCGCTCGCTGCGGCCTTGCTGGACGGCCATTTTGAGCATCCTGCTGCGACTCTGACGTGATCCTCGATGGTTATATCGCGACGACATATTGTAAGAAAATCACGTTTTTCAGCAGACTGCTAGCCCACAAGCTGGTGACCACACGTCCTGAATCCGATCGACCGCTATATTCCCCTTCGCGTCACTTCAGTGTGAGCCATTTCCGTCAACCCTCGTTGCCAATCACTGAGATCCACTCCACTCCATTCCATCAATATTGGCTCATCATGTCGCCACGATAGGGTTCAAGTTACGATTCAATAATATTTGAAAAGTCACAGGTGTCATGTTTTTGCAACATGACTTCATATTGTTCATGTGATCTTATTACACTGTACTATCAATGACATACGATTACTTTCCGCAAAGTAATGTATTGGCATGTAAGTTGCTGTGCATCTCAGTATTATTTATTGAGGTGATTGCGTGAGAGCTCAACAAACCTTAGCGAATGCAGTGAGTTGTGTGGGGGTTGGGCTCCATTCAGGCCAGCCCGTGACCATGACGCTCAGGCCTGCTCAGGCAAATACCGGCGTCGTGTTTGTCAACCGGAATGGCAAAAATGGAGCTTCCCTCGCGGCGTCCATCAAACATTTGGTGCCGACGGAGCTCTGCACTGCAATCAGCGGCAACGGGTTTCAGGTCAAGACGATCGAGCACGTCCTGGCGGCCTTGGCCGGACTTGAGATCGATAACGCCTATGTGGAGCTCGATGCCGATGAGGCGCCTGTCATGGACGGCAGCGCGGTACACTTCGTTCGCTTGATTCGGTCAGCTGGAATTGTTCCGCAGGGCAGGCGGCAACCCTATCTGAAAATCACTCAACCTCTTGAAGTGGTGGATGGAACCCGTCGCGTTCGTATCGAACCGTCCTCGACCACCAAGATCACTTATTCTATCCATTACAATCATCCGTTGATCCAGACTCAGACCTATGCCTATGAGCACTCAGCCCATGCATTTGAGCGGGAGATCGCAGGTGCCAGGACATTCGGATTCTTGCAAGAAGTGGAAGCCCTTTGGGCTCGCGGGCTCGGCCAGGGGGGCAACCTGGACAATACCATCGTGCTCTCTCAAGACGGCATTCTCAATGAATCAGGTCTTCGTTTTACCAATGAATTTGTGCGACACAAGATCTTGGACTTGATCGGAGACTTTTCGTTGCTCGGGGTACCATTTATCGGGCACTTGACCGCCGAGCGCTCGGGACATGCGATACACACACGCCTCGTTCAACAGATTCTCAACAACCCCGATAGTTGGGTGTTGCTCAATGCCGACGAACCAGTCGCCTCATCTGAGCCTCGTTCCGCCATGGCCGTACCACGACTCGCATCACTGGTGGCCATCCAAGCCTCCTAACCCATAGTATTCATCGCGCATCTGCTGCACATGCGTACGCGGCTGTGACGGGGAGTCTCCCCGCTCAGCCTTTCGGCATGTCTTACGAAGATGCTCCGAGACGTGACGTCTTCGAGTGCCCGTCTCGTTTCACGTCCGCATGCGTTCACGACGAACCCTCATCATGCGAGCGATACTCAACCTCTTGAAAGAAAATCTGTGCTGGTCTTGCGAGGATAGGGGAGATGATGTGTGTCGCACGGGTCACTGACGATGTGATTTAACGTCGGGAGCAAGTGGCCTTACTCCCGACGCTAGAATCAAGACGGGGACTACTTCTTCTTCTTCTTTGCTGCTTTCTTCGTCGCCAAGACTCTCACCCCCCTTCATGTCTGTTGAGGTCTCACTCAGGCACACTACACTGCATGGATCAGGGACTCTTCCAATGCCTCAAACGTATTCGGACCCACTTTCCTGAACCGCTTATCCCGCTTCAAAGACGTGGCCACAGACGTCAGCGGTGTTTTCCCCTTGATTTGGAGCCCCCCCTCGACCAATCGCTGGACAAGCTCTTTTGCATGCATCGAACGATTCGCTTCGCGGAGCATTTCGTACGCGGCTTCCGACACGCTTTTCCCGGAATACTTGCTCCGCCCCATGAGAATTTCTCTCGACTGGTCGGTGACATCCGTATTCGGTCGCTGACGAGCACCTTTTTCATCGGAATAGAATTGACTAGAGAGGTTGGCGAGCTTGGCCTTGTCAGCTTCAACGCGATAGAGCGTTTCTGCCAACTCCAAGTATTTCTTAATCGTGGCGATTTCGTCGTCCGAACGACGACGCTTCTTTTCGAGTTCTTGTAATCGGTTCTTGTAGGCGCTGATTCGCTGTCCAAGTCCAACCAATATATCGGTGAGTTCTTCCACAACATTGCCCCCAGGTAAAGCATGCTTGCTTTATAGCATTGCTTGCGAAACAAGTCAACAAGTAAAGTTGTGATAATGCCTTGCATTGGTTGATCGCTTATACACTGGTCTATGTTTGTAATCAATGCTACCTGTTCGCTAGAAAGAGTAGCATGAAATTGCCCAGATCTTGGGCTCTCTGCGTGGGATGGCTTTCCGTTCGAAGGGCCACTTCGCCCGACATTGTAGACACGTCGCCTCGTGTTATGATGCCGTCGCATGTCCTTACCGTACATTCAAGATATTCCCCTCGACTCACTGATCTCAGTCGCCACTGACGCGGCCCGCCAGGCGGGAGCCGTTCTCGCAGAATGCACACGCACCGGATTTCGCATTGAACATAAGCAGATCATTAACCTTGTCACCGACGCCGACCATCAGGCAGAACAACGGATCATCGATGTGATCCATGACGCCTTCCCGACCCATCGCGTTCTTGCTGAGGAACGTGGACTCACCGAGCAACCTCCCTCCCGCTACCAATGGGTGATCGACCCCCTTGATGGTACGACCAACTTTGCTCACGGGTTCCCCGCCTACTGTGTGTCCATCGGGGTCGAATGCGACGGGCGTGGGATCATTGGGGTAGTGTACGACCCAACGAGAGATGACCTCTTCACTGCACAAATTGGGCATGGTGCATATCTCAATGGGATTCCCATTTCCGTGTCCACAACAAACCATCTCGATCGTGCGCTCCTCGTGACAGGGTTTGCCTACGACATTCGCGAGACCCCGAACAATAACTTGAACCACTTCGTGCGATTCGCGCTAAAAGTACAAGGGCTGCGCCGGACTGGAACGGCCGCGCTGGATCTGTGCTATGTCGCAGCCGGCCGATTCGATGGATTTTGGGAAGTGACACTGAACCCTTGGGACATGGCGGCAGGAGTCGTGATCCTCCGTGAAGCTGGTGGGAACGTGACGGACTTCACGGGCGCTCCTCACTCAATTTACGGGCGAGAATTGGTGGCAAGTAACGGGCTCATCCACCCAGCCATGCTCACCCTGCTCCAAGAAGATACAACTCAATAGTATGTTCTCAACCCTGCGATGGTCGTACTCGACTAGCAGGTCGCTGTGAGTTCAGATTGGCGACTGGGGCCTCTGGCAGATATACAGACAGAATGACGATGAAGTAAGATCTCTTTCTACAAGCGGGAAGGAGATAGGCTGTATGGCACGTTCGCTGCCTCCATCGGGAGATTCACACGGAAATCCATCCCAGACAACGGGAATTGAATCACACCACAAGGATGTGGAACTGCTTCGGGTGCTCGTGAGCCGAAAGGGAACACAAGTCGATGCCCAATGGGCCATTCACCCCCAACTGAAACAGGATCTTCTGCCGCAAGAATGGCAAGAGGTGACCGACCTTATGGCCAAGGTGACCGGCATTGTCGGCACCAGATTTTCGCAGGTGCTCGAGCGAGCCGATCTCGATCCGCCCAGCAACGCATGAACGCAATACAATGTTGAATGATGAGTTATGAATGATGAATGAAGGGGTGCAAGCTCATGCAACATTCAAAATTTAACATTCACAATTTGGAGCTGCAAATGGAGACCTATTACCATCCCCACGACCTAGCCAAGTTCGCCGAGATGGGCAAGGGCAACAAAGATCTGTGGGACAAATTCATGGCCTACTATAGCGCCGTTTTTGCCGAAGGAGCGTTAACGGAACGAGAGAAGGCCCTCATCGGCCTCGCCGTCGCCCACGCCGTCCAATGTCCCTACTGCATCGATGCCTACACGCAAGCCTCCCTTGAAAAGGGGTCGAATATTGAAGAAATGACGGAAGCCGTTCACGTCGCCTGCGCCATCCGAGGCGGCGCCTCGCTCGTGCATGGCGTCCAGATGCGCAACGTGGCGGACAAGCTGTCGATGTGATGGGACCGGTGTATAGCTCGGCTAGAGATAGGGGTTCTCTGGAATAGCCAGAGTAAAGTACTTGCCGCGTTCTTCGTAGAGAATCCGTGCCGCCGTCAAGGCGCCGAGTGCCTGATCAATTTCCCCGTCGAGCATTGCGGCCCTATCCGGTCGATTCACTAACAGTATGCGGATTTGATCTGCACTCTTAGCCGCTTCGTTGCAGGCCTCGATGATGCCTGCTGCAGGCCACTCGTAGCGCTGCCGTATCGGTGACGTTGGGTTCCGACCATCGTAGACGGTGACATAGTCCATCGCCTTCGAATAATAGAGAAACGGCCGATCGTTCGACTCGGCCCGTTTCCTCCACTCCTCAACCAGGTCGACCAATTCTTGGTAAATCTGTTGTTCCACGGTCCAATTATCCAGTTCATACTCGAAATCGTAGGCGATCTTCTTCACGTCTACCTGCCGTGCATCGTAGACATACTCGTAGGCTGTCCATGGACCGGTGATGCGGATGCCATATTCATGTGGCTTGGTGTAGTAGGGGCTGAATCGTTGCAGCCAAAACTTCCCGGTTGCCTCAGGCGGGTGCAGATGAAACAATGACGGAATCAAGTCGATCTGGCGGCGGTAGTCCTCGTTCGTCTCTCCGGGAAACCCGAGCAAGATATTCCAGGATACCGCGATATGATAATAGGCGCTCCACTTCAGGCAGATAATGTTCTGCATCGGTGTCACGCCCTTATCCATCGCCTGTAGTTGATTGACGCTCAGACTCTCTAAGCCAGGCTGCATGCACTTCACGCCTCCAGCGGCGAGCGTTCGAATCTGGCTCTTCTGAAGATTACTCTTGGTTTCGATGAACACATCGAGGTCGCAATGGTCTGCCGCAAATCGGCCGAAGAGGTTCTCGATATATTTCAGATCGATGATGTTGTCCACCAGGCGAAATCGCGCCGTATCGTAGCGGCTAGAGAGATAGGCCATCTCCTTCGCTGCCTGCTCTGGCGACTTGGCCCGAAATTTCATGCTTTGGGCGTTCAATCCGCAAAAGGTACAGTGATGTTTCTCTCCCCACCAACAGCCTCGCGAACCCTCGTACAATAAGATTCGATCGAGACCCTGCGCCGCATCACCCAACTCCGCCAGCAGATGATAGTAGTCGTCATAGTCGGGCGGGCCGGTCTTCGCAAAGTCCGAGAAGAGCGAGTGGTTGGGAGTGAACGAGATCATGTTTCCAGCGCGATGGGTCACACCATTGGGAATGGCCCCGACCTTTCCTGCGAGGACATAGCGAACCAATTCTGGGAACACCTCCTCCCCTTCCCCCACCACCACATGATCGATGAAGGGGAAGGCCCGGAAGTATTCCAGCCCCATCTCACCGTCGTAGTTCGCTCCACCGAAGACGATCGTGACGTCGGGATAGAGATCCTTAATGAGCTTCGCCATTGTCAGGCTTGCGACGTTTTGATCGAAGGTAGAGGTGAACCCGACGACCTTGTACTGCCCCCAGTCGATAGAGGTCAGAGCCCAGGTCAAGAATTGTGGCGCGGTTCTCGACGCCATCTCTTCGAAGAATGAGGCAGGACAGCCGCTCTCCTTGGCAAGTTGCTCGAACACCGGTTTAAACAGGCGGGGATACTCAGCGCGCTTCGGATTGTCACGAAATAAGAGATAAGAAAAAATCCACTCGCCGAACAGCGCCCGTTTTTCGCAGATCGATTCATAGAGTGGCACGCCGATCTTGTGGGCGAAACGGACGTTCAGATGATGGCAGTCGACAGGGATGCCCTTCGACTTGAGCAGTGCGGACAGTGTGCCCAATTGGATCGAGGGAAACTTCGAATAGCTGAACGGCATGTTGACGAGCGCCACCTGGGCCTTGTCGCTCATCTGCTGCCTCGTAGGCTCATAACACAACCATCTGACTCGCGGCTAACCGGCCGTTGCGCGAAACGGTTCAAATTCACGATCGGCTTTGGCAGCCATGTAGAAATCGCTTTCCGTCAGACCATTGATCTTGTGCGTCCAAATTTCGACCTTGCACTTGCCCCAGGCCAGATAGAGATCGGGATGGTGGCCTTCCGCCTCTGCCACAGCCCCCACCTTGTTCACATAGGCCAAGGCCTGAGCGAAATCCTTAAACGTATACAAGCGCTCAAGATGACCGGACTGGTTCAGCGCCCACCCGCGCCCCAGCTCTTTCAGCAGCGCCTGCGCACGATCCGCCGGGACCGGCGGTACACCGCCGCGGCAAGGGATACATTTGTTGTCAGCGAGACTCATGGCGGCCTCCTTCGTGGATGGGAATCAACGTCGCGTATCGATCATATCTAGGATTGATATTCTAAAGGGGCTTTGAGACGAAGGGCAAGGTGGGGAAACCGGGGATTGAGCGGTCACTCAGCCTCATCAGCCGCGCCGCCCGAGCGGGCCACGTCTTCCATCTTGATCTTCTCTGGGTTGAATTTGGCCGTTGCGGTTGCCATTCGATCAAGGGCTTCATCGAACGACAGGGTTTCGGCATCTTTGGGTCTGAACCGAATCGGATTCACTCGCGCCACCACGAAACTCTTGAGGTAGGGGCTCGTCAGGCCTTTTGCTTTCAGCGCTTCAACTAGCTTGACGATCAGATCATCCAGCGCCAACAACGTGTTGGCTCGTTCGCGCCGCAGGTCAATTGCCGCGCGCATCGGTTTCTTCAGAAACTCATCCACGCGCTTCAATACTGGATTGTAGGCCCCGCCGCTGAATCTGGGACGCTCTTCATAGCAGAGGCCCAGAGTAATGAAAGCCGGCTCTTCGAACTCCAAGGCATAGATCTCTTCCGTCGCATCGTCGAGCCGCGCCAGTTCTTTATACATGCGGATGACTTCAAGGGATTTCTCGCGCAGATTGTGCGCCTTCTCGGTGTTCATTGCGAGAATCTGGTAGGCTGCGGTCGCTTCCGGTACCACAATTGCGACAATGCTCTTCGCCCCCAGCGTCTTCATCGCCGAGAGCCGATGGTTCCCGTTGGGAGTCCAGTACTTGGCAACCTGGTCACCCGTCGGCGCATGCACGGCAATGATCGGATCGAGAAATCGCCCGATCTTGCCGATCACGAGCTCTAACTTGCGAACGTGTGTATCGGAGAGATTGCGCTGAAACGGGGTTGGCTCAACGAGTTCGATCGGCAAGGCTGCCAGCACCAGCCAGCGTCCACCATAAGGCTCGCGATAGATCGCGAGAACTTTCCCGCCGTCATCCTCGATCGCGTGATGCAGTTCGGCGATATTGTTCGGAGGCGCCGCAGCTTGAAGTTCGATCGCGGTCAAACCAGTCGACGCATGATCAGGTTTGCGCCGACGTCGCGCGGTACCGGCGGCACGAGGCGCTTTTGGTTGCTTCCCAGGCATCGTTCAGTATGGTAGGGAAGAGCAGGAAGAAAAGAAAGCCCCTGAGTATCATCCATCCACCTACTCCATGAGCGATTCCTCAATCATCGAACCAAGCCTCAAATCAGTCGCGCAGAAGATCGGCTGGTTTACGGCGTCCTGCGTGCTGGTGAGCAACATCATTGGAGGAGGCATCTTCACCACCACGGGATTGATGGCCCGCGATCTCGGCGATCCGATGTTGATTCTCCTCTTGTGGTTCGCCGGAGCGCTTTTTGCTGTCGGTGGCGCCATGGTCTATGGAGAATTGGGAGCCTCCCTGCCTCATGCGGGAGGGGATTACGTCTACCTGCGAGAGGCCTACGGGCCGCTGCTGGCATTTCTCAGTGGGTGGACCTCCTTTACGATCGGCTTTGGCGCGGCAGTCGCAGCTTCAGCCATCAGTTTTTCGTCCTATGCGCTGCGTGTCGTTCCGATCGAAGACGAGCAGGGATGGGTGGCGAAGGGTCTCTCGCTCTCTCTGTTGTGGATCGCGACCCTCATGCATTGTCGAGGTGTGGGAGCAGGCGGGCGCATGCAATTGCTCTTGACGACCACAAAAGTCGTCGCCATTGGGGGATTGATTCTCGGCGGGTTGGCGGCAGTGGCTGGGCAATGGGACCATCTCCTCGCAAGGCCTACCATCCAACAGCCGACGCTTGGAGCCTCCGCCATCGCGCTCGTGATTGTGACCTACTGCTATCTCGGTTGGAATGTGGCGGGGTATATCGCCGGCGACATCGCCGATCCCAGGCGGACTCTGCCGAAGATCATGATCGGAGGCACCGCGTTCGTTGCCGCGATCTATCTGTTGCTGAACGTTGTGTATCTGTCGGCGCTCTCGATCACGGAGCTGGCCAGCGAACCGATCGTACCGGTTGCGGAGAAGGCAGCCGCAGCCTTGTGGGGGCCACAGAGCGGGCGACTCGTTGCGGCCATCCTCTGTCTGTCCATCGCAGGAGCCGTCAGCGCCATGACCTGGGCGGGGCCCCGCGTCTATTGGGCGATGGCGCGCGACGGCATGATTAGTCCTTGGCTTGCCCGGCTCCATCCGCGCAACGCAGCGCCGATCCGCGCCATCGTCTTCCAAAGTCTCTGGGCGTCGCTGCTCATTCTGAGCGGAACTTTCGAGCAGCTTCTCGTGTACAGCGGCCTTGTTCTTTCGCTGTTCATGGCCTTGACCCTCTCCACGATTTTTCGTCTTCGTTCTACCATCGCCGCGGGTTCCCACCAATACCGCGCTCCACTCTATCCCTTCTTGCCCGCAGTCCTCGTCATCGGAGCCGCCACATTAGTCATCTACAGTCTCGTCCAACGTCCGACAGAATCATTGTATGGAGCAGTGACTGTCCTGAGCGGGATCCCGCTCTATTATTTCTGGCGCAGACGCAGTGGTCGCGAACAACATAAGCCCTGACGAGGCCCTATAAAAGGCTCCCCAACGAGACGACAGCGAGGCAGTATGCAGAGCGACAATGACATCGGAGGCGTTGTCGCGAGACTAGCAGGCTGCGGAAAAACTCGACTATTGCGTCCTACGTCGCGCTTCGCACACGGGCCGTCTCGCATCAAAATAGCCCGCAGGATGCGCAAAAAAAAGGCCGTCCAGCAAGGCCGCAGCGAGCGAAAAGGCGAGGCGTACGCTTCGGTACGTTGAGCCTCTGAGCGAAGCGAGAACGCCGCTGGCGGACTTTTTCTGCATCCTGCTAGAACAGTGCGGGCATCTTCTCGTACTTTGGTAAGTAATGGGGCCGCAAATTTCCCCATACGTTCCATTCAAGAGCATGGCGCTGAACGGATAAAGCTCTTTCCTGGAAGGGGTAGGATCAAGACGTAAATCGCTTTACTCTGTCCGCATCTGATCCTAGAATGAACGAATGAAAATGGTGAACCTTGAATGCCTCGTCATACCACGCCACGCATGTCGCATTCGCTCGAACTGACCTGGCACCTTATCAAACGAGACTTCCAACTCCGGTATGCTGGATCGGTTCTCGGCATTTTATGGTCGTTGGCAGCGCCCATTTCGCAATTACTCATTCTCGTCTTCGTCTTTCGTCGTGTCATTCCTCTTGAGATAGAGCATTATCCTCTGTTTGTGTTTACCGCCATTCTTCCCTGGAACTGGTTCAGCGCTTCATTGAATGCCTCAGCGTTCGCCTTCGTCTCCAGCCGCGATCTACTGCGTTACCCGAATTTTCCTCCCGAACTCATTATTGTCGTCAACACGATGACGAACATGCTGATCTTCCTCCTTGGCCTGCCGATTCTGCTTGGTATGGCGCTCAGCCAACAACTTTCCATCAGCTGGCTTGTCGTGGGTATCTTACCGCTCCTCCTGCTCATTCAGGCAGTCCTCACAACTGGCTTGGGATTGTTGATTGCGACGGCAAACGTATTTTATCGCGATGTCGCACAGATTACTCATCTTGCGCTGTCACTGCTCTTTTTTCTCACACCCGTGTTCTATCAGCCCCCGGTTGACAGCGCCTATAGGGTTCTGTTCGAAATCAATCCGATGTCGGTGGTGATACAAAATTATCGCAAGGTCTTACTCGACGGTACCGCGCCGGATTGGCCATCCTTGGCGTTGGCCTTTGCCATGAGTCTCGTCATATTCCTGCTCGGATACTGGATCCATCGACGGTATGAATCGGACGTCATCGATGCCATCTAAACAACCGTACGCGGGCCTTCTCGCCCATCACTGAGCCAGCCATGCCGATTGTTTTGACCGCCCAAAATGTCTCGAAGCGATTTATCCGCTATCGGAACCGCACCACAACTTTGCGAGAGAGCCTCACGCGCGTACTCACGTTCCAGACGAATCCTCAGCCGGCAACCTGGGCACTCCATGACGTCAGCTTTACTATTGAGCAGGGGAGGGTCTTTGGGATCATCGGACACAATGGGGCAGGCAAAAGTACGTTGTTGAGATTGCTGTGCGGAGTCGGACGTCCCACATCAGGACGTATTATGCGAGAAGGGCGGGTCAGTGGAATTCTAGAACTGGGCGGTGGCTTTAATCCCGAATTGACCGGCAGGCAAAATCTGGTCACTGTCGGGCTCCTGAGCGGTATGCGGCAAGAGATAGTCCGGGATCAAGAAGAGGGCATCATCGCCTTCGCCGAATTGGAACACGTGATCGATCAGCCTGTCCGAACCTACTCAACCGGGATGTACCTTCGATTAGCCTTTGCCGCAGCCATTGCCCTGGACCCTGCGGTGTTGGTGCTCGACGAAGTCCTTGCCGTGGGCGACGAACGATTTCAGGGCAAGTGTCTTGACCGGATCGGCGCCCTCAAGTCTTCCGGTTCAACCCTCATCATTACCTCGCACAACGCCGATCAAATCCAGGCACTGTGCGATGAAGTGCTTGTGCTGGAAGAAGGGCGAGTCGTCATGCAAGGCGACCCGAAGACGGCGGTGTCCTGTTATCACGATCTCATGCGGCAACGAAGCGAGGTTTTTGCGGTCAAAGGGGGCAAGGACGCAACAGCCACGCGCCTCACCTTCTCACAGGGGAAACGCCTGGGAACCGAAGAGGTGCAGATTACGAACCTCGTGGTCTTCGACACCCATGGCCGGAGGACAGAGACCGTCGCTTCCGGAGCCGCGATATCAGTCGAGGTGGGTTTTTCTATAAACGAGTCTGTGAAGGACATGGCGTTCACCCTCGGAATTTTCAGCGACACGCACGTCAAGTGCTCGGAGATCGCCATCGCCTCGATTCACGACCTCTCTGGGCAGATATCCGACTCCGGTACTATTCGGTGCGAGTTCGGACCGCTCCCGCTCCTGCCAGGCACCTATTTCTTGAATGTGGGATTCTATCCTACCGACTGGTCACGCGCCTTCGATTATCATTGGCAAATGCATCCGTTATATGTAACAGGCGACTCGGCCTCATACCATGGGGTAAGCGGTATTGTGTCCCTCAATCCTCGTTGCTCTGTGAAGACATGAGATTCCCCTGCTATACCACAAACTGTTCCGACTTCGGCTGCCGGGCATGGCCTCGATCCATTGGCTCGCTTCGTTGATAGCAGGATTCTTCGTGGTGGTAGGGCTTAGCTCCTCTGAATCGGCAATCGGGGCTGATTATTACATCAGCAAGGCAGGAAACGACGACCATGATGGTCTGACACTCGTGGAGTCATGGGCCACCCTGGTGCCTGCAAACAAGAAGAATCTGTTGCCCGGCGACCGTATTCTTCTTGAGGGAGGCAGTACCTTCGTTGGACCTCTACTCTTCGACTTGGAGGACCACGGAACCAATGAGAGCCCGATTCTTGTGACGTCGTATGGCGAGGGACGTGCCACGATCAATGCGGGGGTTGGGGCAGGAATCGTCGCAAAAAACACCGCTAGTATTATCATCTCTACAGTCAACATCTTCGGGCGGGGTCAGGATGAGAACAGATCTGACGGGATTAATTTTTATAATAACCTCCCTGTGGCGGCTAAGTTGGAGAGGATTGAAATTGATGAGGTTGAAGTCAGCGGATTTGGCCGCAATGGCATTTCGATCGGCGGATGGAGCGGCGGAAACGGTTTTAAGGACATCCGGATTACTCGTGCTATGATTCATGACAACGGGATGAACGGTTTTATCACGTATGCGCAACAGCCCTATTCGCATGAGCATGTGTATGTCGGATATGTAGAGTCCTTCAACAACTCAGGCAGCCTCAATGCCTTCCCAAATTCAAGTAGTGGGACAGGAATTGTGCTGGGCGGTGTGAAGGGAGGAACCGTTGAGTGGTGTGTTGCGCATCATAATGGCCGGTTGGGCGATGCGGGGATCGGCATTTGGGCCTATGATTCGACTCGTGTCATCATTCAGCGGAATGAGTCTTTCGACAATCATACGGCCGGACTCCACGATGGAGGCGGGTTTGCGTTGGATGGTGGGGTGACGGACTCGGTTCTGCAATACAACTATTCACACGACAATGACGGAGCGGGATACGGGCTCTTTCAATACCGAGGCGCCCCGCCATGGTCGAAGAATAGGGTTCAGTTTAACCTCAGTATCGATGACGGGCGTAAGAACGGCTATGGCGGAATCCATGTGTGGAATGGTGGATCGGGTCTCACCCATGGAGCTATCATTGAAAATCTGATTGTCATGCGCACGCCTTTGAATGGCAGCCCGAGCGCCCTTTCCTTTGATGCCATAACCGAAAGCTTTTCTGTCCGCAGCAACATGCTCATGATGTTCGGGGATGCGAATGTGGTTACAATAACACCGACGCAACGCCAACTGAGTGTTGTGGACAACCGGTGCTGGTCCCAGGAACATTGGGGCTTTTGGAATCACAATTCCGATAGTGACCAATGCCAGACCCACCACATTTGTTAAGTTCTTGTGCATGGGACGCGCTGACCGGCTACGCGTTGGCCCGAAGAACTATGAGGAGTTATTCCTCTCAGGAGGCAGTGGTGGTTGCGTTATATGCCGACGTACTGCCTAAGGCGCTCGTGTCTAATGCCCCCACTGGCTACTCCCTTCCAGCGAATGGCCAGTGATGGGGTATAAGGTTTGCGCGCTAGGGTCGGTCATGGTGCGGAGCTGAGGGTATAGGAAGCATATGGCTACGGCAGTCATCGACATCGATTTTGAACAGATTCCTGACCAACTATCAGGTCTCGATAAATACACGAAAGCGCTCGTGTTGGTCAGGTTCCGTGGTCGGCCGATCGGCCAAACCACAATGGCAATTACCGACGGACACATCTGCGGCACTCAACTGCGCGAGAGGGTATTCAATATCGGTGCACGGACGTATTGGGAGCAGTACCTTCATGATTACTTGGCGTGGGACCCAGAGCGTGAAACGGGATTTGTTCTGCCGACAACCACAATCGCGATCTGTACGCGCGACCGCCCGGAAGATCTTGCTCGGTGCCTTCACGCAATAAGTCTTCTTCCCGATACTGGCCAAGAGGTGTTGGTGATCGACAACTGTCCTTCGACGGACGCGACACGTGACATTGTTTCGGGACGGCGAGGGGTCCGCTATGTTCGAGAGGATCGCCCAGGTTTAAACAATGCTCGAAACCGCGCACTGCATGAATCTTCCCGTGAAATCGTCGCGTTCGTTGATGACGACGCGGCTCCCGATCCAGGGTGGCTTCTGGCGCTCTTGCACAATTTTGAAGACCCCCTCGTCTACTGCGTCACGGGTCTTACGATGCCGCTTGAACTCGAAACGGATGCCCAAGAAATGCATGAACGATGGAGCCCGTTTGGGCGTGGGTATAAGCGTAGGGTCTTCAACGGTGTGCATTGCAATCCGCTGGCCATAGGTCAGGTGGGTGCCGGAGCAAACATGGCCCTTCGTCACCGTGTTGTGGCCGACCTTGGACCTTTTGATGAAGCACTTGATGCTGGAACGATTACCCGTTCCGGTGGCGATACCGAAATGTTCGCTCGCATCCTTATTAACGGGCTCCGGATCGTGTACGAACCGAAGGCGCTGTGTTGGCACCGTCATCGGCGAACACGGGAGGAACTTCGCAAGATGTTCTATGGAAGTGGAGTCGGCGTCTATGCGTTTCTTACGAGAGCACTCTTTATCCAGGGCGAGTTTGGCTCACCCAAGATTGCCTGGGATTGGTTTCGTTATGACCAATTCCCCTCGTTGGTTCGATCATTGCTTGGTCGGCCATCTTGCAGACCGCTTGACCTGATGCTGGAAGAACTCAGAGGATGCTTAGCTGGCCCTTGGGCGTACCGCACTTCGCGCAAAAACTCTTGCAGAGTGCAACGGTAAACCTATGACTGTGCAGGATCGTGCACATCGTGTCAGTGTCATTATTCCGACGCATAATAGGCGGGAGTCATTAGAGAGAACGCTACGCGCACTGTGCCGACAGAGTTATCCCTTTGATCTCATGGAAGTCATCGTTGTGGCCGATGGTTGCCACGACGATACGTCTGAGCTGCTTCGAGCCTATACCGGACCGTTTCGGCTTCATGGCCTCGCGCAGCCGAAGCAAGGGGCCTCGACAGCTAGGAATTATGGCGCGGCGACGGCGACAGGCAGCACGTTGATCTTTATCGATGACGATGTTGAGCCGGCACCACAACTCGTTGAAGCGCACGTTTCCGCCCATCGAATAGGCAGGGGGATCGTGGGGATGGGATATCTCCCTGTTGAGTTGGCTCACCGAACCGACTTTTTGTCCCTGCTCGTGCGCTCGTGGTGGGCCGACCAGTTTCAGGAGATGGGCAAGCCCAGCCATCGCTTCCTCTATCGGAACTTGTTCAGCGGAAATTTTTCTCTTGACGCAGATCTCTTCAGACAGGTGGGAGGTTTTGACCCTTCGATTCCTCGTCGAGAGGATTATGATTTGGGGATGCGTTTGATGAAAACGGGTGCAACGTTTATGTTCTTGCCGAATGCTGTCGGCTACCATCATGAAGCTGCAGATGCGAAAGGGAACTTAACTCGCGCTCGCCAAGAAGGTCGCGGCGATATCCTTATGGGGTTTCGACACACTGAGTTGCGCCCAACCTTCAACCTGAGCCGCTTTCAAGAGAGACAGAGTCTGAGAAGCGGTATTACGCAGGCCCTTGTCTTTCAGTACGACGCGCTTGGCGATGCTATCGCTGCTCTGCTCTGCCGGCTGCTTGTGGTGTTTGAGCGCATGCGCCTACGCCGTCTTTGGCACAGAGTTTTTCAGGGCTTGCGCACATATTGGTATCTGCGCGGTGTGAAGGATGAACTGAAAACACGAAGGGGGCTCATCAAGTACTTGCAAGAGGGGCCGGCGCACAGTCAGCCAGATGATGTTGAGATTGACCTGGATCTCAGCCAGGGACTGGAACTGGCTGAGCGTAGGCTAGATGAAGAAAGGCCGGCGGGTGTCAGGATTTTTTATAAAAATACCGTGATAGGGCATCTTCCCCCACAGGTCGGCGCAGAACGGCTGAAGGGAGCGCATCTGCGTGCGATCTTGGCTTCCGATTTGTCGTGGCCATTGTTGAAGATACTCATTATGGAACAGGCGAGAGAGCCGTTTGATTCTACATTCGATAGTTCCACGGTCTGCCGATGATAGCGTCTTTGTAGAAAGATACATATGCCGGGGAAAATATGTGAAATAGATGTTGCTGAAACGATCTCGCCCATATGGGGAGTCCAGCGGTATGACTGGCTGTATATATTGGTGCGCCATCATAGCGAGCCGATCGGGTGGCTCTCCCTCAGTAATGCGCCGCATCATCCGGTTATTTCTGCGCAAAGACTGTATGAGGAAATTACCGAGCAACTGAGCTGGAAGCTCAGCCTTACACTTCTCAGAACGCGCATGATGGTCCCTCGGACAGAACGACAACCCACAGATCCGATCAGTGTCGTCATCTGCACCCGCGATCGAGCCGACCTGCTTGCAGGGTGTCTGAAAACAATTCTGGCCCTCGATTACCCCAACTATGAAGTTGTGGTGATCGATAACGCTCCCTCGTCAGAGGCTACCGCAAAACTGGCCGCTTCCCTTCCTGTCCGTTACGTGCGGGAGGACCGGCCGGGGCTAGATTGGGCACGGAACCGCGGCATTGCCGAAGCGCGTCATGACATTATCGCATTCACCGACGACGACGTTCGCGTGGATCGAGCGTGGTTACGCTCCATTGGGAACACATTTTCAGATCCCGAGGTCATGGCTGTGACAGGATTTATTGCTCCAGCTGAACTTGAGTCGGAAGCTCAGCACCTCTTCGAGTTGAAGTATGGGGGGATGGGCAAAGGATTTTCTCGCCGTATCTTTCGGAAAAGTGAACTGAACACATATGACCTGCTGGCAGCTCAGGCGTTCGGGGTCGGCGCAAATATGGCGTTTCGCAGCCGAGTCTTTAGCGACATCGGCATTTTTGACGTCGCTCTGGATCTGGGCACTCTTGCCGGAGGGGGTGGAGACTTAGACATGTTCCATCGCCTGGTCGCCAAGGGGCACACGTTAGTCTATGAGCCTGCGGCCCTGGTGTGGCACATTCATAGACGGTCGCAGGACTCTTTGCGCCGACAGATCCATGACAACGGTTGCAGCTTCGGATCCTATCTGCTTACCTGCGTAAGGAACCGAACGGTCAGTAGACGCCAGGCGCTCCTGTTCGCGATACGACAGTGGTTCGGCCGTTGGATTATGCCCAGACTGTTCCTGCCTCGCGGATTCCCACGACGCCTGACTCTGGCCGAGCTTATGGGAGCCTTCCGGAGTCCGAGAGCGTACAGAGCATCACAGAAACGCGCGAAACAGCTGGCCGAATGGCAATGATTTTTCCGTACGATAGCGAGGCAACCGTTCATAGTTGGTGCTGTCTGCCTGGGTAGGTGGAAGATGCGAGGGTGTGAACATGGAGGCCCTAGTCACCCGAGTCAGGTCTTACTTCGCCAATAATTATGGCTATTCTTTGCGATTAATTGCGTTCTCTTTCCTTTGTCTAATCTGTTTCGCGCTCTTATTCTATCATGACCTCGAAGGCAGCCAGGAATCTGTGGCGAAGCCGAGGGTCGGTATCGTCTCTCCGTCAACAATCACGATCGAGTTCCGTTACCATGCTCCTGAGGCCGGCGAGGTGTGGCTGGTTTGGGGAATAAATGGCTGGCAACAGGCGCCCGAGGCTCTCCGGCCTCCGGGAACTATTGTGCCGGACAAAGTGATGCAGACTCTGATGGTCCGCACCAACAATACGTTCGTTATTACGATTCAGGTACCATCGGGAACTGTAATAGATTACGGGTTTCTTACCAGCAAGACAGAGAAGGGAACTCCCGTCAAACTGTGGGAGGGGGCGCCGTCTTTGCCACGCGCAAAGGTTGATTCCCTCATCGAATTCGAATCCACAACAAGTCAGGTTACGCCGGAGCAACGCCAGGCTTGGCTCTCAGGACTGGAGACAGACCTCCCGCTCGTGACGCAGGAGATCCATTATCACCTTGATGGCGCAGGCGAAGTCTCTCTTGTGTGGGGAGCCAATGGATGGCACAACGTGCCTGAGGCGTTCCGCCCATCCGGGACAACAGTGAAAGACCAGTTGATGCACACGCTGCTGGTCCGTAAGGGAAACAGCTTCGTGACTACGATACGCGTGCCTCCAGGGATGCCGATCGAGTACAGGTTCCTCGTCACAAAGATGGAGGGCGGGGTTCCAGTCAACGTCTGGGAGGATGCGGCCGATCGATCAGGTTCGATCGTGACAACTGATGGTCGGATTGAAATGGAATCCAAGACGCCTCCGGTCGCAATCGCGCAACGCAAGGCGTGGCTTGCCGGCCGGGCTGCCGATCTCCCGCTCGTGACACAGGAGATCCGTTACCGCGCCCCTAGAGCAGCGGAAGTCTGGCTCGTCTGGGGCCTGGATGGGTGGCAAGCGATTCCTGATGCTGCCATTCTCCCAGGAACGGAGAGGGCTAATAGGACCATGAAGACCTTTATGGCCCGTGAAGGGGATATTTTCACCGCTACGGTGCAGGTCCCTCTTGGATCGGTTATTAACCATAGGTATTTGATTGCCAAACCAATCGAAGCCACGATCGACGGTCAACGTGAGGAAAGCCGACCAGGGGTCTTTATCGCACAGTTTGATGGCCGCATAGAATTTGAATCTAGATTGACAAAGGTCAACTTAGAGCGGCGAAAAGCCTGGCCGTCTGGCCGTCTGGCCGACCTCTCTCTTGTCACGCAAGAGATCCGCTACCGCATTGCGGGAGTCGAGGAGGTCTGGCTCGTGTGGGGCATGAATGGGTGGCAAGCGATCCCTGAAGCGGCCCGTCCCCCTGGAACCGTGCTCCAAGACAACAAGGTTATGCATAGCCGGATGGTCCGGAAGGGCGATACCTTTGCCACGACCCTGCGGCTTCCTCCAGGGACGAAGCTCGACTATAAGTTTCTCATCACCAAGACGAGTCGTGGTGCGCCTGTCACTATGTGGCAAGATTCGCAGGGGCAGGACTTTTGGAAGCTCGTGCGAGTGAGTGGCAGTCTGGAAGAAAAGGCCACGGTCACCGTGGTGACGCTGGACCAGCGCAAGGCCTGGCTCGCCGGCCAGACCACCGATCTCCCGCTCGTGGCACAGGAGATTCGCTATCGCGCTCCAGGGGCTGCGGAAGTCTGGCTTGTGTGGGGCCTCGATGGGTGGCAAGTGATTCCTGATGCTGCGCGACCCTCGGATACAGTGCTGAAGGACAACAAAGTCATGCATAGTCGGATGGTCCGGAAGGGCGATACCTTCACCACGACCGTACGGGTCCCGCCCGGGGCTGTGCTCGATTTTTCGTTTCTGATTGCCAGGACGGAAAAGTGTGAGATCATCGACATTCGGCAAGAGAAAGAAGCGAATGGTCGAGCGTTGTCGAGGGTCGTGGCGTTCGATGGTCGAATTGAGGTCCAGTCAAATGCCTGGCTCACGAGCCCGACGCCCGACCCCTCACTCGTTGCACAGGAGATCCGCTACCGTATTGCGGGAACTGACGAGGTCTGGCTCGTGTGGGGCATGAATGGGTGGCAAGCGATCCCTGAAGCCGCCCGCCCCGCAGGAACGGTGCTCAAGGATAATAGGCTCATGCATACTCGGATGGTCCGGAAGGGCGACACCTTTGCCACGACGGTGCGAGTCCCATCAGGGACCTGGGTTGATTATAGGTTTCTGATCAGCAAGACGAGCCGCGGTGCGCCCGTCACTATCTGGCAGGACTACAATGGGAAGGGCTTTTTGAAGTTCGTGCGGGTGAGTGGTAGCCTGGAAGAGAAAGCCACGGTGACCGTGGTGACGCTGGATCAGCGCAAGGCCTGGCTCGCGGGGGAGGCCTCCGACCTCCCGCTCGTGACGCAGGAGATCCGTTACCACGCTCCTAGAGCAGCGGAAGTCTGGCTTGTGTGGGGCCTCGATGGGTGGCAAATCATTCCTGATGCTGCGCGGCCCCCGGGAACAGTGCTGAAAAGCGGAAAGATGCACACCCCGATGGTGCGCGAGGGCAATATGTTCATTACCACGGTGCGGGTCCCACCCGGTACAGTGCTGGATTTTTTGGCGCTCGTGACCAAGACAGGGGAGGGCACGACCGTCGATATTCGGCATGAGAAAGACGAAGAGGGTCGAGCATTGTCGAGGGTCGTGGCGTTCGACGGTCGGATAGAGCTTCAGTCCCAGTGGAAAAGTCGTCCGTGAACGTCGAGTTTCGTCTGGTGTCGGCTCTTGTGCGTATGCGTTGGCTGTCATGTGGATGGTGCTGATGTTTGTCGCGGGGCGGTGCCTTGTCCTCGGACTACACCTAATAGTTAATAATGTGTAATGCAATAATGGCAAGATCGCCCAATCAGGAATTAGTCTCCGTCATCATCCCCTGTTACAACCACGCCCATTTCTTAGGCGAGGCGATCTCAAGTGTCATCAACCAAATCTACCCACACATCGAAATCATCGTCGTTGACGACGGATCGACGGATGATACCGAGCAGGTTGCGAAGGCGTATCCGAACATCCGCTACGTGCGGCAGGACAATTTGGGCCTTTCTCGCGCAAGAAACGTGGGTCTCTCGCACAGCAAGGGAGCCTACATTGTATTTCTCGATGCAGATGATTGCTTGTTTCCTAATGCCATCGACGTAGGCTTCCTGGCGCTGGCCTCTCGGAATGATTGCGCCTTGGCGTTTGGCCTCTTCGTGAATATTGGAATCAGCCAGGGTATCGGGAAAATATCGCGCGCTACGAACTACAACTATAAAGGGCTGCTCCAGCGCAATTTCATCGGGAACCCCGGGTCGGTCTTCTATCGTCGGTCGGTGTTCACGGAGATTGGTGAGTTCGATGAAGCCAATAGTCCTGCTGCGGACTACGATCTCTATCTACGCGTGTCCCGTCGATTTCCGATCCTCTGCCACCACCAACTCGTGGTCCAATATCGAAAGCATGGCGCAAACATGAGCAACAACGCGAGGCTGATGCTCGCATCGACGGTGACCGTGCTCAAGAAACAGCTGCAGTACGTCGAGGGAAAACAAGAGCTTCGAGTCGCCTACGACATAGGCCTGCAACACTTGATGAGCTATTACGGTGAGCCACTGATTGCAAACCTATATGCGCGATTCCGCCACGGAGATCTTATCAATATGGCTCTCGACGTCTATACTCTCGTCAGATTCTATCCGAACCGTTTCCCCATATTCGCCAGACGGAAGGTCGCGTACCTCATCTCATTCTTCCGGAAGAGAGTGCAGGACCTTTAAAAGGCATCTCGGTGCTCTGCCGACTTTTTGCCCCTTTCCTCGTTAATGATCCTGTATCTGTCGCCCCGCCCGACCGATTCCGTACACATGAATCCAGTCGGCGTGGAGAACAGGTTGTCATCGAGTCGTCTAGGGTTTCGATGTTGGTCCATCGCGGAGGCGACGCTTTTCCCACTGCTATGTCTCGATCAGTCTTGCGAAGAGGGAAGCCAGGCGGGGTATCATTGTGACCACGAATAGTGCCCTCCAAGAATTCATATGCTCTGCAGCCACGGCACGGGCGACCCTGCACGAGGTACGAGGTCGCCCGTTCGTGGCGCTTAGGACGCCAGGTCATCTATGTGAATTGTCTCGGCCCATCTAACACTGAGGCCCGCACGACAGCGAGAGCATTGGGCGCTGATCGGGGGAAAACATCATCATCCCAGGCGCTTGTGTTCCTCGCACCAGCGTCGAATTCTCCAAGATGGAAATTGGCTTATAACCGATTGGTCTTTGGTGTCGTTACGACACAGCCAGAGGAGAACCGGCTAGCACGACCGATCAGAAACCCGTCCTCGAATCGGCGGGCCTGAGTGGCCAGGTGGAGTCAGGTCATCCATCGCTACCCTCCTCTCTTGGAAAGTTGGCGGGGGAACCCGTTAACAGTCGCGCGCCCTGTCCAGTCCCCCTGATTGAGTAAATGAAAGGGCCGTAGATTCCTCTTACGCCCATTAGAAAGTTGTGTCAATAGTGAAAAACAATTTCTCCGGTAACGGCGCATTCCGCATAAAACATACCAGCCGGCACTAGCCCGCATGATTCATGAGCGCTTCTGCTGCAATCGCGGATTCGCTGCTGCGACGCGCCTGCGGCTGGCAGGCTCGTCGTTCGCTCCCTCGACATACTGTTCACGTATGCCTCGGGCTCTCACGGCTCCGCGTGCCCGTCTCGCGACGCGACTGCGCGATTTCGTCCCTCGACTGTGCTCGGGAACCTGAGCTTTGTCGAAGG
>JAWXBV010000040.1:0-4587 GCA_034440335.1 Nitrospirota bacterium | reverse complement strand
CCGGATTAGGGGAGGTCAGGGCAAGGGGCACCGAAGAGCCGGTTGCGGCTGTTTCCCACCGTCTGCTAGAATTTGCGCATCATGAAACTGAAGCGAAAAGGAGCGGGCGGCACCGGGATGTTGTGATGTTACAGGACGCAGACGCCTTACCTCAGCTCATCGGCGACTATAAGCCGGTCGATCAGTGGCAAGTCCACATCAATGCGCTCTTCTCCCGTTTCCGGGGCGATCAGATCCGCAGCTTCTACCAAACGTTTGCTTCAGCCGACCATCGGCTTGCCCATGCACTCGCGGCTGATTACTACGAAAAAGTCGTGAAGCGCGAGAAATCACGAGGTAAAGGGGTAATGGGACAGCGGGGTCGCACAGAATCCGGCTCCAGCGGTACTCCGGCTACTCCCGTACCCCCTGCATCGCCTCTGACAGTCATGGAGCTCGGTCCCGGCAACGGTAATCTTGCCGCCTGTTTCTTGAGCCATCTCAAGGTCCTCGATAAAGACGGAATGGTGTATCCCCGCATCCGATATGTGCTGGTCGATGGGGAACAAGCCGTACTCGATACAGCCCTGGCTCATCCTGCACTCGCGGCCCATCGCAGCCTTGTCGAGACGCATCGAGGGACCGTGGATCGGCTCGACGCTATTGCGGGTGGCAGCGTCGATCGCATTATGTGTAACGAACTGTGGAACGATCTCTCAACGAAACTGATGTCGCGCCTGGGGGGCGACATTGAAGAAGAGTTCATGCGACCGAACTTGAGCGAAGCCGCGCATGCGAAAATTCCTGACTGGGCAGCCTTTGTCAGATCGTTCGACAGCATGGATATCGAGGCACTCAAGGGGTTTCCACCGTTTCTCGACGATTTGGTATGGGAGCGTGAATATCGAGCCGTCGAATGGAAAGAGGTCCCCTATCGGAAGACGATCACAGATTTCCTCAAACCCATTGATGAGCAGGTGCTGGTTCCCGTCAATCTGGGGGCCTATGCCACGATCAAGGAAGCCAAGCGTCTGTTGGCTCCCGACGCGATCGGGTTCAGCAGTTTCGACGCGGGCACAGAGGATATGGACGTGCTGAACGATCCGGAGAAGCCCTGCCATGGCCAATTTGGCGGGCAACAGAGTTTCATGGTCAACTTTGCATTGGCCGAAGCGGTCGCCAAACAGTTGGAGGCCGGCACGATGACCATGGAGAGTCAGCGTGAGTTCGTGGGGCGGAGTTTGGGGACCAACGTCTTGACACTGATGGACCTCATTGCGACCCATCCGTCCGCTGGTACGAGCATGGCGCTGTGGGAACAGGATCGCTTGATGCTCAAGACCCTCCGGGCATTGAACGAGACCTATCGGAGCCCCTATGCGCGCCATTTGGACTTCCCCATTTCGTTCGAGATGCCGCCGGAGGAACGTGAGACACTCCAAGCCCTTGTGCGCGCTCTCACGTCGACAGGCGTTCCGGACACCGTGGCCTATCTCACAGAAGAAGAGCTGAGCTTGGCCTCGAAGGACCTCGAAGCGATCGGCTACGATCCTCAGTCGTTCATGATTGCCTTGAGCGCACCACCGAGCCCTGTGGATTACTTCCATTGCTTTCTCAGACCGCACTGATTCTCCGAGGCCACAGGGCTCGATGGTCGAATATCTCTGCTTGACTCAGTTCCTGTTCTTCTGTAGCCTTTAAAATCTTCTCCTCATCTGAGGAAGGTCCTCACCGTTGACTGGTTCAACGTCGAAGGGCGAGTGGGCCTGGGTGGGACAAAAGAGAAAGTGAGTGATCGATGTTTGGATCGTTCGGATGGATGGAACTGACGCTGATTCTGGTCATTGTCTTGATCATTTTCGGCGCCGGAAAGATTCCGCAGTTGGGTGAGGGGCTGGGGAAGGCCATCAAAGGATTTAAGAAGAGCGTCAACGAGGCCGATGCCATTGACGTCACGCCTCCTCCGTCCGAGGCGCCTGACGCGCCGCCGCCGCAGGTCGCGCAAGCGCAGGCTGCCGCCCCGGCACCGGCTCAATCAGCGAAGCAGGCGAAGCAAGGCTAGGCACGCAGTGAACAGTGATGTGTCAGGTGTGATGAGAGAAGGTCCTCGACAGCGATCACTGATCACCCATCACCGGTCACTCATCACTGGAATGCAACATGTTCGGATTGGGCGTCGGTGAAGTTCTCATTATTTTGGTGATCGCATTTTTGCTGTTCGGCCCTAAACAGCTGCCTGAAGTCGCTCGCCAGGTCGGGAAAGCAATCAAAGGGTTCAAGGACACGGCGGAGGATTTGCGGAAGTCGGTGGAGCCGGAGCTCAACATGATCCAGCAGGAAGTGAAGATGGTTGAGCAAGACTTTCAGGCTTCGATTAAAGACGCAGAAGAGCAGATCAACGCCGCAACGACGTCGGCAGAGAAACAGATCGATTCGAAGGGGTCGAACAATCAGACGTGAGCATTGTGACGGTCGGGGAAGAGGAGAGACGGACGATCCCTGGCTCACCGGTCCCTCTACCGGCGCGCAAATACAGCCGGCTTTGATCTAATGGAGTCATTGCCTTCCTCATGAAATACATGCGGTTCGAAGTTCGCAGAGGACATCTTTCCAGCCTGCACCATCAGGTTGATCACCTAGGGCTTCTTGTCCCGTTTGGCGTTGACCGTCAGTCCCACCCTCATTGTCGTTGCTTCGAATAGTTGCTCCACCACCTCATGACTCACCAACAGTCGCCCTCGCCACTTCACGGGAAGATCGTATGAGTCTGATCAGACAGACGGGGCGGACGAGTGTGCCCGTTTTTTTCAGCGCTGCCGTGCTGTTAGCGGGGATGGCATTCGTGGCGGTTCCGGCGCAGGCTGCGTTCGAATTGCCGGAGGGTGAAAAAATCACCCACCTCCCGGTCGTGGCTCGCGCGATTCCGCAGAAGGAAGAGTATGAACCCTACGATCCGAAGATCGGTAAGAATTTCGATCTGAATAAATTCTGGGTACGCGGCGATCTTCGCGTGCGACCGGTCATGCGGAACGGCGGCTGTTTCGGCAGCGACATCCTCGTTGGCGGAGCCTGTAACGCCCCCAACTCCGGCACAGCTCCGAACGGCACCCCTGGTAAGGCGAACGACTCCTTCGTCCAACAGTTTGTGCGGCTGGGTTTTGGCTACGACCTTTCGCCGGACCTGGGTTTCTATTTGGAACTCCAGGACTCGAGAACCTGGGGCGGAAACGGCGCCAATGGCACCGGATTACTCCAAGACAATACGAGGAACCAGAACGGGTGTTCGACAAATAACGGTGGGGGCAACTGCAGCACATTGGGAGTTCGAGCCGGCTACATGTTGGTCAGGAACTTTTCAGGCCTCCAAGGTCTGAGCCTGAAGGCCGGTCGACAATATGTGGTGTTCGGCAACCAGTCGCTGTTCGGCGCCTTCGACTGGTCCAACACAGGATTTTCCCATGACGGTGTGATGTTGCAATACAGCACCAAGGTCTGGGATACCTACTGGGGTTGGTTCCGCAACTCTGAATCCGATCTCGGGCAAGCAGTGCCGGCCGGGAGTCTCGGTCCGAACATTGGCCCGACCCCCCTCAATAACGGCAGCGCGAACACCGATTCCGACACGTTTATTTTCTACAACCAGATCAAGTCGGTGCCGGGATTCATCATCGAACCCTACTACTTCCTCTACTCCAACCGGTACAACTCGGCGGACAACCGAGGCCAGGGTCTCGGCACGGCGAAGCACTCGAACCAGACCCGCCATAACGTCGGAGGCCGGATCGAGATGCGCAAGGACAACTTCGATGCGATCAACGAAACGCTCTACCAGTTCGGCCAAATGGGCGACACCGGCGGGCCCAATGGCGCAGGCTATGGAAACCAAAAGTATCTCCACATCAGTGCCTGGGCGACCAGAACCTGGATCGGCTACACGCATTACGAGTCGGCTTGGAAGCCGCGGTTGGCCTTCAACCTCGACTATGCCTCGGGCGACGGTCGGGCGAACTGCACGATCGGCGGCAACACAGATTGTAAAACCGCCAATACGTTCGAGAACATGTACCCGACCAACCACATTCACATGGGTTACATGGATGTTCAAGCCTGGAAGAACATGATGGCTCTCTCGGTCAACCTCCAATTCCGCCCGACCAAGGACGACCATGTTGAAATTTGGGCCACCCGCTTGAATTTGGCCAATACGAAGGACAATTGGTATCGTGCCACACAGGGCGTGTATGTATTTTCAAAGACAAACAACACCCAGCGGCACATCGGCGACGAGTTGGACATTGCTTGGACGCACCTGTTCATGGATGGCAAGTTGTCCTTCCAGGCCGTCTATGGCCATATGTTCTCCGGCGGGTATATTGCGGAGAACCTGGGCACCAGTGCCGACCAAAACTGGGCGTATGTCCAGCTCTGGATGAACTTCTAGGCAGGACGCTGAAAAGGGGGATGGGGTAGCTGGGACGATCCCCCGTGCTCGCGCAACGCGCGGCCTCAGAAGGATGCGAGGGAGCAGGCAGACCGTTCTTCTTGCTCGCAGAGCCCCCACGATAAAGCGGTGGTCGCTCGATGCGCGCAGTGAAGAACAATCTGCCT
>JAWXBV010000039.1:0-10206 GCA_034440335.1 Nitrospirota bacterium | reverse complement strand
TTCTACTACGGCGAACGATCCGCGACCATCTGCGTCGTTCTCGGCCCGAAAAAATCCTCAACGTATTCCAGCGAATACGCCTCCGGTTTTTCCAGGCCTGCGGCCTCGCATCTGGCCGCACCTCCTTCGTCTCGTCACGAAGGCAATGTCGGACAGGCTCCTAGCAAGGTGGAATCGCCATGGCCACAATGAAAGCCCTAGTCTGTCGCGAGTGCGGAAAAGAATATCCGACGAAGGCGATCCATGTCTGCGAGATGTGTTTTGGCCCTCTCGAGGTCAAATACGACTACGAGGAAATCAAGAAGAACCTTTCCCGCAAGAAGATCCAGGACGGCCCCCACAGTATCTGGCGCTATGCCGATCTTCTGCCGGTGGAAGGGCCGACCTTCCTCGGCCCGCATGCCGGGATGACCCCGCTGGTGCGCGCCAAGAATCTCGGCGCCTACCTCGGATTGGACGAGCTCTACATTAAGAACGATACGGTCAATCATCCCACGCTCTCATTCAAAGATCGGGTCGTGGCCGTGGCCATCACTAGGGCTCGCGAATTGGGATTTGACACCATTGCCTGCGCCTCGACCGGCAATCTGGCCAATTCCGTCGCCGCCCATGCGGCGGCCGCAGGGATGCGCTCCTACGTGTTTATTCCAGGCGATCTGGAAGCCGCAAAGGTGCTCGGCAACTTGATCTATAAACCCAACGTGGTGGAGATCGAAGGCAACTACGATGATGTCAATCGGCTCTGCAGCGAAATTGCCGGCGAGCACGGCTGGGCGTTCGTCAACATCAATATCCGCCCCTACTATGCGGAAGGCTCGAAGACGCTGGCATTTGAAACCGTCGAGCAACTCGGCTGGCGCACACCCGATCAAGCCGTCATTCCCATGGCGTCAGGCTCCCTGCTGACAAAAATTTGGAAGGGCCTCCACGAAATGCAGTATGTGGGATTGATCGATGAGGTCAGGACCAAGATCAACGGGGCGCAGGCAGAAGGCTGCTCGCCGATTGCTACGGCCTTCAAGGCGGGGAGAGATTTCTTCAAACCGGTGAAACCCAAGACCATCGCCAAGTCCTTGGCCATCGGTAATCCAGCCGACGGATACTACGCCCTCAAAGCCACCGCTGAGAGCAAGGGGTCCATGGACATGGTGACCGACGACGAGGTCGTGGAAGGCATCAAACTGCTGGCGCAGACAGAAGGGATCTTCGCCGAAACAGCCGGTGGTGTCACCATCGGTGTGCTGCAAAAGCTGGTGAAAAACGGCACGATCAAGAAAGGCGATCTGACCGTGGCCTATATCACCGGGAACGGCTTAAAAACCCAAGAAGCGGTGATCGATGCCGTCGGACGGCCGGTCCGCATTCAGCCAAGCCTGGCCGCCTTTGAGAAAACATTTAAAATGGGCAAGAACGGTGGTGGTGACGCATGATTAAAGTTCGCATTCCAACTCCGCTCCGCCCCCTGACCAAGGGCCAGGGAGAAGTCGAAACGACAGCCGCGAGCGTGCTTGATATGATCGAGGCGCTCAATACCGCGCATCCCGGCATGAAAGATCGCCTCTGCGACGATACGGGTGAGCTTCGTCGGTTCGTGAATATTTACGTCAACGAAGAAGATATTCGATTCCTCAAGGGCAAAGAGACTTCGCTCAAGGACGGCGATGAAGTCTCGATCGTGCCCGCCATTGCGGGAGGCGCATCATGCCGAATGTGAAAGTGCATGTGCAGTTTCCAGAAGACAAGATCAAGGAACCGGTCATCTATCAGATCGGACATGAATATAAGGTCGTCACCAATGTCAGACGTGCCGACGTTCGTGAAACCACCGGATGGATGGATCTCGAACTGACCGGGGACAGCACGGAAATCGAACGGGCGATCGCCGGCCTTCGCAAAAAAGGCGTCGTGGTCGACCCGATCGAATTGAATGTCGTCGAATAACGGGAGTGGCATTCAGCCATCAGCTCTGAGAAATTCTTATGAGTGGAAGCTGACAGCTGATAGCTAACTGCTGAGAGCAGATCTAACTATGGAACTCACTGAACAACAAATTCAACGATATAGCCGGCAGATTATTCTGAGCGACGTCGGTGGCAAGGGCCAGATGAAGCTGAACAAGGCGAAAGTCTTGCTCATCGGCGCCGGTGGGCTCGGCTCGCCTGCCGGACTCTATCTCGCCGCCGCCGGCGTCGGTACCATTGGCCTGGTCGATGGCGATGTGGTCGATCTCTCGAACTTGCAACGGCAAATCCTGCACTCCACCGCCACGGTCGGCATGTCAAAAGTGGAGTCTGGCCGCAAAACCCTCTCGGCGATCAACCCGGAGATCGAGATCAAGACCTATCACCAGAACGTCGACAGCAACAATATTCTTTCACTCATCTCCCAGTACGACATGGTGCTGGACGGATCCGACAACTTTGCGACGCGTTTTCTCGTGAACGACGCCTGTTTCTTCGCCAAGAAGACGCTCATTTCTGCCAGCATGTTCCGCTTCGAAGGCCAACTCACGACGATTAAACCCCATGCCGGCTATCCCTGCTACCGCTGTCTCTACCCGGAGCCTCCGCCGGCAGGACTTGTACCGAATTGCCAAGAAGCCGGCGTCTTAGGGGCCCTCGCTGGAACGATGGGCATTCTTCAAGCGTCGGAAGCGATCAAAGAAATTCTCGGCATCGGCGAAACCCTGGCCGATCGCCTGCTGATCTATGATGCGCTAGACATGAAATTCAGAAAAGTCCGCCGCCCCAAGGACCCGGCCTGCCCGCTCTGCGGCGACAACCCGAAGATCAAGGATCTCAGCATGGACTATGTCGTCAGCTGCACGATTTAACGAAGCCAGGTCAAAAAGTCAAAAGTCATCAAGTCGTAAAGTCTTCGCAATGACCGTTCATATTGACATGTCTTGATGACTTTAGGACTTTCAGACTTTTAAACCCGATGACAACTTCTCTACTCATCCCTCAATCGATTCTCGACGATATGGTGGCCCACGCCAGGGAACTCGATCCCTACGAGTGTTGCGGGCTCCTAGCTGGAACTAACGGGGCCGTCACCCATGTCTATCGGATCCAAAATATCGTGGCACTTGAAGGAGCTGAGAAACTGTCGTCCTTTGACCCGGCAAAGGCCGCGCATTTGGAACGACTCTCGCCGGCTGAACGGGCCGAGATTGCCTTCGTGATGGACATGCAGGACTTTTCCGTTGCGAAGAAGGATATTCGACATAAAGGGCTCGACCTGCAAGTGGTCTACCACTCCCATCCCCACGACCCGGCGCGTCCTTCCATCACCGACATCAAGATCGCCACCGACTACGAGGAAATCTGGCCAAAAATCAACCTGCCCATCCCCGCCTATCTGATTATCTCCCTCATGGAAAAGTCGAAACCGGATATTCGTGGATACTGGATTACGGATGGGAATGTCACGCAAGCCCACATTACAACTCTCGCCTAGCAGGATGCTGAAAAAGCCGGCCAGCTTTGTTCTCGCATCGCTCAGAGACTCAACGTACCGCAAGGGTACGCCTCGCCTCCTCGCTCGCTGCGGCCTCGCTGGACGGACTTTTTGAGCATCCTGCGGGACTTACTCCTGTCATGGCATATACACCGGCCATCGAAATTCTCGCACGCCAACATTTTTCATAGCCCACTTGTAGCGTTCAGAAGACAGCCTTGCTCAATAATTTCCAGTTTGTTTCCCCTTGGCCTCAATGCGATAATGGCCGCCGGATTGTCTCGTGAAGAAAGAGGGCTAGTCATGGCATACATGCGTACGACCCTTCTCGCCGGCTTCTTCAGTCTCCTCCTTCTTGGTCTGATTGCGTCTCCCAGCATGGCCGAGGACAAAAGTTTCTACAGCCCCGTTATTCAGGTCGATAGGGAAAACCACCGCATCTTAATTTCCACGTTTGGGTCCGTGTTTTGGATCGACGTTCCGGACGTGGCCAAACCGCACATCGAGAAGCTTCCAGTAACAGGCCTCGTGGATTTCGTCGTCGAGATGAGAGGGAATGAGCAGCCGCCTCTACTCAAGACCTGGAAAGTCAAATCAGGCGAGACAAGCTGCACGTACTTCGATGGAAAAGCCTGCCGATAGCGCGAAGAAAAGAGCAGATGACGTATCCCTTATAGCCAATAGCAGGTATGGGAAAGACAGGACTTTTTGTTCGTGCTATACGCTATCCGTTCCTGTTCTCTGCCATTAGCCATTAGCCCTTATCCTCAACGAGCGAAAAGTTGCATGGCGATACAAGCAGCGCAGGAGTTTGATTTGCCATCAATGGCCTGCGTTATTACTGATGAAGCCGGCAAATAGTGTGTTCACGCCCTTCGACGTCGTTCAGGCCAGGATTGTCGAACCATGAACGGTAGCATACGCACTATTTGGTAGTCGGCTCAGTACTTCAGGGTTTCAGGCAAGATGAGACACCAGTCCGTTGTTCAGGGCATGATCGATACGCAGGGTACAGTGGTCAGTGCCCTGGCGCCAATACTCACGCCGCATGGGCGTTTACTGTTGGCGAGCGACGAGACTGATGCCTCGTTGCTTACGCCTGATCTTTCGCACCGGCTACAACAGTCATTTTCACGCGGCAGCGGGTACGGATTAATACAACTTGGCGCAGGAGAAGTCGGCATCGCCTTGCCACCGGTATACCGCTACTGGCGTGAGTTCGGCGCTCGTTATGTCACGGCAGTATGCACACTGTCGGGCGCTGCAGCTGATGTTGAGTCTGACAAATCCCCCGCCAACCAGGCGATTCCTCCGCCATCTACTGAGGAACTTGAAACCATCGCCGCCGCCGCGCCGCCGATGACCGGGGCGGAGTATCTGACAGCGTCCGTGCTGGGCTCGTTATGGCACGAGATCGATGCCGCATGGCAGGCTCAACTCATCGAGTCCGGCCTGACGATCCGAAATTTTCTCAAAGCTAAAAACCCCGCCTGGAATCTGGTCGGACGGGTGCATTTCAATCTCGCCGAAAACAGAAAAGACCCCGAAGCGCCGTTTGCGTTTCTCGCGACGTACACCACACGATTATCGGCACAGGCCAAGGCCCAGCATGTTCCGCTCGGACAGGCGCTGCAGGAGTATGCCGGCGCCGCCAACAAGGAGCGACTGCTGTCGCTGTTATTACCGGTGCAGCAGGCGGCGCAGCAGTGTCCCTGGCTCAAAACGATGGTGGCGGAGGGCGAAATTTTTCACCCGATGCGCTGGACCGAGGCAGAGGCGCTTCAGCTTCTCTCCGATGTCCCGCATCTCGAAACCGCCGGCGTGGTGCTGCGCGTGCCCGGCGCCTGGAAAACAGGCCGTCCGCCACGCCCCAAAGTAAGCGCCTCCGTAGGCAGCAACACACCGGGCGTATTGGGCAAAGATGCGCTGCTTGATTTTCAGATGGAAGTAACGCTCGATGGCGAACCGTTGACCGAAGATGAAATTTCAACATTACTTGCAGGATCTGACGGCCTTGTACTGGTGCGTGGTCGCTGGGTCGAAGTCGATCGGGGCAAACTCAACGGCATGTTGGCCCGCTTTCGACAAGCCGAAAACACAGCGGCGCAGGGCGGCTTCTCTTTTGCCGAGGCAATCCGCATGCTGGCCGGCGCACAGGTTGGACCAGACGACGCGCCTAGCGCCGACCCCGACTGGTCGAGCATCGTGGCGGGGCCATGGCTGGCCGAAACACTTGCCGGGCTACGCAGCCCGGAAGGACTGGCGCGCATCGAGCCGGGACGCACACTAAAGACAGAGCTTCGCCCCTATCAGAAGGCAGGGGTGCGCTGGCTGTATTTGCTGCACCGTCTTGGTTTGGGTGCTTGTCTTGCAGATGACATGGGCTTGGGCAAGACCATTCAGGTGCTGGCTCTGCTGCTGGTGTTGCGCGGGCAACGTCAACTCGGCATACAACCGCAGACGAGCCTCCTGGTCGCGCCGACATCGCTGCTGGCAAACTGGGCCGATGAGATCACACGCTTTGCGCCAGAGTTGAAAGCACTGGTGGCACATCCTTCGACGATGTCGGCAGCCGAATTGAAAGCGATCGATTAACCACAACTCGCAGACGTCGATTTGGTCATCACCAGGGGCACGATGCTGCGCCTGCCCTGGGTGGCCGACACCCACTGGCATCTGGCGATTTTGGACGAAGCGCAAGCGATCAAGAACCCCGATACGAAACAGGCACGCGCCGTCAAAAAACTCAACACCAGGACGCACATCGCGCTGACGGGCACACCCGTCGAAAACCGACTCACAGATGTGTGGTCGATTTTCGATTTCATCAACCCCGGCCTGCTCGGTACGAGCAAGGAATTTGCCCGTTTCACCAAACGCTTAGCCGAGCGCCCCCATCACCCCTACGCGCCCTTACGTGAACTGCTACGCCCATACATCTTGCGACGTTTGAAGACCGACAAGTCGGTCATCGCCGATCTTCCCGAGAAGACCGAATTGAAGGCGTTCTGCCGTTTGAGCCAGAAACAGGCCGCGCTCTACCGACAAGCGGTGGAGGACCTCGCCGCACAATTAGAACAGGCCGAAGGCATCGCACGCAGAGGCACCATCCTGGCGTTTCTGATGCGCTTCAAGCAAATCTGTAATCATCCGTCGCAGTGGTTGGGCGATGGGGCCTGGCAAGAGGCCGATAGCGGAAAATTTTCGAGGCTGCGTGAAATTGCCGAAGTCATCGCTGCCCGGCAGGAGAAAGTGCTGGTGTTCACGCAATTTCGTGAGACGACCGGGCCTCTCGCCGGTTTTTTGGGGTCAGTGTTCGGGCGTCCCGGTGTGGTGCTGCACGGAGGAACGCCGGTCAAGAATCGCAGGCAACTGGTGCGGCAGTTTCAGGAAGACGAGCGAGTTCCGTTCTTTGTGCTTTCGCTCAAAGCGGGCGGCGCGGGGCTGAACCTGACCGCCGCGACACACGTCGTCCACTTCGACCGCTGGTGGAATCCCGCAGTGGAAAATCAGGCCACCGACCGCGCATTTCGCATCGGCCAGCGTCAACATGTCATGGTGCATAAATTTGTCTGTCGCGGCACGATGGAAGAAAAAATCGATGCGCTGATCGAATCCAAACAACAACTCTCGAAAGATGTATTGGAAGGCGGCGCCGAAATGCTGCTCACGGAAATGAAGGACGACGAACTGCTCAAGCTCGTCGCGCTCGATGTTCACGCTGCCTTACAGGAGGAATAGCCGATATGTTTCATGAGTGGAAACCTTACGTACCCGTCGCCGAGCGCAAAGGCAAAGCTGAACGCGAAATTGCCACATCGCAGAAAAAGGGCAAGGCGATGACACCCGTCGTCATCGCCGGTCGCACCATCGCCACGACGTTCTGGGGCAAGGCCTGGTGCCAAAACATCGAACGCTATAGCGATTACGCCAATCGCTTGCCACGCGGGCGCAGTTATGTTCGTAACCGCGCTGTGCTCGACCTGCACATTGCCGACGGCGTGGTCAAGGCGCTGGTGATGGGCTCACGGCGTTATCAGGTCGAAGTCAAGGTCACGGCGGTGCCGCAGGCGCACTGGAACGCCGTCTGCAAAGATTGTTCTGGCGCAATCGATTCACTGATCGAATTGTTACAGGGGCGCTTCTCCAACCACGTCATGGAGCGTATCTGCCGGCCCGGCGCCGGCCTGTTTCCCGTACCCAAAGATATCGCCTTCACCTGCTCCTGCCCGGACTGGGCATCCATGTGCAAACACGTCGCGGCGGTACTCTACGGCATCGGCGCGCGTCTCGACGAACAACCACAACTGCTGTTCACGCTCCGCAAAGTGGACGAAAAAGACCTTATCGCCAAAGCCGGGAAAGGCTTGCCCCTGTCGAGTCACGCACCCAAAACCGGCAGGGCACTCAAAGACACGGAATTGGCCGATGTCTTCGGCATCGAGATGGCGGAAGCAAGTGCGCCCATTACAAAGAAGGCCGCACGCAAGATCAGGCAAAAGCCCACGCCCACACCTGTGAAAAAAACACCGAGGCAAGTAAGCCGAGGTAGTTCCAATGCGCGATAGAAAGGAAAAATGGAAGAGCTCGACCAGCAGACGATTGTTCATCACAAGACCGACCGAGCGGATTTCTTGCAACCGGAACAGCTTGGACAGGATATTTTTTTGCAGCGCTGGCGCAGTGCAAAGTCAAGCAATAACCCCACCTGTGATTGCACCAGTGTTTCGAACCCTCAACCTACTGTTAGGGACAGGCACCGCCGCAGGCGGCGGAGCCTGTCCCCTTGGCCTCCGCGCGCTGGTCTCGTGACACGACTCAGAGCTATCGCAACGAACCATCATGAATACTGCGGGCTAAGAACCAGTCCATTGTCAGCCATAGGGATGCTGGACCCTCCCACGCCGTCGTCCCATACCTGCGCGATAACTCCACCTCAGGTCTTGCCTGACCATTCTGACCGCTTGAGACTGTGCAAATTATGCGCTATATTATCCGTATGATTTATCACAATGAGGTGCACAATGGCAGTCGCGTACAAGAAAGATGAAATTCTCAGCGCTTCCAGAATGGCGCGTTCCTTTGGACAGGTGCTGGCCGATCTGAGCGGTAAACGCCGCAGCCGCGTGGCGGTCGTCAAGAACAACCACTTGGAGGCAGTTCTTCTCCCTATTGAGGACTACGAAACGATGGCGGAAGCCCTAGCCCTTCTGGAACATCTTGAGATCTATCGTCTCGTGGAGGAGCGGAAAGGCAAGAAACGTCGCAAAACCATCAGCCTTCACGCTTTGTTGAAGGAACAACGCCTTGCCGTATAGCGTTACCCTCACGGCGGACGCTGCCGACGACTTTCGACACCTCGATGGTTCCCTGAAAAAACCGGTCGCGAAGCAGCTCAAGAAGCTCGAAACCTCTCCCCTCCTCGGCGAGCACTTGGGAAATACGGCAGGTCTCGACCTCACAGGCTATTACAAGCTCTATGCTGCAAAGAAAGGAGTCAGAATCGTCTACCGCGTTATCGAACTGGAAGTGATTGTGGAAGTAGTGGCGATCGGGAAGCGTGAGGACCTTGCCGTCTACCAAACCTTGCTCAAGCGAATCCGCTCAACATCCTAGCCACGCCTCCGCGAGGCTTGGCGATCCCCATCCGTCGTGACGATGCGTTGGCAGACATGGCCGCACGCTGGCGCCGTGGTCGATCGCGTGAGGGAATTCAATTCGCACTGGACAAGCCATGGCGTCAAACCTCTTCTCGAATAAGTCGCTGTCCCCTTTTCTTTCCTCCTGGTGCCCCGCCTTTCGGCGTTGGGGTGCCTCAGTAGCCTCGCCTGCCTCGGGCAGGCTTTGCCCTCTGCTGACTTCTCCCGGCCGGTCGAAACCGGTTACCCGGCTCCCAGTCCTTGCGGACAACCGAAAGATCTCCCAGAGTAAGACACAGAACGTTTCGCTCACAGCCACCGGATTTATAAAGCACACCCCTCTGCGGATGGAGGGACTTCGCGGTCACGTGCCCGCTCGTCTCGAGTGTGCCACACCTCGTATCCGGTTCCTGTTCGTCGCCCCGCGCATTTGGATTGGACTTCCTCAGGACCCGATCTCGCGATGACGTCCTTGCCCCTCTCCTAGTCTTCGGCTCCGCAAACACTGGCACGGGGACTTTTATCCCCCTCGCTCTATGTCATGCATGGCACAATGCTCCGGTTCAGCGGCGGCGCGTAGCGCCGTCCGCTGCAACCGGTTGTTAGGCATCACCGTTCCGTCGGTCACTCGAAGACAGCGCTCGATACCCCGAGCACGAGCACGAAGAACCGCATTATCAGTGCAAGAATTCGCGCGCCGTCTCGCACCGAGTTCTTGCCCGCACCACCGTTCGTTTCTTCGGGTCCGACAAGTCGATACGCCAAGAGTCGACGTAGTACCGCTGAACCACCGAGTCGAACTCACGCCGTCGTGTGAACACTCTAGGAGACCAGCACGTCCCCCAGTATTGGTCATCGCCCCGGCGTTCATACGCAGCTAGCCCGCATTATTCATGACCGTTCGTCGGTAGAGTCGAGATGTGGCGCGGTGCGTAGGCGGAGCTTCCCCGGTGACCGGCCCTTTCGGTTGCCGGTGCCTCAACAGCGCCGCTAGACCCGTTTCCACATCCCGCTCATCGAACCGGACGTGCGGTTTTCCCGCATCCGGCTCTCGGACGAGGGTCACACCGAAGCATGCGCAGCCGACCCCAGATGGAAGCGCCGAAGG
>JAWXBV010000038.1:0-12211 GCA_034440335.1 Nitrospirota bacterium | reverse complement strand
CACTGGAATACGTTGAGGATTTTTCCGAGCCGAGCACGACGCAGAAGGTCGCAGATCGTTCGCCGCAGTAGAACGGTCAATGTCGGACAGGCTCCTAGGATACAGAAATGGTTTGGAGAGTGTCTAGCCCGCATGGCGCGTGAAGCGCGAGACGAGCAAAGAAATTCTGAGTTCTAGGATCTGAGTTAGAGGAGGATTGGGAAGGACGAGACGGGCGGGACGAGCAAAGGAGTTCTGAGCTGGGGGTGTAAACGGCGATGACGGACCTAACTCAAAACTCCTCTTTCAGCGTTTCCGGCCAACTCAGAACTCAAAACTCAGAACTCAGAACTCAGAACCTCCCAGTGACTCAGCACTCACCACTGCATGGTTGGTTCTGCCCCATCGTTCCGGTAGACTCGGCGTATGACTCATCCACTTCCTCCCTCCTGTGAACGGGCAATCCTGGAACAATTTCTTAAGGCGGAGGCCATGGCCTTGTGGGCCGTACGCTCTGCACAAGCGCAGGATGTTCCGTCTCCGGTGTTGCAGTTCTTGCGCCGTCATGAGGAGGAAGAAGCGCAGCATCTCAAACAGTTTGAGTTACTGCTGGGAGTGAGTTCGCACGGCAAGACGGTCCTGCCTCGTATGCCCAGTCAATGGAGGGTTCTCGTGGTGCATCTCTATGGGTATGAAGCCTTGGGGTTAGAGTTTGCCAGGTTGTTAGTCGGCGTACGGCCCGATCTGACCTCGATTATGGAAGATGAAGCAGTGCATGTGGGTTTCTTCGAGCATGAAGTCCACGCCATCCTTGTTCATGGAGGACCTGTTGCCGATGGTGCGCGACAGGCTGCGCAGGCCTGGCGGAGGCGGCTCCCTCGCACGGTCGATCGCTATCTGCATGATGAGAGTCTCGTGCCTTTTCGGGATGAACTGCGGCAGCATATTCTTGACGCGATCGATGCGCGGTTTCTTGCCGTTGGATTGTTGTCACGGCCTCATCCGCACGATGCATGAGGGCGTCTGCGGCACTCGTCTGCTTGTGCAGGTTCGCACGCAGACAGGTCGATCCACTGCGCTTGCGCATGAAGCGGCATGCATGAAAAATCCTGGATAGAAGAGAGGAGGGATGATGGATTGTCTGTTGTTGCGGCATGGCATTGCGGTGGAGCGGGATGAATGGGAAGGGCTGGATGGGGATCGTCCTCTGACTGAGCAGGGGGCAACGCGCGTGGCGCAGGTGGCGGCTGGGTTGAACCGGCTCGACGTGCAGCCGACGCATGTCTTGTCGAGTCCCTTGATTCGGGCGATCGAGACGGCGAAGATTGTGCACCGCTCGCTGCGAGTCCGCTCTGCGATGCACCTCGTCGATGAACTCTTGCCGGATGCGCCGCCCCATCGGCTCCTGTCGATCCTGCACAATCTTCCGCCGGAGTCCTGCGTGCTCTGTATCGGTCATGAACCACAGCTGGGGATGGCGGCAAGTGTCCTCTTATCCGGGCGGGCCTCTGCGGCCTTCCCCATGAAGAAAGCCGGGGCCTGCCTGATTGAGCTGCCGATCCAGCTGAAGCCAGGTCGAGGTGTTCTGCGTTGGTGGTTAACGCCAAGCCAGTTGAGGAGTATGGGGCTTGGAAAAAAGTTCTGAGTTCTTGCCTGGACGTCACGCATCACTCAGCACTTCCCCGTGGGCGTGAAACGTTTCGGACTGGGAGCTGATGGATTCTCCGAACAACTCAGAACTCAGAACTTATAACTCAGAACTTCCCAGTGGTTCAAGACTCATCACTGCTTTCATGGGGCGGTTTGCCAGAGATGTCTTTCTGCTTGAGCAATTTCGTGAGGTAGGTCCGTTGAAGACCGAGTTCTTCAGCGGCTTTGGTTTGGTTCCATCCATGTCTGCGCAACGTCTCTTCGAGGACCTTCCGGCTGTAGGCGTCCATGTGCGCATGGTAGTCACGAGGGGGAGATCCTGTCTCGGCCTCGATCGACGAGGGGGGCAGTGAATCTGTCAGATGCAGGTCTCCAGGCTCAAGGGTGTCCTCGGGACATAAGATGAGCGCACGTGTCAGGACATTGTCCAGTTCGCGGACGTTGCCAGGCCATCGATACTGTTGCAATGCTCGTAAGGCGCGGTCACTCAATGCGCAGGGGCCATGAACCCCCATTCTGAGCGTGCGCTTAAGAAAATGTTTGACGAGTGCCGGGATATCGTCTGTCCGTTCACGTAGTGGCGGGAGTGTCACAGTGATCACCGCGAGCCGGTAGTAGAGATCTTCACGAAACGTGCCCTGTTGGATCGCGCGCCGAATATCTTTATTCGTCGCTGCGATGAAACGCACATTGGTGCGAACCGACTGGGTTCCACCCACACGAAAGAACGTCTGATCTTGAAGGACCCGCAGCAGGCGGCTTTGTAACGGGAGCGGCATGTCTCCGATTTCATCAAGGAACACCGTTCCCCGTTCTGCCACTTCGATCTTGCCCGGTTCCCGTTTGACTGCTCCGGTGAAGGAGCCCTTTTCATGGCCGAACAGTTCGTTCTCGAGCAAATGCTCCGGTAGTGCCGCACAATTGACAGCGATAAAGGATTTCGAGCGGCGTGGGCTCCACCGATGAATGGCGCGGGCTACGACTTCCTTCCCCGTACCGGTTTCGCCGAGCAGGAGGACGGTCACGTCGGACGGTGCCGCTTGTTTGGCGATCGTGAGTTGCACGGCCATCTTGGCGTTGGACCCGACAAGGTGATCGTACCGATCATCGACTTCTTGACGGAGGACATCGACTTGACGGTGTAGCACCACGGTGTCCAGGGCTTTGTTGACCACGACGGTGAGGTGGTCGGCGCTGAAGGGTTTCGTCAGGAAATCAAATGCGCCAAGCTGCATAGCTTGAACGGCGCGTTCGATCGTGCCGAAGGCGGTCAGGATAATGATGAGCGGTGTGGTGTAGGGTGCGCTGGTGTCCTCTTCGGTACGCCGCTTGCCGTGTGAGGCGTTTCTCACCCGTTCCAGGACCTCCAGACCGGATAGGAACGGCAGCTCCAAATCCAAGAGCACTAGATCGACGTCTCCTTCTTCAATCAGACGTAACGCATCCTTGCCGTTCTCAGCTGTGACAGGCTCGTGCCCCATCCAGGTGATACGATTCTCGAGCCCAAGAAGAATATCGCGGTCGTCGTCGACGATTAGGATTTTTGCGCGCATGGTGGACCCAGGTGCTCAGGAGATCAGGGGTTCAGGAATTCAGGCTGAAGGTTGAAATTGTAGTACAGACACATAGGAAAATGCACCCCTTGAGAAGTTCTCAGTTCTGGGTTCTGAGTTCTGAGTTATCCGGAAACGCTGAAAGAGGAGTTTTGAGTTAGCTCCGGACAACTCAGAACCCAGAACTCTAAACTCAGAACTCGGCGAAGCCGTTGACTCAGAACTTAGAACTCAGAACCCTGAACTTCGTCCTTCGCACCTTCAGCCTTCAGCCCTCGAACTCGCGATCGGCAATGTGAAATAAAAACGAGTGCCGACCCCGGCGGTACTCTCCACCCAGATGGTTCCTCCATGCATCGTGACCAGGCTTTTGGTAATGAAGAGTCCGAGCTGAGCCCCCTGAGCGGTGGGGAGGGCAGACGGCACCTTGGAGAACTCAGTGAAGAGCTTTTCGATATGTTCCTGGTCAATCCCGCAGCCGGTATCGGCGACTGATGTTTGGACAAAGCCCTCGGGGGTCGTCTGGAAATCGACGATGATGCGGCCGCCCGGCGGGGTAAACTTGCTCGCATTGCCGATGAGATTCCAGAGAATTTGTTCTAGTTTATCGCGGTCCCCCCGGACCGCTGGGAGCCCTTCCGTATGCACGATCTCGAGTGTAATCGCTTTTTCAGCTGTGATGGCACGCACACTGTCGGCGACCAGGAGGGCCGTGGATTCGACGCTGACCGGTCTGAGGCAGAGCATGTCCTTTTCGCTGTCAAGGCGGGACCAGTCGAGTAATTGATTGATGATTCTGGTGAGCCGATTCAGATTATGGCTGATGCGAGCGAGGTAGGTCAGTTGTTGTTCGCTCACCGGCCCGGCAATGCCGTCGCGCATATTGTCCGCGAAGCTGCGAATCACGGTCATGGGGGTGCGCAACTCATGCGACGCGACAGAGAGAAACAGCGATCGCCGCCGATCCTGTTCCTGCAGTTCCGTATTGGCGTTGGACAAGGCCTGCGTGCGCTCTGCAATTCGCTGTTCGAGGTGCTGCGTGAGTGCTTCGAGGTCAGAATAGGCTCTGGCGTTGTCGATAGCCGAGGCCACATGGCCTGCGATCGTCAAGAGCGTATGGAGATCCTCCTCCGTGCAGGGTTGCGCGCCCCGGTCGGCGGCGAGGTATCCGAGTGTCTGGTTCTGACTCTGGATCGGCACCAAGACGCAGGACGTGACTCCGGCGCGGCGAGCCAATTCCAGTATCGGTGGCGACACGCGATCGGCCTCAGCCTGAAGGCTCAGGACGAGCATAGGTTTACCGTGAAGCAGCAGGTCGGCTTGGAGACTGCCGTCGTTCAGGATCGGCACATCAAGACGGCGAGCGGCCTCCGCAATGTCCGGCGGCACTCCTGCGATCTGGGCCACATAGGCCGTATCTCGTTCGCGGTGCCGCAGCATCACATACATCCGCGTAAAGCCAAGATTGGCGATTAGGAGCTGCAACACAGTGTCGAGAATCTGGTTCAGGTCCAGCGTTCGGGCGATGGACGCACTGACTTGATGTAACGTGGTCAATTGACCGACCTGGCGGCTGATGGTAGCCAGGTTCATTGTGATGGCGAGGTTCCGTTCCTGTAATGAGTGGGTCATGAGATTGAAGGTGCTCGTCAGTCGGCCGATTTCGTCACGGGTGGAGGGGATGAGAGGGATAGGCGAACGGCCTTCAGTCACTTGTTGAGCGACACCGGCCAGGCTCCTCAACGGCTTCGTGATACGGAGGGTGAGAAAATAGGCGTAGAGTGAACCAGCGCCGATGATGAGGAGAGTGAAGAGGAGAATATTTCTGATCATCGTCTCGAGATCGCGTTTGAGGTGCGCATCGGTCAATCCTATTTGGACGACACCGGACACGAGCGCCGGCTGTGGCGGGGATGAGGCGCTGCTTCCTTCCTCAAGCTGAACAGAGAAGGGAGGAGTGTTTCCTTTTGTCATTCGCAGCACCGGCATGGCGAAGTCGTACACGATTTCCTCCCAGATCAATCGATACCAGGGTTGATTGGAGAGGGAGATAGGTGTCATCCGAGGAAGAGGGTTTGACGATTGGAAGAGCGGTGCCGCGATCCGACTGTCTGGGTAGAGAGGGTGATCCAAGGATCGCGCAAGGCTGTCAGAGGATTGGCGTGCCCCCTTGGTATATTGAGCGAGCACGGTTCCGTCCGAGCGGGTGACGACCACATAGACCACATCCTGGACAGCCACGAGGCCGTCGATGAATTGTTGGAGCGTGGTACGATCTTCCGCCACGAGGCCTGCGTATTGGAAATGTTCATTGTGTACCACGCTGGTGAGGAGAATTGTTCCCAGTTGCTGGAGGTTGTCGGCCATCGCCGCTCGCCTCTCTGCGACGTAGTACCAGCTCAAGGTTGAACAGGCAAGGACGAGAATGAGGCTGAAAAATAACACGAACTTGGTGCGCAGGCTGAGGAACCCGTGCCTGGGTAATGGCATGGGGGCCATGGGTTTCTTCGGCGGAGGATGAGAATTCACGTGCCGGTCCACGTTAATAGGTTTCATCGATGAGACTCGTCAGCCCATTTGAAAACGTAATGCCGAGGAACCTTGCGGTCTTGAGATTGACCGTGATCTTGAGTCGTTCGATCGGCACGGGGTCGAGCGGCAACAGCTGTTTCCCGTCGAGAATGCGTTTCACGAGTAGCCCTGTCTCTCGTCCGATATCGCCGTAGACAACGGAGATGCTGAGTAGCGCTCCCAGGCGTGTGAATTCAGGTGAGAATCCGATCACCGGTATCTGACGCGCGAGCGCCGATTCAAGAATGAAGCGTACGGATTCGTTCGTCAATACCGTAGAATCCGGTGTGAGCCAGAAGGCCTCAACATTCGAGAGCAGAACGCGCAATTGCTCGGGTACGTCCTTCTCGCTCTCGACGGGAAGTCCCTTTAATTGAAAGTTCTCGATGGTGGCTCGCTGCGCCGCGTCCTGCACCCACGCGGAGCTCTTGGCGGGATCGTAGAGCGTCCCGAGCCGGTGAAGGGCCGGCAGGAACTTTCGCATGATCTTCAGCTGTTGATCGACGGGGACCTCCAGGAGCGTGCCGGTCATGTTGGCCCCTGTGAGCTGATGTTTCAACGGGTCCATGATCATCATATAGACGATCGGGACATCGACAATCTCTACTTTCGCGGCCAACGCGGCTTTGAGCCCTACGGCGACGACCAAAGAGGCATTCGAGGCCCGCACCTTGCGTGCGAGCTTTTTCCCCATCTCCAGGTCACCTTGCGCATCGTATTCGGTATAGGTCGCCCCAATCGGGCCTGTGGCCTTCAAGCCTGCAATGGCTTCGCGATAGGCCGCGATGTCGGAAGATCGCAGGATGGCAATGTCCATCGCGACGGATTCGGACACACCCAGGGTACAGAGGCCGAGCAAGAGGACGAATCCCCTCAGGGCCAGAACGGAGAAGGAGAGCACTTGCGTGCGTGAAGCGTGAAGCGTGAAGCGTGAAGCGTCGTTCGTCATTCCTACGGTGAAAAGAGCATATGACGTATGGCGTATAGTCGATAGCATGCGCAGAAACGACAGGACGCCCGTCATTCGTGCGATACGCCAAGAGCGATTTGGTATCAGCTCCTGTTTCTTGCCATTAGCCATCACGCTCTTATCCTCTACGAAATACGCTTCACGCTTCACGAACGACGCTTCACGCGCCCCCGTCGGTGGCGCGAACCGTTCCCAATATATGCAACGCCCGTCCGTCGCGATCTCGAATAATCTTACCGGTCCAGACACACCAGTGGACGCTCCCGTTCGGCCGCAGGACGCGATGTTCAAACGTCACATCGGCCCGTTGCGGCTCCATCGCGTGGCGCATGGCGAGTACCACATGCTCACGATCGTCTGGGTGGACGAGCGCGAGCAACGCGTGCTGCGTGCCACGGGCCGATCCAGGCGATAGGCCGAGCAACGTGTCGACCTCCGGCGACCAGTAGAGTTGACCGGTCTGAAGGTCCCAGTCCCAGAGCCTCACCGGCGCAGCGGTTAGGGCAAGACGGCGTCGCCTATCACTGGCAAAGAGCGCGTCTTCAACGCGCTTCCGCTCGGTAATGTCGGTGGAGATGCCGCAGGTCGCATAGGGTGTGCCGGTCTCGTCGCACAGCGGGAATTTGATCGAGATATAGGTATGGAGGCCATCGGACTGGGGCGCGTATTCCTCATATTCCACCACCGCGTTCCGCTCCAATACCGTCATATCGTTGGCGCGAAAGGCATCGGCGATGTCCTGGGGGAATATCTCGTGATCGGTATGACCGAGAATTTGTTCCGCGGTGAGGTGAAAGAGCTGTTCAAACCGGCGATTGGTGAGCAGATACCGGCCGTCGGCGTATTTCACATAAATCACGGCGGTGGTGTTGTTGACGATACCCTGGAGGAGTTGCTCGTTCCGGCGAAGCGTATCCTCCGCGCGTTTGCGATCCGTCACATCTTGGAGGGAGCCGGCCATACGGGTCATCCGGCCGGTCTCGTCCCAGATGGCCTGGCCACGGGCGCGGAACCAGCCATACTCTCCGGTCTTGGTCAGCAGCCGATATTCCACGTCGTAGGGATCACGGCGCTCGATATGGGCGGTCAAGGCCGCGAGCACTTGCTCGGCATCCTCAGGATGAAGCCTGGATGCCCAGCTCTCCAACAGGTCGGGGAATTCCTCGTCGGTATAACCCAGCATGGCTTTGAGACGAGGTGACCACCATACCGGTGTCGAAGGAGAATTCCACGGTTCGTCGGAAAGGATCCGCGCATCCCAGAAGCCGTCATTGGAGCCTTGAATCACCAGCTCCAAGCGTTCTTCGCTTTGACTGAGGAGGCGTTTCGTCTGTTCGACCTTCACGGCGAGTTCTTTGGCCCCGATGGCGCGACGGAGCGTGTGCCGAAGTTCATTCATATCATAGGGTTTGGTGAGGTACGCAAACGCCCCCTCCGCCAGCGATCCCACGGTGCGATCCCGCGAGATATGGGCGGTCACGATGACGACGGGGAGAGAGGGATCCAGGCGTTGGGTTTCCTGTAGGACCTCGATCCCATCGCCATCCGGCAGGCCCAAGTCCAGTATGATGGCGTGAAAGCGATGGGCTCGAACGAGTTCGATGGCGCCGGCGACGGTGCCGGCAACCATGACATCGTAGCCATCATGGCGTAGGAAATCCTGTAACCCGATGACGAGGTCCGGGTTATCTTCTACGATCAGAACGGAATAATGATTGGCGGTAGCGATCATAGTGACCTCAGCTGCCAGGAAGTTCTGAGTTTTGAGTTCTGAGTTCTGAGTCGACGGCTTTGCCGAGTTCTGAGTTCTTAGTTCTGAGTTCTGAGTTTTCATAAATCAGAAGCTTACGGCGCGTGGTTAGAATGATGCTGTTCAACATTTTGACCAGCTCGCCGCATTCTGCCAGTAGGCTGGCCAGTTCCGGATGGTTGTGCGGCTGAGTTTCTCGAATAAGGCGTAACCAGTACCCTGTTTCCCGAGCCTCCTTCGCAGCAATGGCGAGCTTGGAAATGAAATCTTTGCTGCTCTGTCCCCCCAAGGCCTCCTCGATGTTCGCTCCAATGGAGGTTCCTGAGCGGAGGAGTTGTCTGGTCAGAACAAGGTTGACAGTATCTTTCTGCTGTCGGCGAATGTACCCGACAAGTTGCACGGCAAAACGAAAACTCTTGTCCTGCACAATGCTCTGAGAACGACGCTGTTGCATGTCTCTTTACTCCTGTCTCCCCGAGTTCTGAGTTTTGAGTTCTGGGTTCTGAGTTACCGGCTTTGCCGAGTTCTGAGTCACCGGCTTTGCCGAGTTCTGAGTTATAAGTTCTGAGTTCTGAGTTGTCCGGAACTGATTCAGAACTTCTCTCTCCCAGCTTTTTCCCCTAACTCAGAACTCAGAACGCTTCTCCCTCTCCCCCTCTTCCAACCCAAAACTCAGAACTCAAAACTCAGAACTTCTTACTCATGTCTTCCAACTCAGAACTCAGAACTCAAAACTCAGAACCTCCTAATCATCGCCTGCCAACTCAGAACCCAGAACTCAGAACTCAGAACTCTTAAATCAGTACCTCACCGTCACCCATCCCATCACGCGGCTGCCGATCGTGTCGCCCAAGGGATGTTCCTTGTGTGTGTCGTTCAACGCATTGAAGGCGGAGAGGGCCACCTCCGCGTCACGCATATAGCCTGCCTCCGCTTTTTCCTGCCAGAACTTGTACGCGACCCGGACGTTGAGGAGGTCATAGCTGCCGACGCGGGTACTAGGAACGGTCACACCCGGAGAGAAGAAAGGAGAGAACGCCGTGAACGATCCAGCGATCGGGTACGTGGCCCCGCCGACATAATGGTAGGCCACTTCGCCGTTCAGGCCGTTATCCCACTCGCCACGGACCCCGGCATTGATCTTGGAGCGTGGCGCGCCGCGACGTGTGGTATCCGTAAAGGACTGTCCGATTTGCTCATAGGCATAGTTGGCGAATCCGCTCAACCAACTGGTGGCAAGGAACTCGATACCGGCTTCTCCTCCGTAGATATCGGCCTGCCCAGGATCATTGACGGCCTCCACAAAACCCGGAGTGGTGCCTCGGTGATTAATCAGATTGGAAAGATGGTTGAAAAACAGATCTGCCCGGACTCTCAATCGGTGGTTGAGATACCAGCCTTGATAGCCCAGCTCATACGATTCCATTTGTTCAGGGGAGAGATTGGGCGACGGCACCACGAAGATTGTGGTGTTGATTGGCCCCGCGGTCACTTGTGCCCGGATATCCAAGTTGGTTTCATCGAGGGTTGGTGGGCGGTACGCTACTGACAGGGACGCCCGCAGCGTATGCTCAGGAGCCATGTGATACACGAGCGCGACACGCGGACTAATGGTGGAATTGATGAACGAATTGAGATCATATCGAGCCCCTGTTACCAGTGTCAGGGGCGTGGCGAGCAACCATTCGCCCTGCACATAAAAGCCGAATCGATCTTCCCGAGCTAACTCAGAAAAGAAGTTACTGGAGACAGTATTGTGGCGGTAGTTCGCGCCGTATGTCAGTCGATGCCCCAGACCAATCTCGACCGAATGTTGAGCCTCAAGATTGTAGGTATCGGCTGTGGTCGAGTTGAGGCTGTTTCCGGCTCGGTCTGTGTTGAGTAAGAACGGGGCCAGAAAGGGATTGGTCACTGTATCACTGACTCCGGTGGCGTGGTTCCAAAAACCTCTGATGAAGAAATTAGGCCGTTCATAGACCACTTGGGCATACCCTCGGGCGGGTTTCCCTTGAGAGATTGCAGTTTCAATGGCAGGCCCCTCAAAGCGATTACTGTCGATGAGACCACCTGAGATTTTGAGCTTGGACTGGCTCGAGAGGTCATACTCGGTCTGCAGGTTGAATTTGTTCGATCGAAACGACAGTGCATTTCGGTCGTGCCACTGAGCAGTTTGGTCATGACCGGCGGAGAGGCGATAGCCAAATTTTCCGATTTTCTCTGCATGAATGGCCGCACTGGAAATGGTGCCGAACTCGCCGCCTCCGAATTGGAGCGTGGTGCCCTTCATTTCTTCCGGTGACTTCGTGATGATATTGATGATGCCATCGAGTGCATTGAACCCGTAGATCGAGGAGGCCGGTCCTTTTAAGACCTCGATCCGTTTGATCTCCGGCAGCGTCACCGGAATCATCTTCCAGGACACGCCTCCTTGGGAATCGTGATAAATCGAACGGCCATCTACCATGACGAGCATCTTGTTGGGAAAGAGTTGATTATTGCCCCGCGCACTCACGTTGAAGTCGGCACCACTCATCTGCATGACATCAATGCCGGGAATACGCCGCAGAACTGTGGGCAAATCCGTCGCCCCGGAGTGACGGATATCCTCATCCGTGATCACGTAGACATTTGCCGGTGCTTTCGAGATGGGTTGTTCGTAGCGCGAGGCAATGCTGACCGTTTCCTCTTCCTTGATCAGTTCGAGTTCCGGAATGGGAGCCTGATCGGACTGGGTGCGCAATTCTTCCGTGTAACCTGGGAGGGGTGACAGAGCGACAAGCAGGATTGTCAGCATGACCAGCAACAGGGATTTTGAGAGGACGATGACTTTCGCCATGTGTGTTCTACGGAGACCCTGTGGACCTGAGAAGCGAGGGGGAATTTATCACAATAATGCGTAGGGGAGGAGAGTTTGAAAGAGGAAGGAGCTGCCAGGCTAGCGCGGTAGGAACAGACCTATACATGGTTAGCCAAGCGTTCAGGAAGGCGGGCTCGCCGCTCGCTCGGTCGACATACTGTTTCAAGCATGCCTCTCTTCCTCGTGGACTCGGCCCTGAATCCCGTCCCGCTTAGCAACTGCTCGGTTTCCATACGAACCGTCACGAAGAAGCGGTCTAGAGGAGTGGACCGGAGAGCGCTCTCCTTGTCATCGCCTCTCGCTTGAGAGGAGATACATGCTGGGGGAAGGCCTCTTCGTCGATCTCCTCCATTTGGGTGACGATATCTTCGATCGCTTCGGCCACCAGGTCCACGAGGGGAGGAGTTCCCGTCCAGTACGCAGCCTATCGAAGAGGCTCGATGAGCGCGACGGGCAGAGAAACCATCACCCGCTGTTTCTCTGAGGTGAGAGACGGCTGCACCGGCTGGTGCCTTCTATTATTACGCTGGTCCAGCGAGCCACTTCCTTGTTACTTGTCGACGGTATACTGGTCGTCACCAAAGATGTCGAGCATCATCCAGATGAGCCCCACCATCCCCAGAAACAGCACCCACTCAATGAATCCGAGTGTCATCGTCTGCGTCTTCCTTCATCGATGGATCATCCCTGAATATGCATGCCTCTCTGCGACGTCGTCCGATCCTTCTGCTCGGTGGGGCCTTTCTCGTTCAGCCATCTCGATGGACAGCACAGACGCCTAGCAGGATGCGGAAAAAGTCCGCCAGCATCGTTCTCGCATCGCTCAGAGGCTCAACGTACCGAAGCGTACGCCTCGCCTCTTCGCTCGCTGCGGCCTTGCT
>JAWXBV010000037.1:0-11521 GCA_034440335.1 Nitrospirota bacterium | reverse complement strand
TTCCGCGGCCCACCCGAAGGCATGGTTGCGGCTGGCTGCATTCCCGAATTTTTCGACGAAATAGGGGAGCATGGTCTCCAAGACGCGTGGATCCATCGGGGTCGTGGAATGGTTATCCAAGAAAATCGGCAGTTTCATCGCTTGGCTCCTTGCTTCATGCCTTCATCGAGCTGAATACGCGTCATGAGGGGACACGGGTCATTCCCAGTCTGAATCTCTAGTGAGTCTGACCACCACTTGCTCCACATTGCTTATCGAATCCCGCAGTTCAGACAGCCGCTCCTTCAACACCGCGACGCCCTCCATGATCGCGTTAGCCGATTCCTCAACGTTGTCTAAGGTAATTTGTAAATCCACCAAGGTATCCATTCTGGTCCCTCTCTGATCCCCTCAGTGCCAGAGCACTCTTCTCTCTGCCTGCGCGAAGGTTTCTATCAGCCCCAACCCGAGGCGGATAAGTGTGTTCTCATCCACGAGAAATAGGAGTCGGTCAAGAGTGAGCGCCTCAGACTTTTGCTGCTCCTCTTTGTTCCGAGAATCAAGTGCGACATAAAAGACCTCATCTTCTCTGATCATCATAGACTCAGCCTCCTCCGCTGCCCGACCCTGTCTTCCAGGCTCATCGCGATTCGCTGGCGCAGGCAACCAATCCTATCGCATCACTGTGATTCCCGTGCTGCAGTTCCCAATCAAGCCGCCCACCCCTTCGCGCGCACCACTTATGCTGCAACAACACCGGTTGCAGCCTTAATCCGTGCCCGAGATTCGAGAGGCTCAGGCCGGAGAATGCGGTTTTGACAAATCACCTGATCGACGATTTCGCCGCAGATCAAACACCGCAGACCCGGAAACGCCAGTCCAATAGTGTACTCAAGGTCGTCGAACGATTCTTCAACCATCAGTCCCTTACAACGCGGACAGGTCACGCTCATGCTCCTTTCCTTCAGAACCACGGTTCCGGCACACGAGCAGCCGTAAGGACATCCGTATCATAGTGCCAGCGTGCATCGCATACCCAGTCATCCTGAGCTATCAGTAAGCATTAAACATGCCATATAATAAAAAATATATGCTATTGAAATGTAAGCGTATTATCGTGTACAACCTGAATAAGTCAGGCCGGTGAGAGTCAAACTGACACAAGTAGTATTATTATGAAACTATGTGTGTCAGTTTGACCTATCGGTGCGAGTGAGGCCGAACGCCTTGATTCTGCGAGGTACTGTAGACCGACTGATGCCGAGAATCCGACAGGTCTCCGGGTAGTTCCAGCCTGTTTTGTCTAGCGTTTCCTGAATCGCTTGGCGCTCCATTGACAGCAGCTTGGGCTGCTCGATCTGACGAGGCTCGGAGTTGGTCGCCAGTGGCTGCCCTTTCTCAGCCGCCAAATACCGGCAGGTGTTCAAGCCGGATCGTGTGATCTAGGCACCGGATGAAGGCATGCTCCAGGATGTTCTCAAGCTCCCGCACGTTGCCTGGTAGTCATAGGCCTCTAGCAATCGTAGGGCCGGCCCATCGATACCCCGTACGCTCCTGTCCATGGTTCGGTTAAAGCGCGAGAGGCAGTGTTCAATGAGCGGCAGAATGTCATCGCGCCGCTCGCGCAACGGTGGAATCTTCAGCGGAAAGATCCGCAGCCGGTAATACAGGTCGTCCCGAAATTGCCCTTCCTTGACCAACGCATCCAGGTCCTTGTTGGTGGCCGCGATGACCCGGATATCGACCTTGATCGTCGTGTTGCCCCCGACCCGCTGGAACTCCTCCTCCTGCAGGACACGCAGCAGCTTGGCCTGTGTGATCAGGCTCATCTCAGCAATCTCCTCCAGGAAGATCGTCCCCTCATGGGCCATCTCGAACCATCCTAGCCGATCGGAAACCGCGCTCGTAAAGGCTCCCTTGACATGGCCAAACAGCTCGCTTTCCAGGACGCCTTCGGCCAGCGCCGCACAGTTCACCGCGACCAAGGGTTTGTCACGCCTTTTACTTAACCGATGAACTTCCCGGGCGATCAGCTCCTTGCCCGTTCCGCTCTCGCCTTCGAGCAGCACCGGCGTTTTTGAAATGGCAACCTGGGGAAGCAGATTGAGAATCGACTGCAGGGCTTTGCTCTTGACGATGAGACGCCCCTGAGCTCCTTGGGAAGATTCCCACGCGAGCTTGTTCTGCAGCTCCTTGAGCAGGCTGACATCACGATAGACTTCGACGACCCCGACCAGGTTGCCTGCGTCGTCCCAAAACAGATCCATTCAGCTTGACCGGAATCCGCCGGCCCTCTTTGTTCTGGATGACCGTCTCGTGGTTGGTCACCTCCTCTCGATTGCGGAGGGCCCGTTCCATAATACAATCGTGCGTCGAGCAGATCCGTCCCTGTACCAGCAGGTTGCACACACCGGCATCTCCTGCGCTGCACCTCGCCTTGCTCATAGCCGAGCAGCTCGCGCATCGCGCGGTTCATATATCGGACTCGCATGTCGAGCCCGATCATCATCACTCCGTCGCCGATGCAGTCGAGGATGGCCGCCTCTTCGCACCGCTTCTTGGGCTTGATTCCCTCCATGGCATGGTCTTTCAAGAACCGGTTGATTCCACGCCTGCTCGCCCCGTTCATAGTCAAGTCTCAATCAGCCACTTGAAGAGCCCACGGCGGCCTTTATCAGCCACAAGGTCTTTTGATGCGGCGACGAGTGTCTTTACCTGGAGGCCAATGGAGGAGCAGGGGCCGGGGACCTATTCGTTCGATGTGGCAGTGAGGAGCGACGCTGGCCTAAGCGCGCGGGAGTTAATCACCGTCACCGTTGACAAGGACATGGCGCCAGTACTTGAACCGCCTTGCCGCGTTGACGACGTGGGGCTGGGTCTTACGCCTAGGGGACGGCGGACATGCGCTTGTTGATCACCTTGCGCCCCACGACCATGACCGCAAACGAGATCACGGCCGCCACTGGCACAAAGACCGCCATGGCGACCGTGGCATCGGCGAGCCAGCCAAGCTTTTCGAGGGCTTTCAAAACGTAACTGCCGAGCCCGCTCAAATAGTAGGTGATGACGATCACGGAGAGGCTTTCCACCGTGTGTTGCAGGATGGCCTGGCCTCGCGTGGTCTTGTCCATACTGACCAGGAGCTTAAGATTTTGCTCCTGGAGGTACAGGTCCACCCGGGCGCGAATCACGCTACTGGCGCCGTCGAAGTCATTCACCAAGGCATCGATCCGCCGAAGGAGTTGCAGATAGCCGTCCACCACGCCCACGGTCCGCCCGGTGACGTAATCCGACAGCATCCGAAAGGGCGGGAAGGGCCGTTCCTGCAAGGCTTGCAGGTTTCCCTGGACCATCCGGTCAAACGGAAACGTCCCTGAAAGCCTGTACCGCATCGATTCGGCTATGCGGCTAACCTGGAGAGAATCCTGCGTCAGCACGGTGAGCCATTTCTGCAGCTTCTCGGGCGTCGAGGCCTCAAGTTGCTCGGTGATGACGGTCCGCTGGTAGAGAAGGCGCTGCTCGAACTGATGCACTTGGTCAATGGCGCGCGAGAAGGCCTCAAAGGGGAGCAGCACGAGGTGATAGTAGTTCTCGATCGCGACCACCGAGTCCACAACCCGAGAGACCTGTGCAAGCAGGGTCTCCGAGGAGGCAGTGAAGATAAGATAGCGTTCCCGCAGATCAGTGTCCGGCGTAAAGCTGGTGACGACCGCAATGTCCTCCTCAAAGACACGGCTTCCGTACACGTTAGGGCCCGGCATCAAGGACCCGATCTCATCCATTGCCACGTGGGACTTCGGACAGATGATGATGTCCAGGGCATTGACGCGGATACCGAGCGGACAGAAAGGAAAGGTGTAATCAGGAAGGGCGAGCGGCCCAAACTCGAGGCGACTCGTCTTGTCCTTGGGTATGTGCCAGACCTGATAGCTGTAGTATTCGGTGTGGGCTTCCCACACGATAACGATTCGGTCCCCATTGCCCCACGTCCTCACGCCAAAACCGAACTTGTCCCTGATCTCGGTGTGCTCCTCTGGCACCTCGAGACAGTGGAGAAGCTGCTGAAATTCCTTCCGGCTCTGTGGGCGGTCGATGGGAGGATTCGACATCCGGTGAGCTACGTGGTGGATATGCGCCGGGACGTGGAGCCATTCTTTCAGGTACCGCCTGGGCCGCTCGTGGATGCGCTGAAGGATTGATTGATCGTGAGGGTGCGTGGTCTTGTTCATTTGTGTCGCTATCCTTACAGTTTCGCCTTTGTTCCCTAGCCCACATTTTACATGACGGTTCGTGGCGAAGTCGCCTAGCGAGACAAGCGTGAGAGAGGGAGGCAGACTTCAACAGTCTGTTGACCGACCGAGCGGCGAGCCCGCCTGCCTGGACGCAGCGCCCGCCGCGTCCAGGCGTGTCGCAACGGCGAATCCGGGATTGCAGTAGAAGCGTTCATGAATAATGCGGGCTAGGAAACTCGAAAACAGTCGGACCGATTCCTCACACACTGACATCTCCCAGCTCCACGAGGCTACGGTCTGCAAGGTTGCTACGCTCCGGTACTCCAGCGGACGAACCCCACTTGGATCATCCCCAAGCTCCCTATAGGGATCAGATCGTCTCGCCCTGTGTTCGACTGTTGAGACGCATTGCACCTTGGGCCAATGACGTCCGCGATCAACCATCAGGTTGGGCGCCGCACTCTGGTTCTCCAGAATCACGGGGTCAAGGAACTTCTCCACAGAGCAAGCATTGCCAGGCGACAAACCGGCCTAGGCCCGGCTCGTCCTGCAAATCATCCCGTATCATCAAGCTAGTGCAGCGTGAACAATGCATCCCATCTCCCTCCGTCACCACTTCATGCTTCGGCAATGCTGCCCAAGGTTCTGCGGCGTCTCCGTAGAATCCGGCTGCGTACGTGCTCTGACGGTTGGCTCTGTGCCGGCGCTGCTCTTGCGCTGAAAGTCGTCCAACGCTGCCTTAATGGCATCCTCGGCCAGGACGGAACAATGGATCTTGACCGGAGGGAGGTTCAGTTCCTGCACGATGTCCGTGTTCTTAATCTTGGCCGCTTCTTGAAGCGTCTTGCCCTTTAGCCACTCTGTCGCCAGACTTGAACTGGCGATGGCTGAACCGCAGCCGAACGTCTTAAACTTCGCATCGACAATGGTATCGTTCTGCACCTTGATTTGGAGCTTCATCACATCGCCGCATTCCGGCGCTCCGACCATGCCGGTGCCGACGTCCGGATCCGCTTTCGGAAAGCTTCCCATGTTTCGAGGGTGAGTGAAGTGATCGACTACTTTCTCACTGTAGGCCATATTCCGACTCTCCCTTCGTGAGCCGGACGGTGGGAAAGTGCACTTTTACTAGTGCCACAGGGTGCGCCCTTCGGCGCGAGCGAAGGCCTCGATCAGGGCAAGCCCCAAGCTCACGAGGCCCTTCTCGTCCGTGAGCGCAACCAGCTTATCTAAGGTCATGTGTTCAGCTTCCTGCTCGAGCTCGTTGAAGTGAGTGCGCGTGCCGCAAAGATGCGATTTATCTCCAACCATCAGACGCATCCTTCTTCCCACGCACATGCACTGTCGCAGATCCCTTGCTTTGAAGGTCGGACTGCGCACTTGTCATTCGTCTCCCCCCTATGTCGATAGTCTGATCCCCAGGTATAGGCAGAGTGGTGCAGTCTATGTGCCAGGATTGATAGACCTGAGCGAAACGGAAGTGATTGATCTATTTAATTATTTTCAAGAATAGGCCGAGGCGAGATCGATCGAGTTGTATCACAATGACACTGAAATTTTATGAATACATGTTTATCAATATGTTGTGAGTTCCACTATGACTCTCTTATATTCATTTTGATCAGCGCTTGCGAGCCATACCATAGAGCTTGATGCGGCGGAGGAGCGTCGAGCGGCTGATCCCCAGCAGGCGGAAGGCAACCTTATAATCCCAGTCCGTGTCCTCCAGTGCCTTTGTAATGGCTTCTCGCTCCAAATCAGCAAGGGCCGGTCCTTGTGTCTTCGCCAACGCAGTGGCCGTTCCCGCTCCTCTCCCTTTCTCCGCGGTCAGATACTCCGGGAAATGATCCAGGTGGATGCTATGGCCGGGGCATCGAATGAACGCATGTTCCAGGATATTTTCCAACTCTCGGACGTTCCCTGGATAGTGGTGCGCCTCCAGCACTCTGAGGGCCGGCCCATCGATACCCCGCACGCTCCTGTCCATGACGCGATTCAACCGAGCCATACAATGTTCGATGAGGGGCAAGATATCTTCTTTCCGGTCTCGCAGCGGCGGGATCCAAATCGGGAACACCTGGAGACGGTAATAGAGATCATCCCGAAACCCCCCTTCTTCAACTGCCGTCGTTAAGATTTTGTTCGTGGCAGCGATGACGCGCACGTCTACTTTCACCGTCTTGTTCCCGCCGACCCGCTCAAATTCTGCTTCCTGGAGGACCCTCAGGAGCTTGGCTTGGGCCATCGGGGTCATGTCTCCAATTTCATCTAAGAAGATCGTTCCTTTATGGGCCATTTCGAACCGGCCAGGACGATCTACGATCGCTCCAGTGAAGGCCCCCCTTCACGTGGCCAAACAATTCGCTTTCTAAAACACCTTCGGCCAATGCAGCGCAGTTGACTGCGATGAACAGTTGGTCTCGCCTTGGGCTCAATCGATGGATTTCTCTGGCGATCAGCTCTTTCCCGGTCCCGCTTTCACCTTCGATCAACACGGTGGCTTTAGAATTGGCAACCTGGGGCAGTAAATCCAGAATGCTCTGCAACGCCTTACTCCGAGCCACCAGCGGACCTCGAGTTCTGGTGTTGCCTTGGTGTTCGAGCTTGGCCTTGAGTTCGTTGATCTGACTCAGATCGCGATAGGTCTCAACAATGCCGATCAGATTGCCTGTTTCATCCGAGAGCAGATCGGTATTCAAGCTCACCGGAATCTTCCGGCCCTCTTTGTTCTGGATCACGGTTTCGTAATTCCTGACTTTCTCCCTGTTACGAATAGCCCGTTCCAGAATGCAATCCTGCGTGGAGCAGATGCTGCCTTGCACCAAGAGGTGGCAGCTCAGCGACTGTCCCAGCAGCTCTTCCTGCTCATAGCCCAACAACTCCCGCATCGCCCGGTTCATGTAACGGATGCGCAGGTCCAAGCCGATCGTGACCACCCCGTCTCCGATGCAGTCGAGCAGCACCGCTTCTTCGCAGCGTGTCTTCTGAGCGACCTGTGTCATGCTTCCGTCCTTGGTAAGATTGGGGGACGAGGATCATTCTAATCCCCCGCCTCATTGATTCGTCAAGCAATATACGCAGTTGAGGCCGCCTTTGTTAGTATGGTGGCAGAATAGGCTTCACCTACCTGATCGTGAGTTCGGACCTGGCGACCTGCAAGAGTTTGGGCGCTTGGGCGAACGCCTCGGTACCCGTTGGCGAGGAATCTGTCGGCTGTGGCGAAAGAGATGGGGTCATTGCTTGACTTTACGCCGTTGAGCGCGTGGCTGGCAGGAGGGAAGTGGGCTATCGTCTGTAGATGTCTCTTCGGTGGCCAACACGCAGAACCACAATCTCATCTCCCTCAATGTCAAACACGACACGATAGTCACCGATACGAAATCGATATGAACCCAACTCCGATTGTCCGATTGTTTGAGGGGCTCGCATGTTGGAGAGGATCGGATTCGTTGCGAAGGAGAGTCTTGCCGATGCGCTGTTCCACGCTGGTGTCGAGCGCGTCGATATCTCTGATTGAACGGTGGGTGTAGATCAGCCGGTACTTCACCGGCCAAAAACCTGCCCATGTGATTTCACTTTGCCTGCTTTAAAGTCTCGCCGAGCTTCGCGAACGCTTTGAAGGTACTCGGGGGAAGTCGCTGCGATGAGATCTTCCAGAAACACTTGCCTGGCAGATTTTTTCATGCTCTTGACGGCCCGGATAATCGTTTCCGGACTGACTTCCATTTTGACGGCAGTCGTCATCACTCGTCCTCCTTCGTTCGGCTAGCATCCTAAGGTCGCTCAGCTATTATCTGTGAGGCTTTCGGTGGGGTCAAGCCATGGCGCTCACTCACCGAACAGCCACGCTCCTCTTGTTTTTACTTTATCTCTTGGCTCGGCTGGAAGGGACGTGGGCTGAGGCGTTCGACTTTTATCACAGTCTTGGTCGCAGGCTTGCTCGTCTTGGTTTCGTAGTCTCCCCACCACTTTCACGGCGCTGACGCTTCTCGCGGACCTTGCTAGAGAAGCGGGGACCCACCGAGATTCGCCTGGGAAGGAAAGCTGGAACTGACCGAGGCACTGCGACGCTAGTCGCAGCCGAGGGAAAAGGAGATAGAGGCACAAACCCATGCTCGCACGTACCGAACAACCGCGATCCTCTTGTTTTTACTTTCTCTCTCGGCTCGGCTGGAAGGGATGTGGACTGAGGCGTTCGACATGGCGTCTGCTCTATCTCGGTAGGTGGTAACGATCACGCACGACGGCATTGCGACGCTTCGGCGCAGTTTTAGAGTCGTGCGTGATGAGGTGTGACGTAGTTCAGTAGCCGTGGAGGCCACGTGGCATTATGGCGACGCCGAAGGTCCACTCCCTTCGTCAGCCGAGCCTCTCTACGTCCCGTGGCACTTCTTGTATTTTTTTCCGCTGCCGCAGGGGCAGGGGTCGTTGCGGCCGACTTTGTCGTCGCCTCGCTGAACCGTCTGAGGGGCGACTGGTTCTTCTCCGCGATTGAGGATGAGTGGGGGAAGAGGGCGTGAGATGACGGGAGGTGGCGTGGGAGCTTCCGGTTGCGCCTCGTTCCGGACCGCCTGAACATGAAAAAGCCGATCGAGCGTGTCGGATTTGACCCGTTCCATCATACCGGCAAAGAGATCATACCCTTCGCGCTTATACTCAATAAGAGGATCCTTTTGCCCATAGCCGCGCAATCCGATCCCATCACGCAGGTGATCCATGCCCAATAAGTGATCTTTCCAGTGGTGGTCGATGACCTGGAGCATAAAGGTCTTCTCCAGGAAGCGCATCAATTCAGGGCTCAGGTCTTGTTCTCTTCGATCATAGGCCTCGCGCACCTGCGTACGGAGGTCTTCGAGCAACGCGTCGCGCCCCATGGCACGGAGCGACGCGCCGCCGTCGCTCTTGCCTTGGGCGATGTCGAAACCGAACTGGCTGTGCATGAGTTCAGCAAGCCCTTTGATATCCCATTCTTCATTGTATTGTTCAGCTGGGCAATAGATGTTCAGCGAGGACTCCACCAGGCCGTCTATCATGCCGCGAAGATCGTCTTTCAGATTCGTCCCGCCCAGGACGGCGCGCCGGTGTTGGTAAATCACCTCGCGCTGCTTGTTCATGACGTCGTCGTAGTCCAGCAGCTGTTTCCGGATTTCGAAATGGTGAGCCTCGACCTTCTTTTGAGCGTTGGCGATGGCCTTGGTGACCATGCCATGTTCGATCGGGACACCTTCTTCCATGCCGAGTTTAAGCATCAGTTGTGAGACCCGTTCGGAGGCGAAGATGCGCATCAGATCGTCTTCCAACGACAGATAGAATCGTGACGAGCCAGGATCGCCTTGGCGACCGGCGCGCCCCCGGAGCTGGTTGTCGATCCGGCGGCTTTCATGGCGCTCAGTCCCGAGAATGTGAAGTCCGCCTGCCGCGATAACTTCTTGCTTATCCTTCTCGCAATCGGCCCGAATCCGTTCGAAGATTTCCTGCTTGGCTGCATCCGTCAGGTTCTCTTCCCGGTACAGAATCTGTTTAAACATGAAGTCGGGATTGCCGCCCAGGAGAATGTCGGTGCCTCGGCCTGCCATGTTCGTGGCAATGGTGACGGCACCCTTTCGCCCGGCCTGGGCGATGATCTCGGCTTCCCGCTCATGCTGCTTGGCGTTGAGGACGTTGTGTTTGACCCCGTTCCGGCTCAAGTAGCCGGCCAGCCGCTCCGACTTTTCAATGGAAATCGTGCCGACCAGGACGGGCTGGCCGCGCTCGTGGCAGTCTTTGATATCCTCGACGATCGCGTTAAACTTTTCCTTCTCCGTCCGGTAGACGACATCCGCGTAATCCAGCCGGATCATGTTGCGATTGGTCGGCACCACGTTGACGTCGAGATTGTAGATCTTGGCGAACTCCGCCGCTTCCGTGTCTGCCGTGCCGGTCATGCCGCTGAGCTTCTTGTACATCCGGAAATAGTTCTGGAAGGTGACCGAGGCCAGCGTTTGATTTTCGTTGGCGATCTTCACGCCTTCTTTGGCTTCGACAGCCTGGTGAAGGCCGTCGCTCCAGCGGCGTCCCGGCATGAGCCGCCCGGTGAATTCGTCCACGATGATGACTTCGCCCTCTTTGACGACATAGTCTACGTCCCGCTTGTAGAGGGCATAGGCCTGGAGCGCCTTGACGACGTGGTGGACGAGATCCATATGGTCTGGGTCGTAGAGATTGTCCACGCCGAGCAATTTCTCGACCCGAACGTTGCCCTCTTCGGTCAGCGACGCGGTCTTCGTTTTTTCCTCGACCGTGTAGTCGTGTTCCGGCTTGAGCTGCGGAATGATCGCGTTGATGCGGTAGTAGAGATCGGTTGTTTCATCGGTCGGACCGGAGATGATCAAGGGGGTGCGGGCCTCGTCGATGAGGATGCTGTCGACTTCGTCCACGATGGCGAAGTTCAACTCGCGCTGCACGCACTGGACCAAATCTGTGACGACCAGGTTGTCGCGAAGATAGTCAAAGCCATACTCGTTGTTCGTGCCGTAGGTGATGTCGGCACGATAGGCGTCAGGCCTTGAACAGGGGCGGAGAGCCTGAAGCCTCTTGTCGGAGGCCTCATAGGTCGGATCGAAGAAAAAGGAGGCATCGTGTTGAATGATGCCGACCGTCAGTCCCAGCGCGTGATACAGCATGCCCATCCACTGCGCATCGCGCTTGGCGAGGTAGTCGTTCACGGTGATGAGGTGGGCGCCTTTCCCTTCGAGCGCATTCAGATAGATCGGCAGCGTGGCCATCAGGGTTTTCCCTTCGCCGGTCTTCATTTCAGCGATGCGGCCTCGATGGAGAATCATGCCGCCGATCAACTGCACATCGAAATGGCGCATGTTCAGCTTGCGGCGGGACATCTCACGACAGACGGCGAAGGCCTCTGGCAGGATAGCATCCAGAGGTTCCCCGGCCCCAAGGCGCTGCTTGAATTCCTGGGTCTTGTCTGCGAGGGCCTGATCGGAAAGCGGGGTCAGGTCTGGCTCCAGGCTCGTGATCTGCGCCACAATCGGAAGGAGGGCCTTGATTTCACGATCGTTTTTGCTGCCGAAGATTTGATTGAGTAATTGCGTGACCATGATACTGTCGTTCGAAACGAACGCCGGCGTCTCCGAAAATATTTGGTGCAGTATACAGTATCTTTACGCTGAATCCTATAATCCTAATAAGAAGCAGAGTGTGAGTCGCCGTCTCAAGGTAAATTTGTTCTCACGCTGCTCGTGCCTCGGTGACGGAGTTTTTTGTCATCCGCAAGTAGGCGAAGACAAGACGCGTCCGGAAGCAGAGTGTGCGCA
>JAWXBV010000036.1:0-9999 GCA_034440335.1 Nitrospirota bacterium | reverse complement strand
TCGCCTGAATGGATTCGCAAGCTCTACAGCTTCGCCATCACCCCGGACATGGCCTTCTACTTCAAGGTACCGATCGAGACGGCCATCTCGCGGCTCCTCGGAGGCACGCGCGGACAATTCAAGTTCTACGAAGCCGGTATGGACATGAACTTGAATCTGGATATGACCGAAAGCTTTCGCATCTTCCAATCGAGCATCCTGGCCCAGTACGAGAAGATCGTCGAGGAGTTTCAGCTCATCACGATGGACGCGACGAAAGATATCGAATCCCAGCAGAGCGAGATGCGCCGACTCGTGGGAGAGGCGCTCAAAGATTACAAACCAAGACGGGGCACCCATGGTCGACGCACAATATTTTGGCGACGGTTTGACGACCCTAAATCCGAGTGACCTGAAAGGGAAGCTCATCGCCATCGAAGGCACCGACGGGGTCGGCCGCTCCACGCACATCGAGATGTTGCAGGAATGGCTGGAGGTGCAGGGCTATGGCGTGATCACGACCGGCTGGACCCGTTCCAATCTCATGTCGAAGACCATCGAAATGGCCAAAGAAGGCAACATTCTCGACCGATGGTCGTTCAGCCTCCTGTACGCCACCGACTTTGCGGATCGCCTCGAACACGAGATTATTCCCGCGCTTCGCTCAGGCTTCATCGTCTTGGCCGACCGATATATCTATACGGCCCTCGCGCGCGATTTTGTCCGCAGCGGAAACCGCCAGTGGGCGAGAGACGTCTTCGGCTTTGCCTTAGTCCCCGATCTCGTCTGCTACATGCGTATCGATATCGAAACACTCGTGCTGCGCGTCATCGAAACCAAGGGGATGAACTATTGGGAATCGGGAATGGATCTCCGTCTCGGCAGCGATCTCTACGACAGTTTTAAGAAGTACCAGTCGCTTCTGATCGAAGAGTTCGACAAAATGGCGAAGGAATTTCACTTCGAAGTGATCGATGCCAGACAATCGCCGGATGAGATTCAAGCCGTACTGCGCAGCAAAATTCAGCCGCTCCTCACCACCAGCCTACAAAGCAACACGCTGCCATCCGACCACCTCATCCAGCCGGCCCCATCAGGCTAGCGCCGCGCGACAGGCACGACGAGGCGGGGATTCAATCTCTCCCCCTCCTGCCTCTCGCACAGGTCAACCGCCACCGTGCAGGGTGCCGGCTGGCTCTTTCAGCATCCTGTTCGAGAGATGCGCTGCATCCATTCCGATTCAATTAGAATCAAATTCGATTCAATTTGAGGCTGGTTGCCGAGGCACGGTGCGCGGCATCCACCGCGACAGCCTCGCTAAAAAATCCAACAACCTCAACGGATAAACTTGCAAGAACCTCGAACAGGATCCTCTGGCATGCTGATTGCTTCTACGTATATTCAGAAAATAGGCGACGTATCCAACCCTAAGGAGGTGTCCCATGTATAAGCATTCTGCGTTGCTCACAATCGGTGCGGTACTGTTGCTCTCACTGTTCTGTGTCGATGGAGGCTATGCATTCCAGATCGTCAATAGGAAACCGCCTGTCGACTTCTTGACGGTAGCAGAAATGAACGGCTGGACAGAATTGCCGTTGCAAATGGTCGGCTTCCTCATCGGAGCCGGTCTCATCGTGCTGATCGGTCTCGGCATCAGAAGGTTGCGACACCATCACCACGGGTATCAATCGTAGACGGCAGATACATTCCCTTCTGGAACTAGGGCCTGAGACCTCCACGGAGATCTCAGGCCCATTCTATGTATGGGAACATCGCCTGCTGCTCTGTCTGGTTTATCCGGTTCGTTTCATTCAACCATACACAGGAGACAGACCGAAGAGACCAAAGAAACCAGACAGACGAGATGAATCCAATTGGATTCTATAAGAATCAAAATGGATTCAGTTGAGCGAATGCTTCTCGTCTCCTGCTTCTACGTATTTCCACAGGACATCGAAAAACCCTGGGATTGTGAAGATAATCAGGACGGATTTCTCAAGAAGCCTGCCAGAGAGCGGGCTGGCACATCAATTGCTTTTCACTTCGTCAGGTCGGTCCGAAACTACCGTCGGTACGGTTGGAATATTGAATGATCAATGTTGACGGTTGAATGGTCGGAGGCGGACGAGCAGGCGACCATCAGTCATTGGACTCAGGCATGAGCACTCACTGGCGAGGATTCACGCCTGACAACCCAATGGCGAGGTGATTCTGGAGTAGACCCAATCAGATTCTCCTCCCTGATTGCTCCGCTCCAGGTTGCCTGAGCGTCAACGCCACGGGAGCCCCGGCTCTGCGAGACCCGGAGCTGCGGCTCCCTCCCTCTTACGCGGCGTTATAGCCGGAGGCAGTCCTTGGTTCTGAGTTATGAGTTCCGGGTTCTGAGTTAGGAGGTCCTGAGTTGTCCGGAACTAACTCAGCACTCACAACTCAGAACTCACAACATCTTTAAGTGCGGAGGTGCTGTATGAGGAAGATCCTGCTACTCGTCGCCTTATTGGAACTCGCGGATTGCCCGACATTGGCTGTGGCCGCCAACGATACAGGCGCCAAGACATTTGCCGCGGGGAATGAGTTCCTGAAACATCACAAATACCAGGAGGCGCGCACAGCCTTTGAAGGCGCCCTCCAACAACACCCGGCGAATGCCCTAGCGCACTTCTATCTCGGCGAGGCCTGCCGGGGCCTGAAAGCCTGGGTCTGCGCGGAAGAGCATTACCAGACCTCGCTGGAACTCAATGCGCAATCCTCAGTGGCCGGGTTAGCCAAACAACGGGGGCACAAGGCCACAATCTGGCGCTTACTCGACGAAGGAAGACAGGCCATCAACGAGCCGAACCCCTCACACCAGAAGATGGCCCAGGCTGAAGACGCTCTCGATATCGCAAACAAGCTGGGTCTCGATGACGTACAACGCGCCCTCTGTCAGCAGTTGCATGAGAAAATTCAACAGGGGCGCAATCGCAGTCGCGAAAAGACAGCGTCGGCCCCGTTTCACGAGGGCTCGATGGCCATGGTGCCGGCGGGAGAGTTCACGATGGGGAGTGCGATGGGAGAGGCCGACGAACAACCGGAACATCACGTGTATGTGGAGGCCTTTTTCATGGATAAGCACCAAGTATCGGTGGGGCACTATGCGCGGTTCTTGGACGCCACGTCTTGGGACGCCCCGCCGGACTGGAGCGTCATGAACAAATCCCAGCACCAGAGGCGCCCAGTCGTCAATGTGGATTGGGCAGACGCGAACGCCTATTGCACCTGGGTCGGCAAGCGCCTACCGACCGAGGCGGAGTGGGAGAAGGCGGCGCGCGGGACGGATGGCCGGACCTATCCCTGGGGAAACGCGCATCCGACGAAATTTTTTGCGAACGCGAATCAAGAGCATTGGAACAACCATGGCGCCTTGACGCCGGTGGGAACGTTTGAAGAGGGCAAGAGTCCCTATGGCATCTATGATATGGCAGGGAATGTCTGGGCATGGGTCGGCGACTGGTATGGCCAGGACTATTATCAGACCAGCCCGTCTCAGAACCCTGCAGGACCGCCCATGGGCACGCATAAAGTGATTCGCGGCGGCTCCTGGGGCAGCAATCCCGATGGCCTTCGCTCCGCGGAACGGGAGATCCATTTACCGTCGTTCCGGGGCTCTGGCACCGGCTTCCGTTGTGCAAAGACTCCGTAGAGCTGGTCTATCTGGTCTATTCAGTCTGTCTGGTCTCTCTGGTCTGTCCGGTGGGTCTTGCTCGTGCGATCAGTTGACTAGAAAGACAGCGTAGACGTCTCCTGACCAGATAGACCGGACAGACGAGACAGACCAGAGAGACGAAAGAGGTGAGCCAAATGAGGAGGTATCGCGATGAAGATCATTCAAGCCATCATGCAGCCGTTCAAGTTGGATGACGTCACGACGGCATTGAGGGAAATAGGCGTGGAAGGGATGACCGTCACGGAAGTCAAAGGATTCGGACACCAGAAAGGAGGTCAGGAACGATACAACGCCAACGTGTTTACGTCCATCTTTGTACCCAAGGTGAAGATCGAAGTCGTCATCGAGGATAGCCTGGTGCAGAACGTGATCGACACCATTACACGCTATGCGAAGACCGACAGCGCTGGGGACGGACGGATCTTTGTGTTGGATCTCATCTCTGCGATCCGGATCAAGACTGGCCCGATGTGCGAACCAGCGCTGGCCCGATGATGCGGGCGACGGACCGCAGGCTGGTCCTCTAGCCCTCATTATTCATGACGGTTCGTCGCGAAATCGCGCAATCGCATTGTGAGACGGACACGCGGAGCCGTGAACTCCCGAAGCCTACTCGTGCAGTACGTAGAGGGTCCCAGGGGCGAGCCCGTCGACCGAAGGCTCGTCGCAGCAGCGAATCCGCGATTGCAATAGACGTTTCATGAATTGGTTTGTCTGGTCTGTTTTGTGTATTGAGTTGAACCACAGAAACCAGACAGACTAGCCCGCATGATTCATGACGGTTCGTCGTGAAATCGCGCAGTCGCCAAGCGAGACAGGCGCGAGGAGCCGTGAGGAAGGGAGGCATACTAGAACAGTATGTTGACCGACCGAGCGGCGAGCCCGCCTGCCGGGACGCCGGGTTCACCGCGTCCAGGCTTGTCGTAGCGGCGAATCCGCGATTGCAGCAGAAACGTTCATGAATAATGCGGGCTAGATGAGCCAAACAAATGGAATCAGCGTGAGACGCCGGCAAGCGAGACTGGAACCTCACGGGACGGAAAGAGGAACGGGCGCACGGCGGGACTCAAGAGGGCGGGATCAAGTCCACGCAGCAGGGAAACAGAACGACCGTCTGAAAGAACGGAGATCGATCCATCTCTATTCTTCGACAAGCATGGATACGGACCAAGTGTCGGTGGGGCACTATGCGAGATTCTTGGACACGACGTCCCAGGCCGCCCCGCCGGACTGGAGCGTCGGGAATGTCTGGGAAGGGGTCAGCGACTGGTATGACCCAGACTATTACCAGGCCAGCCCGTCGAAGAATCCGACAGGACCGCCAACAAGTGGGCGACTCCAAAGTGATCCGTGGCGGTTCGTGGGGCAGCGGTCCGGAAGCCCTGCGCTCCGCAGACCGGGAGATCCATTTGCCACCGTTCCGGGGCCTCGGCGCCGGGTTCCGGTGGGCAAAGACTCTGTAGATCGTGATTCGTGAATTCTTGCGACGTGGCTCTGCGTCGGGATACCGGAGCCTGTATGATCTCTATAGTCGGCAGGACGAGCATTCGACCATCAATCAACGGCTCCCTCCCCCATCGCACACTGTACGCCCACTTCATTCATGCCGATTCGTTTGGAAATCGTCCAAGCGTGCGTTCCTCGTGGAGCGCGCAACGTGAATAGCAGGCGCATTCAGAAGGCTGAAGACCGGAGTTCGAAGATCTGAACACACCCGCCTTCAGCCTCCCTCACCTACCTCAATAGTTTCACGCCTACGAGCGACCCTACAGGTCCCACGTGCAACTGAATCCAATTGGATTCTATTCGAATCAAAATAGATTCAGTTGAAATCGTGCAGGTCATCGTACGCTGCCTGCGCCTTTCCCTCCGATAGCGCAAAAGCCTGAGAATTTTGAAAATAATCACAAAGAATTTCCCAAAGCCGGCGAGAGAACTCCACTGGCACAGTGATTGCGTTATGCCTCGTCATGGAAAGCATCAGTAAAACCGGCAGAGAAGATGTAGAAGAACTGATTTGGAGCGGGACGCGCAGTCGATCATCGCTCATGGGGCTTACGATTGAGCACTCAATGGCGAGGACTCACACCTAAGAACCCAATGGCGACGTGATTCTGGAGCAGACCCAATCAGATCCTCCTCCCTGATTGCTCGGCTCCAGGTTGCCTGAGCGTCAACGCCACGGGAGCCCCGGCTCTGCGAGACCCGGAGCTGCGGCTCCCTCCCTCTATCGATTCCTTAAGGGAAAGAATCCGCACTATGGTTCGCGCCGAAATAGAGATGATGCCCCATGAATGATAGGCGCCAAGTCCCACAATACCCCTACTAAAGTGGTATTGCGGAAAATGCCACACAAGCCTAGTTAGAGGACACATGTAATGGTACGTAATTGTTTGGATGACTCGTTTCTCTCACTGGACCTTCACAGGGACCGGCCATGACGATAACCGCGCCTCAGGCTTCCCCCAAAGTAAAGAACCCCGCCCTTCCAGGCGGGGCTGTTGTAAACCAAGAGGGAATGTGCCTCCGCTTCGCTACGGGCTGCCATTCCTCCCCGCTCTTCCGAGCGGGGCATCCTGGCAGATCTTGGTGAAGCTTTCTATCTCCCGATCACCAGCGTATCGGCTTTGGACAAGCAGAGGGAACCAATGTGGAACCGTAATCATGATCACATCGCGCTCTCCACCCACATCAGTACGAAGCGAAAAAAGGTCTCTGACGCCATCTTCATGCCCACCCCCAAAAAATAGGAGAGAACAATGCCCATTGTAATTAACCCCGCTAATGGGGCAGCCAAAGCCAAGGCTAACACAACCTTCAATTGGAATATGGAAGTAGTCCAATACGTTATATCAAAAGTCATCGTCGGTTATTCAGCTGGTGGCGACGACATATATGCAGGCGGCAACCGCGGCAACGGTTTCCCAGCACCTACGGTTCAGGATACTGGAGTGTATCACCCTGGTGGTAATACGCTTTGCTATACGAGGCCAAAGTACAAGAAAACAAACTTAGGCACGTGGTACACGGTGTATAGCACCATCACCACCTTCACATCTACTCCCTAGCCGACATAAGGTTGGCCCGGGACAAATCGCAGTGAGGGGGAAGAAAAAGTTCTCAGCCGCTTGACCAAATTGATACAGAGGAGGAGTCCTGCCATGCAAGGAAAAATCGATAGGCCAAATATCGAACTCAGCCTCAACAGTGAGGGACTAAAGGTAACATGGGGGCCAATACAGGGACCATGGGGCATCTTCAATGAGGTTATGGTTGCCAATCCTGAAAATGTTACCATTACGGAGTGGTGGCTAATTGTAGGAACAAAAGCGAAACTCCATCAACCGGACGAGGATGATGAACCAACCCGGGGTGAGATCGTCAGTCAAAGTGTCGGCGCTAAAACAGAGATGACTATCCCTAGGTATCTTCTTCCTGTAAAGCAACATATCTTCGCCCAAGTCATCGGGTTCTTTAAAAGCAGGACTAAAACTGGTGATGAATTCATAGAAGGCATCTATTCAGATAAAGCTCGGGTAAAAACATAGCAATTCAAGGCTGCGAACATGTGGCGTTAATAGGCTGACAACGATCATGGTGTCGAGTGTTCACTCGTGAAGAACATAATAGTAGACTGTGAAATTTAACCGGCCGCATCGGCCACGACTCAGACATCGGATACGATTTAGTTTGCGCCAGATCACTCTGGCGGGCTTCTAAGCGCAGCGCTTTTCGGAGAGTGAGTTAATCGGATACCGTTCATATACTCGTACTCAGAGAACTCGGATAGCATGGGCTATCGAACCAGCACCAAACAGAATTAATCATGAGACTTTTCAACCTGCCAGCTTTTACATATCGAGTCTATTCGGTCGTCGCCGCCTGCCGGTTACTCCAACTGGCCTGGCTATTCATCATGTGCTATTCGGTTGGGAGTGCATTGGCGCAGACGTCTCCGATTACCACGTCTGGACTGAACACGCAGATCAACCTCTCCGCCACTCCACCTGCCGGAAAGGTGCAATACGACATCACCGGTGGAACCAGACCAGGAGACGGAGCAAATCTGTTTCACAGCTTCGGTGAGTTCGGCCTTCCCACCCACAGCGTCGCCAACTTTCTCAATGAGTTGGGTCTCCCAACATCGAACATCCTTGGTCGAGTCACCGGTGGAAACATCTCCAACATCTTTGGGGCAATCCAGACCGAGGGATTCGGTAACGCGAATCTATTTCTGATAAACCCGGCCGGATTCTTGTTTGGGCCGAACGCGACCGTGAATGTGGGCGGCATGGTGGCTTTCACCAGCGCCGACTATCTCAAACTCACGGACAACGCGCAATTCAACGCAATTCCAAATGCGGCGGCCGATGCTCTTCTGACTGCTCTGCCGGTAGCTTCGTTTGGATTCTTGGGATCGAATCCTGGCGCCATCACAGTTCTGGGGAGCCAGTTCTCCGTCACAGACGGGCAAAGCATCTCGCTTGTCGGTGGCAATATCACAATCCAGTCTGGCACGTTGGAAAATGGCCTGTCTCAACCCGCTCGCCTATCCGCACCGAACGGCGAAATTCGGTTAGCCAGCGCCAGATCACCTGGAGAATTTCTAATTGGCCGCCTTCAGCCTGCCCCGAATATAGATGGTGCAACATTCGCATCTTCCGGGTCTGTCCGTCTCGCCCAAAACTCCATAGTTGACGTGAGTGGAACCGGCACGGTCTTCATTCGTGGGGGGCAGTTTGTGTTAGAGGTATCCAACGCGGTGCTCAGTACCTCCAGAAACAGTAGTAGTGGTATAGACAACATCGTCCTCAACAATGGGAGCGCGATTACGGCAGCAACGACAGGGCCGGGGAATGCCGGATCCGTGATAGTCACTGCAGAAAGTATTGCGCTAGTTGATTCCAGCATCAACAGCACCTCCTTTGATTCTGGAGGCGGAGCAGGGAACGGCGGGTTGATTTGGCTACATGCTCCAAGCATCAAGCTGCAGCATGGTAATCTTCTTTCACTCTCTCAGGGGCCAGGAAACGCTGGAAACATCCTTCTCGAAGGGAACACCATCGCCATAGGGTCGAATTCTGGCGGAATCGAAAGCAGCGTTTCTTCCGAGACGTCGCGGTCAGGGAGAGGCGGAGATATCACCATGCGTGGGCTTAATGGTTCCAGCAGCCGCGCCGGCGACGTGACCATTTCGGGCGAGAGCTCAGTCACGAGCACGACATCTGGACAAGGTCGCGCAGGCGACATCGACGTCATGACGGAACGGATGGCGCTGACAGATGGCGGAGCTATGATGACGTCAGGAACCGGGGGCCATGCCGGGAACATGAAGATCGACGCCGGTGAATCGGTTCAAATTTCCTCTTTCAGCAGTCTTGAGAGCAGCGCATTCGACACAGGAAATGCAGGGAATATCACCGTTATCACTCCTACCATGACGGTTACTGGCGGGGGGGTCATTTCGACCAGTACCGAGGCATCAGGCAACGCCGGTACAATTACCATCAACGCGACATCCGTGAACTTGCTCAATGGAGGCCAACTCAAGAGCAGCAGTCTGAATTTCGCCACTCCAGAATCCCCGGAACTAGCCCCTACCGGCAGTGCCGGGAATGTGACCATCGAAGGCGCGCAGAGATCGGCTCAGTCCGTCCTGGTCGACGGCCCCGGAAGCGGTATCTTCACCAACACACAGGGCAGCGGTGTAGGTGGGAATATTTTCGTCAATGCCAACTCCGTCACTCTCCAGAACGGCGGGACCATCTCCGCCGCGACATCAGGCACAGATGCATTAGCAACTGGCGGAAGTATCACCCTCACGGCCTTCCAATCGGTCGATCTACGAAGCAAAGCATCCATCTCCGCCGAAAGCATCGGCGACGCGGATGCGGGCAACATTCTGATCAATGCGGGCAACAGATTTGAAGCAGGGAACAGCTCGGTGACGACGAAGTCCAACCGGGCCGGGGGCGGCAATATTGAAATCAATGCGCTCGATCAAATCAGGCTGGTCAACAGCCAAGTCAATGCCTCGGCGTTTCTCGACGGCGGCAACATCAGCATCGACCCGAATGTCGTAACTCTTCAGAACAGCCAGATTCTTGCGCAGGCGGTCCAAGGCGCCGGGGGCAACATCGCGATCTTTACTCCCCTCTTCGTAGCCGATTCCACCAGCCTCGTGAGCGCCTCGTCGCAATTTGGCTTGAATGGCACGGTGACGATCCAGAGCCCCACGTCCAATTTGAGCGAGAGCCTGGGAGCCTTGCCCTCGGAGCCCAGCCAGGCACAAACCCTCTTGACGCAGCGCTGCG
>JAWXBV010000035.1:0-16523 GCA_034440335.1 Nitrospirota bacterium | reverse complement strand
GCCATCCAATCTTCGCAATAAAGCCCCAGCTTCACTGGATATTTCCGTGCCAACTCATCCTTGGCGAACGGCGTTACCGTAAATAGCTGGATACCCCACATGCTAAAAGCCGTCAGCCTATTTACCTGAGTCGTTAAGACTAACGACCGTAGACGTCTGACCCTCTCCAGCCTGTGGCGTCTTGCGACAGTGACCAGATTCTCAGCGGGGTCTTTCTCGCCAGTTGCGGCGATCTGGTCGCGCTACCTTCCAGCCCTACCTCCTAAGACATTGTTTGTGCTGAGGTTTAGCTGCGCGAATTTCCACGTCTGCCTGGCATCTCCCTCGCAATGCTATTCGACGGATAAGAAGGCAGGGGGGCGATGTGATGAAAGCTGTACTGATCGGAGTTGCGCTGTTGGCGTTTGCGGGGATCACGGGGTTGGGGTACGCCGGGGGGCCGAGCCTGAAAGACTTGAATGTGTCTCAGCCGGAGCGTGATGTGCTGAGCGGCAGGGTCATCTATTCGACGATCTGCATCCGTTGTCATGGGGTCGATGGGAAGGGAAATGGGCAGATGACGTTTACTCCTCCGGTCGCCGACCTGACGTCTCCGGCGGTTCAAGGAAAGTTGGATGCGAGGTTGTTTAAGAGCGTGCATGACGGCAAGTCGAATACGGCGATGGGGGCCTGGCGGGAAGCACTCACAGACGATGAAATTTGGGATGTGCTCGCCTATGTGCGAACGCTGGCTCCCGAAGGAACCGGCGACATGGGCAGCGGACTACGATGAAATCGACGCTCTGTCGGATCGCGTTGGGCCTATGGATCGTGACGATTGGGGTTGCCGGCTGGTTCTTCGTGCAGGGGTGGACGACGCAAGATACAGACGGACGGACGCAGATTGTCTTAGCGCCGGCAGAACGAGATCTGATCTTGGGCGAGATGCGGACGCTCCTGAAGGCGGTCCATGGTGTGGTCACAGGATTGGCTGGCCAGGGTCAGGAGGCGGATCGAACGCAGATGGAACAGGCGGCGCGCTCAGCAGGAATGGACATGGCTGCGGACGTGAATCCGGCGCTCATGGCGAAGCTGCCGCTGCCGTTCAAGCAAATGGGCATGTCGATCCACAAGGACATGGACGCCCTCGCAGACGCGATTGTTCAGAAAGAGACTCCGCAACAGATTCTGCAGCGCCTATCGAGCATGACCGCTCGCTGTACCGCTTGTCATGATGTGTACCGATTCTCTGTGGAGCGTTAAACGTGAAACGGGAGGCTATGGGGTTACTATTACTGTGAGCTATGTCGCACGCGCCCATGTGCTCAGGGAGGTGCCAGATACAGTCCAGAACAACTCTTTCCATTGCGGCAATAGGAATCATGCTGTTGCCGGTTGGTGTAGTGGCCATCTCGTCAGCGCAAGATCGCGACGTGATCAGCTAAGGAAAGACGAGCTACTCCTGGACAAGCACATACTTCAGACGTGAGATCGGTTGAAAGACAAGGATCAGGTGAAAGAGCAGGAGCGGACTCGGGAGCAAATGCGTGCGGAGCGTCCAGAGAAACCGCAACATGAGAAGGCCGAGCGCGGTTGAGTAGGTGCTGGAGGATGCTGAGAATCGTTATACTGAAGCGAGGAGATCTTGGCGCGTGGCTTTCAATAGAGGGAGTCTCGCGCTGTGACTGTTAGATAACCAAGGAGGGTACATGAATCGGATACTTGTGGGAACTGCAATTGTAATGTCGGCGCTCGTACCGCTTGCCGGCTGTTCGTCTTATTACACGGGTAAGGTTGAAAAACCCATGCACGCGAAGGCGATCATCGCCGGACCCGGCATTACGGGAGAAGCGGATCTCTACGAGAAGTTTGAAGGGCGCGTCAGGATCAAGTTGAAGCTCACCGGCACGCCGGATAGCAAGTTGAAGCCTGGACGCCATGCGATCCACATTCACGAAGTCGGCAACTGCGAGCCCTTTGCGGCGGCTAAGGGGCACTATGATGGGAATGTGGATGCGGCAATCAATCCGGAAGCGAACGTGACGTCCGGATTAGGGAACCATCCCTACCATCTCGGCGATCTCCAGAACCTCTCCGTGAACGATGACCAGAAGGGGTCGCTGTATACGATCACGAGCAGGGTGACTCTGTCCGATGGGCTGAACACCCTCTTCGACAAGGATGGGAGCGCGTTCATCATCCATGAGTTTGACGATAAGTATCTGCCGGATCCGACGACAAAGGATGCACCGGGCGGACCCCGCATCGCCTGCGGCGTGATTGTGAAGGAGTGAACGCTCGCCTACGCTTGATCTCATCTTCACTTTTCTCATTTGCCGGATAGCCTGTCGCTCACGGCCTTCGTAGCCGAAATGGCTACGAAGGCCAGTCGGCGATCCTCTCGCCCCTTGCCGGTCTTCTGTGGCATCCCGCAACAATGATAAGGTCGGTGCTGTCGCGTTTGGCCTCAGAGCGTTCGGAGTCTGGCGCCTAATCCTGTGATTTAACAGGATAAGGCGATAGAGCGGTTATCCCTGCGAGTGGCACGGTCTTGGCACATGTAAGGGAGCATGATGTGGCTGTTGCCGTCTATTCTCTGGATGATAGTGCTCGTGGGTTGTTCAGGCGAGAAGCCTCTGGTCACGATAGAGGAGCCTCGCGGGACTGAGCAGACAAGCAGCGCGCCGATAGAATTCGCTCCGCCTTCCCCCGAAACCATTCCAGGCAGCCGACTGGGCGAACAGATCCGGCTCGGCTATCAGATCGTTGTGAATACGCAGAAATATGCTCGACCCTATGTCGGCAATCGCCTGAACTGTACCAACTGTCATCTCGACGGCGGGCTCAATCCGAACGCGGCTTCGTTCGTCGGCCTTGCATCGGTCTATCCTGAGTACCGCACCCGCAGCGCGAGGGTGAACACGCTTGCCGATCGTGTCAACGAGTGTATGGAGCGGAGCTTAAATGGGCGCGCATTCCCGCCCGACAGCTCCAAGCTACAGGCGGTCGTGGCCTATATTACCTGGCTTTCGCGCGGAGTACCGAGCGGTGCGACATTGCCCTGGCGGAGCCTCCAGCGCATTGACTCACGGCGTCCACTCGATCCAAACAACGGGAAGAACGTGTTTGCGAGCAAATGTGTCTTCTGTCACGGCACCGACGGCTTGGGGACGATGGCGGCACCGCCTGTGTGGGGACCCCAGTCCTACACCATTGGCGCGGGCATGGCACGGGTGAGCGTGGCTGCCGCCTTCATCAAATCGAATATGCCGCGCAGCTGGGGTTGGAGCCTGTCGGACGATGACGCCTACGATGTCGCGGCCTATATCAATGCTCAACCGCGGCCAGATTTCCCCGGAAAAGTGAACGATTGGCCGAAGGGCGGCAAGCCGGCGGATGCGCCGTACTAGGCGTGAAACGTGAAGCGATTCAGATTTTGAGTTTCTAGTTTCATGTTTCTGGTTTCAAGAGGTTCGTTTCGAATTGATGGAATTCCGAGGTCAAACTTGAAACTAGAAACATGAAACTTGAAACACACCTAGAAACCAGCAACTCCATTCCAGAACGACGTTGAAGAGGCCGGCATGAAACTCACAGTCGCATACCATGGTGGAACTCGGTACGACATTACCAGCGGCAAGCACCGAGTGGTGACCGATCAGCCGGTCGAGGATGGAGGGCAGGATGCTGGGATGAGTCCTGTCGAACTCTTTGTCGGCTCCCTCGCGAGTTGCGTCGGGTATTTCGTGGGCCGGTACTGCGACCGCCATCAGATCTCGACCAAAGGATTGAGCGTCGAGGCGGAATGGACCATGGCGGAACAGCCGCATCGGGTGGGTCACATCACTTTGGCGATTCACTTGCCGCATCGTCTCACAGCCGAACACAGCGAGCGACTCCTCAAGGTTGCGCATGGCTGCACCGTGCATCAATCCCTCGCGGTGCCTGCAGGCGTGGCGATCGAGCTCAATCCCCATCACCGTGGGGAGAAACCATGATGAAAGGAGTCGCGGTGACGAAAACAAGATTCCGAGTGGCCATTGGAGGCGCAACACTCATGCTGCTGGGGCTGATGTCGTTCCCTCAGCTGTCGTTCGCGAGCGATCAGGCGAGCGCGAAAGACATGATCCAGCAGACCTGTGCGCAATGTCATCGGCTGGAGGGTCAGCCGGATTCGCGCTTTAATCTGAAGGCGCCCGACCTTATCTGGGCCGGCAGCAAATATCAGCGGCCATGGTTGATCAGGTGGCTGACGGGCAAAGAAGCGCCACTCTATGCCAAAGGCTATCGATGGGATCTGACCGAGGTTGCGTCTAAGCATCCGATGGTCACTGAGCCGGAGGCCCATGCCATCGCCGATTATTTTTCCATCCATCACAAGGATCCGCGAGTCAAAGTCGGCGCGTTCGATCTGTCGAAGGTGACGAAGTTCGAGGCGACGTTTGGTGGGGTGGCCTACAAGGCGCACGCCTGCCTCGGCTGTCATGTGATCGAAGAGAACGGCAAGTTCATCGGTGGTCCGCAAAGCGCATCGCTCGTCGCGGCCGGACAGAGGTACGACCAGGATTGGCTCTTCCGCTTTGGGCAGAATCCGCAAGACTTCACACCACATAGCGGAGAGTTTTTGGCCGACGCGACGGAGCCGCAGCTTCGCGCGGTGATCGGGTTCCTCATGGTACAGGGGGTGAAGGACTTCACGTATTACGAGCCCTGGACGAGCCCGGAGTTTGAGATGGCCAGCGCGGATCGTGGAAAGGTGATTTATCAAGAATATTGTTCGCAGTGTCATGGCGCGACGGGCAAAGGCGACGGACCGGCAGCTTCCGGGCTGGAACCCAAGCCGGCGATTCATGCCAACATTCCATTTGAAAAACTCCCGATCGAATATCTCTACAACGTCGTCAATCATGGAGGGCCGGCAGTAGGTAAATCGCCGAACATGCCCTATTGGAATTTGACGATCGGTCAACAGGGCGTGGCCGATGTGATCGCCTACGTGAAGGCGACGTTTAAAGGGGTGCCGGACATGGCGACCGCTCCGAGCGGGGGCCAAGGGGGAACCTGTGAGCAGCAACGTAAGACAGCCAAGGCGCCGGAGGAATTTTTGGCCAAGACCAATCCGTTCCCCGCATCTGCCGGTACGATCCAGGAGGGGAAGACACTGTTCCTCAAGACGGCGCAGCCAGTTGCCTGCGCGCTGTGCCATGGAGAACAGGGTGACGGGAAGGGAATCATGGGGGCAGCCTTGGTGCCGCCGCCTCGTAACTTTACATGCGGGTCGATGATGAAGAACATTCCCGACGGCCAACTGTTTTGGATTATCAAACATGGTTCGCGAGAAACGGGGATGATGCCGTTTACCGGGTTGTCGGATGACCAGGTATGGCAGTTGATTCACTATGTTCGTTCATTAGCCAAGTAGCAGTCAGCCTTTAGCGGTCAGCCGGAAGCTGATGGCTGATCGCTGACAGCTGATTGCTTGTCCAAGGAGCAGATTATGGCGACATTTATTATTTCTGGCAGTCGAGGTACGGACGATCCCACGATGGCGACGTTGCCGTTCATGGCAGCGAAGGTTGCGAAGGAGCAAGGACATGACGTCGTACTCTGGCTCTGGAATGAAGCGGTCACGCTTGCGCGCAAAGGCACTGCCGATCATGTGACGGGAGTGAACCTGACGCCGCTCAAAGACCTTCTGGCGGCCTTGCAAGCCGCGAATATTCCCATCTGGGTCTGCGGGGCCTGCGCCGTGGCGCGGCAGATCGGTGCCGGAGATCTCGTCGCGGGTGCGACGATCAAGGGTATGCCGGACTATATCAGGGCCGTCGCTGAGCGCGACCGCAACGTGGCATTCTGATTCTCCTTCATTGAAAGGGATTGCTGTATGGCGACCGATGGCGAATCGTCCGGGAAGTCAAAAGTCCGGACTGGTCGACGGGATGAGGCGAACACAAGTGAATTCATCGAACAGGACGGGCGTCTCAATGCCAATGAGCTGGAGACCATTCCCACGATGGTGCCGCGGGAAGGGGACGGCTATCGACCGCCGCGCAGCGGATCTGTCGGGCAGGAGCTCGGACGTATCGGCGAACTGAGCAGCGCCTTGACTGAGGACGATCTCCGGAGAATCAACACAAGAAAAGGTTTCATCCAACTGCTGGAGAATAAAGCCGTCGATATCGAGGAGGTGCGCAACACGCTGCTATACGAGCAAGAGTTGCGGCAATTGCAAGTTGAATTGGTCAAGCTTCAACGGTGGGTGCAGAGCCACGGAGAACGGATTGCGATCCTGGTCGAGGGGCGAGATGCGGCAGGGAAGGGTGGCACGATCCGCCGCTTTACCGAGCACCTGAATCCTCGCGCCATGCGGGTGGTCGCGCTGCCCAAACCGTCGGATGAGGAGCGGGGACAGTGGTACTTTCAGCGCTATATTCGCCAATTGCCCAACAAGGGCGAGATCGTGTTCTTCGACCGCAGCTGGTACAACCGCGCGGTGGTCGAACCGGTGATGGGATTCTGCAGCAAGAAGGAACACCAGCGGTTTCTGCAGCAGGTTCCGGAATTCGAACATATGCTCTATGAAGACGGGGTGACCATCATCAAGTTTTGGTTCTCGATTTCGAAGGAGGAGCAGGCCAAGCGATTCGAGGCGCGCAGACAGAATCCGCTCAAGCAATGGAAGTTGAGCCCGGTCGATGAGAAGGCGCAAGAGCTGTGGGACTCCTACACCCGCTACAAAGAGGAGATGTTCAGCAAGACCCACACGACATTCAGTCCCTGGATTATCGTCAAGGCCAACGACAAACAGGCGGCCCGATTGGAAAGTCTCCGGTACGTGCTGAACTTGTTGCCGTACAACGGGAAGGACGAAGCCCCGATCCGCCTGGCGCCGGATCCCAACGTGATCACGCGATTCCACCGTAAAATGGTGGTGCTGGATTTGTAACGAATGGACGAAGGCGGCAGGCACAAGAGCAAGGTCAATCGAAGCCACAACGAATGTAGGAGGAACCAGTCATGATGAATGTCTCTCGATATGCAGCGATCATTTTATTGGGATCAGTGGGACTGCTCGGCGCGAACGTCCATATTGCCGGAGCGGATGGGGACCATGGAGGCATGATGGGCATGATGGGCGGCCACATGATGAGTACAATGCATGAAGGCCACGACCAGAGCACACTGCAAGAACAAGATTGCCATGAGCTGAAGCATCTCCTTAAACATGGGAAGGAGATCGGCCTCACATCGGAGCAAATCAGCAAGCTGAAAACCATGCAGCTTGATCTGAGTCGCGCGCAAGCCAGAGCGGAGGCCGATATCAAGGTGGCAACACTCGAGTTACAGGCGTTGGTCGAGGATGAGCAGGCTGACTTGGCTGCGATCCAGGCCAAGGTGGACCAACTTAAGAAGGCAGAAGGCGGTCTTGTGTTTGTGACGATCAAGTCGAAGCGCGACGAGATAGCGCTATTGACTCCCGAACAGCGTGAGAAAGAACAGGCACTGCGGGACAAGATGATGGAAAAGATGATGGGGGCAGAAGGCCATCATGCTGGCGGGATGAGTGGAATGAAAGGCGGGGAGCATGGGAAAGGTGGAGGAGCAGGGAAAGAGGGGGCAGCTGAGCACCAACACTAGCCTACAGTATTCTCCTTCGCGCGCGTGAGGCGAAGAAGAACTTGAACCAGTTGACGAGAGGGGATGTCATGGCCAAGGATCGTTTTACGGTCACGTTCGATCCCAGCATCGACGAGGCGGTGAAGGTGATGGGAGAGAAACGACTTCTCAATCTTTCGGTCGAAGTGAATGGGAAGGCGGCCTATTCGATTACGCGACACGATAGGCACTGTCGGTTCGCCTCTTTTTAACAGCCTATAAATGAGGGTGGTGATGAAGCTGAGTATCTTCCCGTTGCTGGTCGCAGCGATTTCGCTTGCCATTCCTGCCTGGGCCGCCGAACGGCACATGATGCAGCAATTGGTGCCCGCCGACAAGCTGGCCGAAGCGCGGGCTCTTACGAGCCCCCTGCCGAAATCCCCGGAAGCCATCGAGCAGGGTAAGGCGCTCTATCACGGCAAGGGCGCCTGCTTTAACTGTCATGGGAAAGATGGGGACGGCAATGGGCCGCTGGCGGCCCAGCTGAAACCGTCGCCTCGCAATTTCCGGCACCATGGATTCTGGCGCCATCGGACGGAAGGGGAAATCTTTTGGGTAATCAAACACGGATCTGCCGGGACCAGTATGGTTGGATTTGTCGGGCAACTGACGGATGAAGAGATCTGGGCCTTGATCCAGTATGCGCGCAGCTTCGCCGGTGAGCATGGGCCTGGCATGATGGGACATGGAGAGGGTATGGGACCCATGATGGGACCAGGCGGCGGCATGGGACGCGGCGGATCACGAGGTAGCATGGGCGGCATGGATGAATAGTCGTCGGGAGATTGCGAGGATGAGGCCTGCATCCGGTACGCGGGTGCGATGCATGAAATTCTCACAGTACACTCTTTTGAGTCTCGCCCGTTCCGCGTTTCCCACAGGTCTGGCTAAGAAATTTGTGAATCCTTTTGAAACTCCCTGTATCCTACAGTCAGTCGAATGTGCAGGGTCTTACTCGGCCTGGATGAACTGGGCGAAGATCCCCCTAACTAAGGAGGTGTATAGTGATGCGAAGAGGACTATTAGCCGTTATCGCGCTTGCTGCCATCGGGTGTAGCGGGATCGTCCCTCAAAAGGCGGTGAGCGGTGAACCAACAAGCCCTGCGCTTGGATACGACATTCATGTGCAGGCGCCGCACATGATGGCGGACGGTACGACGGGGGGGCCGTACCATCATTACTGTAAGGGGATTTCAGACAAGATTCTTCAATGCCTGCTGTTTGAATCGACTGATGCGAAGGCCCCGTTAGTGGCGATTGAGTATTTTGTCGCCAAAGATCTGACGCGAAAGCTTCCTGCCATTCAGTGGCACCGGCATTTCCACGATCACAAAGCCGAGATCGCGACAGGCCGCGTCCAAATTCTCGATATGCCTAGTGAACAGGCCGCCAAGGTAGCGGAAATCGCCGCAGGGACCGACGGTGTGATTTATCAACTGTGGCAACATGGGCAGGAATTCCCGGACGGCACCGTGAGCTTCCCGACGTCTCTCGGGCACAAGTTCCCTGGGTATTCCGACAACAAGTAGGGTCAATTGAGGGGGCCAGCCTGGTCCTCTGTGAAGCTGGCTGGTCCCTGTCGATCCCCCGTCGATCTCGATAGATTGCGAGATGAGAGGAAGAATCATGCATGCGTATCGCCTGTTCACGGTGCTTGTGGCTGCAGCGTTGGGCACCTGGAGTATTCCGGCCTTCGGGGCAGATGAAGCCGTACTCAAACCACGAGTGCCGATCGACCAGATTGAGGAAGCCAGATCGTGGACGAATCCGCTTCCAGTCACCGAGGAAACAATTGAGAAGGGGAAGAGGCTTTTCCACGGGAAAGCCTTCTGTGTGACCTGTCACGGGAAAGACGGCAAGGGGCTGGGAAGCGACATTGAGCCGGGCATTCTGAAAGGTCCGTTACCGCGGAATTTCACCGACAAGGAGTGGCAGGCCGCTCGAACCGACGGGGAACTGTTCTGGATTTTGAAGAACGGCAGCAAGGGCACGGCCATGGCTCCCTTTACTCCGCTCGTCCTGACGGAAGAAGAAGCCTGGCAGGTGCTCCGATACGTGCGGTCCTTCGGCCAACAGTAAGTGGTCTTCATCGCCTGCTATGTGTGCCCCATGAGTTTCCTACTCCTGACGATCTGACGATTGTTCGCGCTCACCTCCTGAAATACAGCGAAGGGCTGATCTGCCGACCGTTTGCATAGAAAGCCCGAAACGTCGGACGCATGCATGCGGGAAGTGACCGTGCACGAACAGCCGTGAACCCTTTTCCGTAACCCTGCCTCTCATCGACAGACACCATGTGCAACAAGGAGAGAATGAGTCATGATCTTTGAACAACTCAATCCCCATGCCTGCAGAACCTACCTGATCGGCGATGAAAAGAGCCGGGAGGCGGTCCTCATCGATCCGGTCCTGGAGCACGTCGAGGATTACCTCAAGACGCTGGATCAACGGAAGCTCACGCTGACGCACGTCATTGATACACATACTCATGCTGATCATATTTCCGGCGGGGCATCGCTCAAGGATCAGACTGGCTGCGAATATGTCATGCACCACAAGGCTCCAGCTCGTTGCGTGACCTTTCACCTGACGGACGGGTTCGCCTGTCGTCTTGGTCATATCCCGGTGAAGGTGATGACCACGCCGGGGCATACGAAAGACAGCATTGCGCTTGTGTTGGAGGATCGTATTCTGACCGGAGATGTCCTGTTTTTGGACGATGCCGGAGCAGGGCGCACGGATCTGCCCGGCGGCGATCCAGGTGAGCATTGGGACAGTATGCAGCGGGTGCTCGGTCTGCCCGATCATCTCATCGTGTATCCGGCCCACGAATACCGGGGACGTCGACCGTCGAGTGTGAGAGACCAGAAGCTCCGCAATCCCAATTTGAAACCCCGCACCAAGCAGGAATATATCGACTACCTGGAAGGGCTCACACTCGGTCCCGCCGATTGGATGAAAGACGTGCTCAAAGCCAACTACGCCTGCGCACGCGATCCCAAGGCTGCCTGGATTCCTGTCGACGTACCGGCTTGTGAAGTCAGGGGCACGATGGCGCTTGGCGCGAACGATCAGCAGGTGGCTGGTATACCGGCGGAAGAGGTGAAGCGAGAATTAGACGCTGGGACTGGCCTGTTTGTCCTCGATGTGCGGGACCCTCATGAACTGAAAGAAGAACTCGGCCACATCGCAGGGGCAACGAACATCCCGGTGACCACGCTGGCCCACCGGCTGGCTGAGCTGGAGCCGCATCGCGACCGGGAGATCGTGACGGTCTGCAAAGCGGGAGGCCGTGCGCATACCGCGGCGCAGATTCTCATGCAAGCCGGCTTCCCCAAGGTGCATGTGATGATGGGTGGGATGATGGGATGGAAACAGGCGGGATTTACGACGGAGGCGTGAGGAGTCAGTGTAAAGCAGAAGGAGAAAGCATCTGTTCGCCCGTTGAATGTTCAACATTCAGTCGATCGACAAATCAAGAGGTTCCAGTACTGTTCTCCGAGTAATGACCAACGCGTGACAGACAAGGATTCACTATTCACCCATGACTATTGACCAAGCGGGATTAGCCCTTCTGTCAGGTGGAGTCATTGGCCTGGCGCTTGGCGCCACCGGCGGGGGCGGCTCTCTCCTGGCAATCCCGCTACTGGTGTATGTGCTCGGAGTGAAGGTACAGTCCGCCGCCGCTATCTCGCTGGTGGTGGTGGCGGTCTCCGCATGGCTCGGCCTGTATCAACGAAGAGCGTCCGGTGAGGTGAAGGTGAAAGCGGGGTTGATCTTCAGCGCGACCGGGGCAGTCGGCGCGTGGGGCGGCGCCTACGGCCATGGGTTCGTGCAGGAGGAAATGGTGCTCCTGCTGTTTAGTCTCTTGGTGATCGTCTCGGCCTGGCACATGTGGCGGCAAAGCGGTCATCAGCGGGAGCATGCTTCAGCTGAAAGTTGCGCCGAACAGTTTCCCCGTTCCTGCTGGATCAAGGTCTCGCTGATCGGTGCGGCTGTCGGTCTTTTGACCGGATTCTTCGGAGTCGGCGGTGGCTTTGTGATTGTGCCGGCGCTCGCGCTGGTGCTCGGGTTTCCTATGAGAATGGCCGTGAGTACCTCCCTGTTGATCATCGCGCTCGTCGCCGTCGGAGGCCTCGTCGGCCATCTGCAGACGGGACAGATGGATTGGCCACTCGCCGGTCTCTTGCTGCTGGGAAGCGCCGTGGGTATGACCGGGGGATCGTGGGTCGTTCGACAGGTCTCGCCGACAACGTTGACGAAGAGTTTCGTAGTCGTCGCCATTGGGGTCGCCATCGTCATGTTCCTTCACAACGGCGTGAAGCTGGTCTGGGGAAGCGTATAAACCAGAAAGCGGAACTGAAAGACCAAGCACCTGGTTCTCGATTCCAGTGAAAACGCGTCGTACGCCCAGTTGAATCCCTCACATGAAGTTTCCAGCATCATGGAGTCTGGCGCCGTCGGATGGAAGGCGAGATCTGCCGGTTGTCGCCTTTTGCGACAGCGCTCCTTTCTCCTAAGGCCTGGAATGCCCCAGAGCAGTTCTCCCCCTCTTCACGCGTTTCCTTAAGGCCTCGTCAAATCAGAGCAATCGGCGACTCCCTGGTTCTGCTTTTCTGGCACGGTCTTCGCTTTTTAACTGCAGAGAACGCCTATTATTTTATCCAAGGAGGACAGGTTATGGACAATCGAGAGACACAATGTTCGGCATCAGCTGTTGTGCTCGCATTGTTAGGAGGAACTGTGGCCGGAGTGGTGGCAGGTCTTCTTCTCGCTCCCAAATCAGGGGAGGAAACGCGACGAGCCATGAAAGGCTATGCGAAAAGGACTCAGGAGGAAGTACTGGAGAAGGCCAAGGAGGCGCGAGCCGCCCTCGATCAGATCATTGAGCGTGGGGAGCATTTCATCGCAGAGAAAACGGCGGATGCCGAGGAGGCGATCAAGGCCGGACGAGAGACGATGAAGGGGAAAATGGATACATGTTGTAGCTGACATGGCCGTCGTCAGGGAGGGGTATTGCCATGATACTGGTCGAGGGTATCCGAAAGAAGCTGTTCAGCCAACGGCGCGATTTGTTTCGTCAGGTTGCTCAGACTGAAGAGGAACTGCGCTGGTTCCAACGCGATATTGAAAGTGAAGCGGAGGAGCGAGGGCAGGAGGAGGCCATGGTTCGGCTGCTTGATCGTCTGGATGGGCGAGCAAAGGCCGAGATCGAGGCGATCGACCGGGCATTCTTCAAGCTGGGGACAGAGCAGTACGGTCGATGTGAGCGATGCGGAAAGGCCATTCCCCAGTCCAGGCTGGAGGCAGTCCCTGCGGCGGCTATGTGTCTGATGTGCGAACAGGCGGAGGAGAACCGGGCAGCGCTGAGGAAATAAGTGAGCAAACCGGCCTCGTTCATGGTTGAGGGTGGGGAGGGCGGCGCGTTTTGAAGACTATCAAAGAGAGGATTTATCTGTGCCTGGCGCCAAAGGGCAAGGTGAGCCGGTTGCCGGGGAGTCCATGACGCGGTTGACTGTACAGCCGGAAACGAATCGATATGGAATTTAAGGACTACTACAAACTCCTTGAGGTTGACCGCACAGCGACCGCCGACGACATCAAAAGCGCCTACCGGAAGATGGCGCGAAAATATCATCCGGACGTGAGTAAAGAGCCGCAAGCGGAAGCGCGCTTTAAGGAAATCGGTGAAGCCTACGAAGTGCTCCAGGATCCGGAGAAACGCGTCGCCTATGACCAACTCGGCAATCGCTGGCGGGCGGGGCAAGAATTTACCCCTCCACCGGACTGGGCTGCCGGCTTCGAGTTCACGCCCGGCGGCGCGTCCGCGGGGGAAGCCACCGACTATAGCGACTTCTTCTCGACCCTGTTCGGCAACTTCTCCCGTCACAGCGCATCTACCCGTGCTCATGGCGAGGACCATCATGCCAAGATTTTCATCGCGCTCGAGGATGCGTTTCACGGCGGCACCCACACGATGACCCTGCGTGCGCCGCAACTGGATGAGCAGGGGCGCGTGGTGCTGCGCGAACGCACGCTCAACGTGCGGATTCCCAAAGGCATTCGTGACGGCCAGCTGATCCGTTTGTCCGGCCAAGGCGCACCGGGAGCGGGCGGCGCGCCCGGGGGCGATCTGTACCTGGAAGTGCATTTTGACCCCCATGCGCTGTACCGCGTGGAGGGCCACGATCTCTCACTAACCCTGCCGCTTGCACCCTGGGAAGCGGCACTCGGAGCCACGGTCAAAGCGCCGACCCCGACCGGCGTGGTGGAAGTCAAAATCCCCCCGGGCTCGCAGGGCGGGCAAAAGCTACGGCTCAAGGGGCGCGGCATTCCCGGCGAACCAGCAGGGGATTTCTATCTTGTCCTGGATGTGGTCCTTCCGAAAGCGGAGACGGAACAGGCTCAACAGATCTATCGCACTATGGCGCGGGAACTGGCCTTCAACCCACGCCACTCACTCGGAGTCTGAAGGGATGGATATGGAGAACGAGATTCTGACAGGGAGCGTGGTTGGTGATGAAGGCGTGCTGGCGCTCGAGGAGCTGGCGAGAGCCTGCGGGGCGGAGTCAGAGTGGATCGTCGAATTGGTGGCGGTGGGCGTGTTGGCGCCGCAAGGGAGAGAGACCACGGATTGGCGATTTCACGCGACGGATCTCACCTGTGCTCGACGAGTCGCCCGGCTGCAGAGGGACTTTGATGCCAGTCTCGATGCGGCCGCAGTGATGCTCGATCTGCTCAATCAGATCGAACAGTTGCGCGCTCGCCTGAAGCGAGCCGGCCTGGCTGTGGACTAGGCCTACGGGACAAGGGCCGCGGGGAGAGCCGAGTCGTCGGGCCGCTCTTCGGTCTCCACTGTTGCCTGTGGTTGAAACCTGGGCAGACGTTGAGGTTCTCATGATCGACACTGTTACGGGCCTGGACCATGAGTGACCTGATGCGTATCCTCTGTCCCCGGTGCCAGACCATCAATCGCGTTCCGGCAGCACGCCTTGCGGATGGCCCTCAATGTGGCCATTGTCACGAGCGGCTGTTCACCGGACACCCGATTGCGCTGACGGCGAGGGACTTCGACCTGCACGCCATCCGAAGCGATATTCCACTGGTCGTGGATTTCTGGGCGCCGTGGTGCGGGCCCTGCCGAATGATGGCTCCGGCCTATGAACAGGCTGCGAAGATTCTGGAGCCACAGCTTCGTTTGGCCAAGGTGAACAGGGAGGAGGAACAGGCGCTCGGAGCCCGCTTCGGCATTCAGAGTATCCCGACCGTGATGTTGCTTCGCGGAGGGCGTGAAGTGGCGCGGCAATCCGGGGCACTCGGCGCGCAGGACATCGTGCAGTGGGTCCGGGCCCATCTGTGATTCGAGCCTTCGACGAGGATGTGGCTCAGATTGGTGGGTGGGGGGAACAGTCTGTCTTGATCGCAATAACAGCTGGATTCTATTGAGAGGTGTTCGGAGTGTCTCAAAGTGTGTCGCGAGCAAGATACACAGGTAGGCACGTGCTCGTTGGAGGGGCAGGTCTTGGGATTCTCTCTGTTCTGTTTGTCGCTGGTTGCACGAAGGCCGAACATCACCACGAAGGGCAGCGGTCTCACCCCTATCTGACGTCCGATACCAGGCATCCCATTCCGCTGGCTCCGACTGCAGGAAGAGAACATCGCGCGGTGATGTTGTAGCACCTGGAAACCATCCAGGTCATTGTGAATGCGTTGGTGGAAGAGGACTACGAGCTGGCAAAAGGCTTGACCGAATCCCACCTGGGATTTTTCATGCATCGGCATCTCATCTCACCCGCCCGGCCCCAGGCGCGCCAAGACGCGCCCTTCCCCGAGGCGAGTCAGCAGCCCGAGAATGTTCCACCAGCCTATCACGACTTGGCCATGGCGCATCACGCGGCGGCGGAAGAGTTGGCGCGCATCATCCCCACGAAAGATCTGAAGCAGATTCTGCCGCAGCTCAATAACGTGCTGAAGGCCTGCGTGGCCTGTCATTTGGAGTTTACAGTTCATAACGGTTCGTGAGGCGTGTCTTACGGGATAAGAGCATATGGCCGATGGCGTATCGCTGAAGACATACGATAGGAGCTAATGGCTGATTGCTGATAGCATGAACGAGGGAACGTTCTTTTTGTGGCCTACATACGATCTGACATTGGCCATCAGCTAGATGCCATATGTTTTTTGCTTACATGAAAGGGTGATGCGATGATCGAATCGATGCGTACAGCTCTTCAACGACTCTTTCTCGCCTGCCTCCCGTTAGTGGTGATCCAGTTCACAGACATCTCTCAGATGAATGCCTGGGCCGGTTCCCCGCCGTCGCCCAAGAGCATCACGGCGGCAGGCGATGCCGAGCGGGGCAGAGCGGTCTTCAACGGGAAGGGCCTGTGTTCGTACTGCCATGGCATTGATGGGAACAAGGACCAACCGCCAAAACTCACAGCCGACACCACCGCGCTCATCGCGCAGCTCAAGCCTCAACCGACCGACCTCCGCAATCCAAAGGTCCTATCCCTAAAGACCGACAAGCAGCGCGCGCGTGCAATCAGGGAAGGACACCCGGGCACAGGCATGTTTCCGGACAAAAGGATGACGGATCAGGAGATCGCCGACACGCTGGCTTACCTCGCGCTTCTGCGGCGTGAGGGCTCCTCGAAGAAACCGTGAGAGTGTAGCAGTAAAAAGCATTTAGACTTATCTAAGTTTATTGATATGCCAATCACACATCTTATATAGTCTCTCATATGAAACCTCTGGAGTTCGTCGGTTCCAGTCTTGACGACCTCAAAGAGTTCCCGGCAGAAGCCCGGCGTGCGGCTGGTTTCGAGTTGGGCTTTGTTCAGCGTGGCCTGGCGCCATCTGATTGGAAGCCCATGAAAGAGGTGGGT